>JAHELT010000102.1 GCA_024644045.1 Chromatiales bacterium | reverse complement strand
CCTGGGTGTCGACACGGCCTTCACCTATCTGACGAAAATCGCCAACGCGCTG
Organism: Chromatiales bacterium; assembly: GCA_024644045.1. Classification (GTDB taxonomy): domain Bacteria; phylum Pseudomonadota; class Gammaproteobacteria; order JAHELT01; family JAHELT01; genus JAHELT01. The sequence continues at coordinate 17,395 of JAHELT010000102.1, read as the reverse complement.
CAGGAGCTGCACGGGCTGGAAATCCTGCATCGCGACCTGAAACCCGCCAACGTAATGCTGCGCGAGGACGATTCCATCGCGCTGATCGATTTCGGCATGGCCAAGCAGCTGCAGTCGACCGAGAATCTGACCCTGCCGGGCACCATCCAGGGGACCCCGCACTACCTCAGCCCGGAGCAGGCCGCCGGCAACCCGGTCGACGAGCGCAGCGACATCTACAGCCTCGGCATCATTCTCTTCGAGATGCTCGAAGGCGCCAAGCCGTACACCGGCAAGAGCGCGCTCAACGTGTGCATGTCGCACATCTCGGACCCGGTGCCCACACTCAGTGCGCGCAACGCGAGCTACCAGCCGATCCTCGACTGGATGATGGCCAAGGACCTCGAGCAGCGCTGCCCGAGCGTGCAGGAACTCCTCGACGTCCTGCAAAGCCAGGGCGCCAACACCAGCGCCGCATAAGCGTACGCCCGGCCCGGGAAGGGCTGCGCTGCCCGCGATTTGCGGGTCAGCGCGGCAACGGCGTCACCGTCCCGCTTACCCCGAGCTCGGCAGCCAGCGCCTTCAAGCGCGCCAGGCGCTCCTCCGTGCCGGGATGCGTGCTGAGAAACTCGGGCGGCCTGGCAAGGTCGCGCGCGGCCATGTTTCGAAACAGCTCGAACAGTGCTTCGGTGCCGGCGAGATGCCCGTAAACGCCGAGCACGGCCCGGGCGGCCTCGTCGTCCGCCTCACGTTCCTGCTCACGGTTGTAGGAAAGGGTCGAGGTCACACCGAGGAACTCGATCAGCGAACGCACGGCGCTGCTGTCGGTGATCCCGAACAGCGACCCGAGCACCAGCGAGACGGTGGCGCCGCGGCCCATCGCCACGATCGGGTGGCGCAGCTTCACATGCGCAATTTCGTGTGCAACCACCAGCGCCAGGGCGTTCTCGCTGGGCAGGCGGTCCAGCAACCCGCCAAAGATGACCAGATGTCCGCCGAGCGTCGCATAGGCGTTGACCGTGTCGTCGTCCTCGAAATGGACGTGAATCTGCATGCCCGGCGGCAGTGCCATCTCGGTCGCGAGGCGCTGGGCAAGGCCCTGCAGATAACCCTCGGTATCGGTATGCGTGCCGCCCGGAGGCAACAGCTCAGCGGCAACGACGCGCGCGATCTTCTGCTCGTACTCGAACGGTACCAGGCGCGCGAGGCTGCCCGCCGCCAGTGAGAGCAGCGCGACGAGTCCTACCACCGCGACCACGACCACCGTGAGCAGCGGAAAAAACTCCGCCAGCGGATGCGTCTTGCTGACGTTGATGCCGTCCGGCTGTTGCGGGTTCTCGTAACTCAACGCATCAGCGCCGTGCCGTAGGCGTAGACTTCCACGCTGCTGATCTGATCGCCCTTGCCCTTGGTGATGCTCGCGGTTTCGAGCCTGACGCACATGATCATCACGGCGTTCCTGGTCAGGGCGTCCTCTTTCATGCGCAGGATCGCCTCGCGACGTGCGCGTTCCAACAGCGACTCGTAGACGCTGACCCGCCCGCCGATCAGGGCCCGCAGGCCGGCGGCCAGCCGCTTGAAGTAGTCCACCGAGACGACCACGTTGCCGCCCACGAGCGCGGTTTGCCAGCGGCCCGGGGGAGGGCGCCGTTCGCTGAAGGTGAGCAGCTCCGCATACTCACGCTCGCGCCGGCGGATGGACGCGAAGTGGCGGCGCTCCGCAAGCTGGCCGAACACATAACCGAGCACGGCGAGTACGACGACGACAATGAGTTCGATCGGCATGGCGGCTCACCCCTCTTCGATCACCACGGCCGTGCCGTAGGCGAACAGCTCGGCCGCCCCGGCGGTGACCGACGACGTCGAGAAACGCACGTTCAGGACGGCGTTCGCACCGATGGCCTGGGCGTGCGCCACCATGCGTGCGACCGCTTCTTCGCGGGCTTCGCTCAAGAGCTCGGTGTAGGCGGTGAGCTCGCCGCCGAAGATGTTCTTGAATCCGGCCAGGATGTCTTTGCCCACGTGTTTTGCCCGCACCGTGTTCCCCTGCACCATGCCCAGGTGGCGCAGGACCCGGTGTCCGGGGACTATCTCGATGTTGCTGATGAGCATGCCTGTCTCCGTGTTCTAGGTGTGCACAGTGTGGCAGGCGCGCGCTGTGAGGCAAAGCCGGTTACCATCGTTGCGATACGCTCCCCTGAAGGACACTGAACCCGATGCAACGCGCAGCACTCATTCCCAGCCTGTATGCGCCGTCGCTCGCCGAAGCCGTGGCGTTTTACGTCGACACGCTCGGGTTCCGGCAGACGGGTTCGTACCGGGAGGACGACGACACCGAGATCTGGGCCGAGGTCGCACTCGGTGAGGCGCGCGTCTGGTTTTTCGCCAATGCGCTCGACGCTCACCCGCAGCCTTCGTTCAGCGGGTTGATTTATGTGTTCGTCGAGGACGTCGACGCGCTGAGTGCGCGGCTGGCCGGCAAGCTTGCCTTCGAGTGGGGGCCGGAGACGCAGGGGTACGGACTGCGCGAACTCGGGATAAAGGATATCAACGGTTACTGCCTGGTGTTTGCGCAGGACGCCTGAGGGGCGCTACACGGCCGGACCGACGCTGGGCTCACCGGCGCGCCCGGCGGCTTCATCCAGCAGCCAGTCGCGGAAGGCTGCGATGGAGGGTTCGCCGCTGCGGCTTTCCAGGCATACCGCGTAGAACGCGAATTCCGCCTTCAGCTTGAGGGCAAACGGGGCTACGAGCCGTCCGGCCTGCATGTCCGCCCGGGCGAGCATCCCGCGCCCCAGCACGACCCCGGCGCCGGCAATCGCGGCGTCGAGGCCGTGATCGGCAACGTTGAAGTGCAGGCCACCGCGCGAGGCATCGACACTCTCGGCCCCGGCCGCTGCGAGCCAGGTATCCCAGTCCGCCAGCTCGAACAATCCCTTGTGGGTATCGTCGTGGATCAACGTGTGATGGGCGAGGTCGGCAGGCGTGCGTATTGCGTGCTTCCCCTGCAGCAGCGCCGGACTGCACAGCGGCGTGACGTACTCGTCGAACAGCTTGACCGATCGGCAGCCGGGGTAGACGCCCTGGCCGAAACGTACTGCCACGTCCACGTCGTCGCGTTCGAGATCCGCGAGCGCCAGCGACGCTGAGATACGGGCATCGATCTCCGGATGCCGGGCGATGAACCGGTACAGGCGCGGGGCCAGCCACTTGGCGGTGAACGCCGGGCCCGCCGAGACGGTGAGCACGTTCCCCGAGCGGCTGCGCGCCAGGCGTTGCATGGTCTCGGACAGTCGCTCGAAAGCCTCGTGAACGCCGGGGCGGATGAGTTCGCCGGCCGCGCTCAGCTCGACCAGGCGGTTGAGGCGTCGGAACAGCTTCACGCCCAGCGTCTCCTCCAGCTGGCGGATCTGGTAGCTGAGCGCGGCAGGCGTCACGTGCAGCTCGGCGGCCGCTTTCTGAAAGCTGAGGTGCCGGGCGGCGGCTTCGAAGGCGCGCAGGGCGTTGAGCGAGGGCAGGCGGTTCATTGGGCTTCACTTAAGGAAAATTTAACTGAAATATAATTATAACTCGTTTGTAGATCAGCAGTATGGCCCATAGAGTATGCGTCAATCGCGGCAGAACGCCGCCAGAGTACACCGGTCTTCAAGCAAGTTTAATCTAATCGTAGGAGGCGGACATGAAAACCCGGACGAAACGCTTCGAGCTGGACGATGCAACCCTCGGCTACTACCTGAACAAGGCGCACCAAGAGCGCGCGCTGGCATTGAGCCGGGCATTCAGCGGCGTAGCCGAGCAGGTTCGCCGGATCTTCCGCAGCCACGCTGAACCGCCCGCCCAGCTGCATCGCTGCTGAGCGCCAGCGCACCCGACAACTCCTCCCTGCTTGCTCCCCACCCCCGGGGAGCTTTTTTTGTGGGGGTAACCTGGTCGACTGTTGCAGCGGCCCGGCGCGTGGAACGGAGTCAACGAACCGTCAGACGCCGGACAACCATGCCTGCGGGCCGCCGAGATCGGGGCGGAAGTAAACGATCATGCGGCCGTCGGCCGCCGCGGCCGCACCCGCGCCCCAGGGTGCAATGCCGTGCAGCGCGAGCCGGTGGACCAGATAGGCCTCGCCCGGTTGGGCAGCGACTTCCCTGCGCGGGCAGGTTTCGAATATCTCACGGCGTGCGGCGTGGTACAGGTCGGTGACGTCGACATTGCGCCATTCGTCGGGCGGCGTGTCGGTGAAGTGATCGTGGAACACGCGGCGGATCACTTCGTGCGAGCCCTCCCACACGGCAAGCGGGGCGGCATCGGGGCTCGCCGCCGCGAACGGAATGCCGAGGATGAAAGCGTGATGCTCGCGCAGAAACCGGCGTCGGCGAGGCCCGTCGCGCAGCAGTCCGTCGAGGTGCGCCGCGTCGCAATCCCGCCGGTAGCGGAAGGCAGCAGCCGATTCCGAGGCCATCGGCCGCGGGTAGCCCGGGTACACGACCGACACCTGCGCCGGATCCCAGGCCAGGCCACGCGTCCCCGCCAACCGGTGGATGAAATCCACCGCCCGGCCGGCCACGGGCGGTCCGCCCTCGACCGCGCCGCTGGCATCGTTGGGCAGCGCGTTCACGCCGGCAAACCAGGTGCCACCGCAACGCAGCCATTCGGCGTTTTCGGGGGCCCTTACTGCCGCCCGCGCCGCTGGCAGCGTACGTTCCACCCAGCCCGCCAGCACCGGGTCATGCGGGAAGTGGCACCAACCGTTCGTAAAGAACGTACGTTCCTGCAAGGGATCGGATTCCTTCGGCGGCGGCGCGTTTGCGCCCCGGACTTCTAATTCGGCGCGATTATCCCTGGCAATGTAAGGGCGTTCTGCCAACTGTGTGCGCAAATGGTCCGTGTCAGGACGTTGCGGCGCCGCCGGCATTGGGAATGAACAGCGGCTCGCCGCCGATCCGGTAGTCCCCGATAGCCTGCTGCCCTTCCGGCGAGAGCAGCCAGTCGATGAACATCTGGCCTTCACGCGCCTTGATGTGCGAGAACCGCGCCGGATTGACGAGGATGACCCCATAGGGATTGAGCAGTCGCTGATCGCCTTCGCTGAGCACTGTCAACTCGCCCTTGCCGGCGAAGCTCAACCAGGTGCCGCGGTCCGACAGTGCGTACCCCTGTTTTGCCGCGGCGATGTTCAACGTGGCGCCCATTCCCGCGCCGACCTCGAGGTACCAGGTGCCCGAGGCACGGGCCGGTGTGAGCCCCGCGTCCCGCCACAGCGCCCGTTCCCGCTTGTGCGTGCCGGAATCGTCGCCCCTGGAGATGAACAGTGAGCGGCTCTGCGCGATCCGGTGGAGGGCGTCAGTGGCGGATTCAGTACCGCTGACCCCGGCGGGATCGCTGCGCGGACCGACGATGATAAAATCGTTGTACATCACGTCATGGCGTTTGACGCCGAAGCCTTCGTCGACGAACGCCTGCTCGGAGGGACGGTGGTGAACCAGCAGCACATCGGCGTCGCCGTTCCTGGCGATGCGGATCGCCTGTCCGGTGCCGACCGCGATCACGCGCACGCCGATGCCGGTGCGCGCCGAGAAGGTGGGTAAAATCCGGTCGAGCAACCCGGAGTTCTCGGTGGAGGTGGTCGAGGCCACGGTGATAAAGCGATCGGCCGCGCCGGGGCCGGTGCTCACGGCCAGCCCCCCCAGCGCGATAACGGAAACAATCGTCTTCAGGAGGGTGCGCTGCACTGTCTTTTTTTCCGGGGTAGCGGCAGGCTGCGTTATGTCATAAAAGACATAACGAGGCAAGCCCGGCGTTACAGAGGGACACAGGACGGATGGCCAAACGCAAACACGAGCGTGCCGATGCGGACACGTATGTGCGGGTCAAGCTGCACATCGGCGGCGACGCCATCGGCCCCGGCAAGATCGCGCTGCTGCGCAATGTCGAGCAGTACGGCGGTATATCGGCGGCCGCGCGGGCGATGGGCATCAGTTTCCGCCGCGCCTGGCACCTCATCGACACCACGAACTCGGCCCTGGGCGAGCCGGTGGTGGAGACCGAGGTCGGCGGTGCGCGCGGCGGGGGAGCGCGGTTGACGCCGTTGGGGCGAGAGCTGGTCTCGCACTACGACAGCCTCGCGGCGCATGTGGCGCCGGCCACCGACACGCTCCTGGCCTGGGTGACGGCGCGCCGCAGGCATCGGTGACAGAGGCGGAAGGCGGGCCGCAGCCCGCCGCACGGTGTGGTACTGATTGAAGTCATCGCGAACCAGTGCGAGCCGGCCGGCTTCAGAAGCGAAGAACAGAAAATCGTAGCGCTTCGCGGTCGTGGGCGATTCCTCTCAGCGAAGAATGGCGACGCCGTCCGTGTGGCTTGCGCGGTACAGCCTGGCGGGCCGGTGGCGCATCCCGCGGCGCACCTCGCCGGTGTCGCTGACCACTCCCGTGTCGCGGATCCATTTGCGGAAGTTTCGATTGTCGATCGGCTTCTGCAGGATCGTCTCGTAGACCGCCTGCAGCTCGTTCAAAGTGAAGTCCCGCGGCAGGAACTGAAAGGCGAGCGTCGAGTAGCGCGACTTCGCGGCCAGCCGCTCGTGCGCCAGGCGCACGATCCGTGCGTGGTCGAACGCCAGCTTGGGCAGGGCGTCGAAGGCGTGCCATTGCGCCGCTTCAGCATCGGTGGAGGCCCGCAGCTCGAGACCGTCCGAGGCTACCAGCGCGTAGTACGCGACCGTGATAACCCGCTCGCGCGGGTCGCGGTCCGGGTCGCCGAAGGTGTAGAGCTGCTCCAGATAGACGTCGCGGATGCCGGTTTCTTCGCGCAGCTCGCGCAGGGCACAGGTATCGAGGTCCTCCTGCGGGCGCACGAAGCCGCCGGGCAACGCCCAGGCGCCGGCGAAGGGCGCCCGAGCCCGTCGCACGAGCAGCAGATTCAGCGCGCCGTCACGCACGGTGAAGAGCACGATATCGGTGGTGACCGCAGGGTGGGGGAAGTTGTAGTTGTAGGTCTGAGGCATTAACGTAAAAACTACGTAAACATAGCGCGCCAGTTTACGTCGAATTCACGTGAAGTCAAGCCAAGGGCCGGGCTGCCAGCCAGACTCAATATTAATTAAACTATTTAAAAACAAAAGCTAACAGAAAATACTTAAAGCGATATATGACAACTGAGCCAGCGGCGGACACCGGGCTAGCGCTTCAGGCGGCCTGATGGAGCGAGCGTGCTTTCGCCCGGCAATCCTCGCGCAACAGCTCCAGCCCGTCGGTCTCCAGGTCGTACTCGGGCGCGACTTCGCCGTCCTGCTCGAGAAAGTAAAGACAGTCGGCAATATCCCAGGCGTCAATGGAGTTGAGCAGAAGTTGCGGTGACATCGTACTACCTCTATATGTAGGGGGCCATGGAACGTGGAAACACAATATATTGTGCTTGAAGCGGACGGTCAACATGCTGGCGTCGGCACCAGACGGGGAGCGCGAAACCGGCCGCCTCAGCCGAGCGACCGGGCGACGATGTACGCGCCGAGCAGCAGCAGCGCAACGAAGAACACCTGGCGAAACCGCGCCTCGGAGAGGCTCCGGCGCACGCGTCGGCCGAGCGCCACGCCGAGCAGCGCGGGCACCACGGCAATGCTGGAGGCGGTCAGCGATTCGCTGCCGAGGAGCCGGTGATCCGCGAGTGCCAAGGCCAGTGCCAGGGTGGAGACCGTGAACAGCATCCCCATTGCCTGCACCAGCAGGTCCTTCGGGAGCTGCAGCGCCTGGAGGTAAAGCACCCCCGGTACCACGAACGACCCGGTCATCCCGGTGAGCACACCGTTGATGGCACCCAGCACCGCCCCGGCCCAGCCCTCCCAGCGGCGCGGCATGCGCAGGGCCAGCCCGTACAAGCCGAACGCCGCGTACGCAAACAGCAGCGCGCCGAGCAGCGCCGCGAGCAGTCTGACATCGGCGCGGACCAGGATTCCCGCGCCGATCCACACCGTCGCGGCGGCGGCCAGCAGGAACGGCCAGATGCGGGCCCCGATCACTTTCGCGTGACCCCCCGCGGCCGCCTGCCAGGCATTGGTGATCAACGAGGGCACCAGGAGCAGCGCCATCGCGGGCTGCAGGCCGAACGCCACGGTCAGGATCGCGAGCGACACGGTCGGCAGGCCGAGGCCGATGACGCCCTTGATGCAACCGGCGAGCAGGAAGGTCGCGGCGACGAGGCCGAGGGGAAGCGGTTCGAGCATGCGCGCATTGTAGGAGGCAACGACCGCGCCGGAACACACGATTCGTCCCGCCATTCTCTGTCGAGACAAACTCTGGCGTAAGATTGTGGTCAGCGTGGCAGGTATCAATAGGAAGGAGAACGGGCTTGAATGATGAGCCGGTGAAAAAAGCGCGCGCCATCGGCATCAACCACGTGGCGCTCGAAGTGGGTGACATCGACGAGGCGCTGGCGTTCTACGCGGGGTTTCTGGCGTTCGAGGTGGCGAGCCGCAGCGACACCGCGGCGTTCATCTATTTCGGCGACCAGTTCATCAATTTCGCCAAAGGCGTTAATCCGGCGCCGGATGCGCGGCGTCACTTCGGCATCGCCGTCGACGACAAGGAACTGGCGCGCAAGACGCTGCTCGAGATGGGCGTCGAGCTGCTGGACACACGGTTCCTGGACTTCCTCGATCCGTGGGGCAACCGCGTCGAGCTCACTACCTACACGAAGATCCAGTACACCAAGGCGGATCACGTGCTGCGCGGTATGGGTCTCGCGCACCTGAAGAAAACGCCCGAGGCCATCGCCGAGCTGCGCGCCAAGGGCATGGCCCCGGAGGGCGAAGACTGACTCGCTGTCGCGGGGTGCGGCGTGTGTGCGGCGCATCCTCGTGCGCTGCATCGAACCGTTACGAAATCCGCGGAGCGGTATGCCGCCGCGAGACGCTGCGCTTGACGTCGGCGTAGAACGCCAGCAGCAGTCCGCGCCAATCCGGCTGCCACGTCCGCGCCTCCACGAAGCAGGCATGCGCTGCCGCCTGCAGTGCGCTGTGCGTATCGCTGAGCAGCCCTTCGTGGTTGAGCTTTGCGCAATAGTCGGCGAGCGCCTGGCCGGGCAGTCGGGCGTAGTCGCGCCGCGCCATACGTTCCTGCACCAGAGCGAACACGTAGTGGAAGTCCGCGGCGGTTTGCGTGAAGCGGTAACGCTGCAGCCTTTGGTCCGCCCACCAGTCGAGCAGCGTATCGCGGTGCCGATGCCAGAGCCAGATACCCGCGGCGGCGGTGACGGCGAGCAGCAGCCATAACGGCCAGGCGACGAGCAGCAGCCAGACGAGCAGTGCGATGATCAGATTGGCCGTTTCGATCACCGATTGCCAGAAGCGCAGCAACAGCCGCTCGGGATCGAGCTGTCGGTCCTCGGTTTCGCCGAGCGCCTCGTCGATCGCTGCCAGGCGCTCGAGGTAGGTCTCGATCTGCTCGGCGGTCAGGCGGCCTTCCTGCGGCTCCGGCAGTGGGTAGAACGGGGTGGGCTCGAGCAGCATCCAGGCGTCGTCGATCCACGCTTCGACCCACGCGTGCCCGTCCAGCACACGAACCTCGAAGCGTCCGGTTATCGGGTTGTAGGTGGTCGCCGAGTAGCCGGTGGACAGGCGGGTCGGAATGTCCTGCGTGCGCAACATGACAGCCAGCGCGGCGGCGAAGTACTCGCAGTGCCCGAGCCGTGTCTCGAACAGAAACTCGCTCAAGGGTGTGCGGTTCTGAGACGTGAAGACGCTCGACAGGCTGTACTCGTAACCGGTTCTGAGGTGTGTTTCGAGCGCTACGGCCCGCTCTCGCCGCGAGTCCACGCCGGCCGTGATGCTGTCTGCAAGTGCTGCGATGCGCGGATCGAATGCTTCGGGCAAGTCCAGGTCCTGAGGCCGGGGCGGCGGCGAATGCGGGTCGAAAAACCGCCCGGCTTTACGCGCGATGCGGCTCTCGACCGTGTAGCGTGTATCGGTCTGCAGACCGCGCGGTGCCTCGAAGGTCCCGTACTCCGTTCTGCGCAGCGCAGCCGCCGGAAAGTGCACCACGAGCGCGGGTGCGGCGCCGGGGATGGCCGGCGACAGCGGCGCCAGCACCTGCATCTGCTGGTTGAAGTTGGGGATCAGTCGTCCGTTGCCGTCGAACCGGAAGCGGCCGAGATCGCCGCGCCAGATCTGGCGGCCGCTCAGCGTATTGCTCCAGCTCACACCGTCGAACCGGTCGAACGTGCGCACTCTCAGATAAGCGCCGTGCGGCGCCTGCATGGCGAGCACCTTGACGTTGCTCACGCGTCCGTCCTCGGGGTCCGGCTGCGTGATGTCGAACTGACGCTCGTTGAACCCCTGATACTCACGGGACGCAGTGCCGCTGCCGCCGCGGTTTGTCGCAGACGTGCCGGCGCCCCCCGTGCCGCTGCCGCTCGCAGCGTCGCCCGTCCCGGATTGCGGCAGTGCTTCGGGTGCACGCCCGCCGATGTCGCGCGCCTGTCGATCCCACTTCCGGTCGTAGTAGCCGGAACCACTCATCGTACCCCCGGCGCCCCACAGCAACGCGTCCAGCCGCGGGGTCAACAGGTACAGGACGAAAGCCGCGAACAGCCAGGTGACCACGACGCGCCATTGCGCCATCGCCGGCCAGTGCGCTTTCACGCCCGAGTGGTTGTGGCGGTCGAGCCAGGTGTAACCGGCACCCAGCAGCAGGAACAGCGCAAACAGGCAGAACACCAGCAGGTAGTTGCTGCTGGTCGCGTGCACTGCGCCCAGCATCAGCGTAACGAAGCTCGTCATCCAGCCGAACTTGAGCTGACGATGCTCTCTCAGCTGCGCGTTCAACGCCAGCTGAGCGCCCAGCACCAGTACGATCAGCGCATGGGCCAGACCCTGAATCACGAACACGATGACGGCCACCGCCAGTCCGCCCGCGGCGATGGCTTCCGCGGCTTTGATGTCCGGTTCCCGGTCCCGGTGTGCCCAGGCGCGCCGCATGATCGCGAAGCCCGCGATCGCCACGATTACGCCCAGAATGGCGCCCGCCGCACCCATCACGGTCCACAGGGCACCGACGGCCGTGACGGCGAGCGCGGCTGCTTGGGCCCAGTAGATTCTCGGGTCGTTGATGATCACGTGAACAGCGCCGGCAGGTCGGCGTAGCAGGCAACGCGGTAGCGGTTGGGCTGCTGCGATACGATCACGCGGGGTTCGCCGTCCGGCGCTTGGGCGTGGCGAAAGCTCGGCGCATCGAACACGAAATCGAGATGCCGCGCGAGGGCGTGCCCAACGATACCCGGAACCGGGCCGTCGTGACGGAAACTGACCAGCCATCCCGGATCGCCGAGCGTGCGCAACGCGCGTTCGATGGCCTCGTGCAGATCGGTGGTGCCGTCGTGCGTGGCGTGCGCGAACCACTCGAGCATCGGACTCAGTTCGACGGTATGTGCCGCGACGCGCAGATCGCGGGTGCGCTTACCGAAGCTCAGGCAGCACACCGGGTGTCCGGCCCGGGAGGCGGCGCGCGCGAGCGATGCGGCAAGCTCCACCGCGTACTCGAAGCAACTGTGCGGCGCACGCCCCTGATCGAACCCTTTCTGCTGAGGCAGTACGATCAACATGCCGGGCGTATCCAGGGTCTCGTACTCCTTCACCATCAGCCGGTCCTGGCGCGCGCTGGCGCGCCAGTGCACGTGCTTGAGGCTCTCGCCGGGACGCTGCTCGCGTACGCCCGCGAACTCGTCCCACCCGCGGCGCCGGTGGGCGACGTTTTCGGCCTCGGCCGCGTATGCCCGGTTTCGCGGTGGCGGCAGCCGCACCTCGTGCAGGCGCGGGTAGACGACGATCTCCTGCGCTGTCTGGGCGATCTGGCGCTGGCGGGTCAGCAGGCCGAACGGATAGGCGCTCGACACCCGCAGCCCGGCCAGCGGGTACACGCCGCGGTGCAGTTGGTTCAGGTCCCGTTCAACGGTGGCGCTGCGATCCACGTGCGGCACCAGGGTTGCGCCGAGCGTGGCAAGCCGTGGCTCGTCAATCAACAGGAAGTGCCGCCGCCCCGGCGCGCTCAGCCGGTAGCGAATCACCGGGGCATCGCCGGGCGCCGGGACGTGCACCCGTTCGCGCACTACGCGCAGTGCGCGCACGTTCGCCCAGGCCAGCAGGTGCGACAACAGCATCGCGGCAAGGGTCAGGGCAACGACGGCGTAGAGCAGGGCGATACCGCGATTCCAGGCGATCAGAAAGCTCAGGCCCACGAGCACCCAGCAGAACCGGTACGCGGTAAAGTGTTTGCGCAGCGGGTCGAGCCAGGCCCTGAAGTGCGGACTCAGGTCTTTAGACAGATCCATCCGCCGCTTCCGTGGCCGGCGGGAAGTCGGGGAGAGCCACCTGTTCCAGCAACCTGGCCAGGAACACGCCGCTCGCGTGACTGCCGGGGCGGCTGTCTTTCAGCTGTATGCGGTGCCCGAGCACGGGGTTGACGAGGACTTTCACGTGCTCCGGAGATACGAAACGGTCGCCTTTCAGAAATGCGTACGCGCGCGCGGCGTGCATCAACGCGAGGCTGCCGCGCGGGCTGGCGCCGAGAAGGACGCGGTCGTCCTGACGCGTTGCCTGTACGACACGCGCGATGTACTTCAGCAGCGCGTCGCTGATGCCTGTCTTCTTCACCTGCTGTTGCAGCAGCAGGACCTGCTCGGCGCTCATCACCGCGTTCACCTGCTGCAGCGGCTCGTCGTGCATGTGCGCGTTGAGCAGCGCGACTTCGGTGTCGGGCGCGGGATACCCGATGCCGATACGCATGAAGAACCGGTCGAGCTGCGCCTCCGGCAGCGGGTAGGTGCCGGCGAACTCCAGGGGATTCTGGGTAGCGATGACGAAGAACGGCCGGCTCAGCCGGTGCGTTTCCCGATCCACGGTCACCGTGCCTTCCGCCATCGCCTCCAGCAGGGCCGATTGCGTGCGTGGCGTGGCGCGGTTGATCTCATCGGCGAGCAGGATCTGACAGAACACCGGGCCGGGCAGGAACTCGAAGCCGCGCTCGGACCGGTCGTACACATTGATACCGGTGATGTCGCTGGGCATCAGGTCCGGGGTGCACTGGAGTCTGCCGAACGCCAGGCCCAGCGAACGCGCCAGGGCCTTGGCGAGCGTGGTCTTGCCAAGCCCGGGTGCGTCTTCGATCAGCAGATGCCCCTGCGCCAGCAGGCAGGTGAGGAGCAGCACCACCGACTCGCTCTTGCCGAGGATGACCTGATTGAGGTTGCGATACAGGGCCTTTAGCGCCCGCCGTGTATCCGTGTGCGCTGTCGTGTCGTTCATGCTGCCTTCGGTGGAGTGCTGCGTCGCAGGATAGCAGGAGCGCCGCGCAATCTCCCGGTACGGCCAACTGCCCAATTCACAAACTGGCGAATTTCTCCGCGTCAATCCTGATCGGCGCCGCGCTCACTATCTTTAGGCGGGCCGCACAGCGTCGCGATCGGGCTAGCGAAGCACGCCGAATGCGCCCACGCAGATCAGCAATCCCAGCGTGACGTGGCGGTACACACCCTCGCTGGATTTGCGGAACAACCTGGCGCCGAGGTAAGCGGCGAGCATGAAAAACGGCAACAGCAGACCCGCACGCGTGAGCGGTGCGGGCGTGATCTGCCCGCGGGCCGCCATCCACAGGATCAGCGCAGTCAGCGTAATCGCGAAATACCCGGTGAAGTTCGCCCGGTTGACCGCTGCAGAATCGCGGCTGGACAGCAGGTAGAGCATCACCGGCGGGTTGCCGAGACTGGTGGCCGCCATCATGGCGCCCGATATTGCGCCGACCGCGATCGACGCCGGCGCATTTTTCTCGCCCGCATAGCGCCAGCCCGTGAGCAGCACGAGCGCAAACGCCAGCACGATCGCGGCGACCGCGCGCGCCATCGCGTCCGTGTTCACGTTGACAAGCAGCCAGTTCCCCAGCGGCATGAACAGCACGGCGGTCACCCCCATGGTGCCGATGACCCGCCAGTCGATGTTGCGGATCACGCCGGGCATGAGCTGCGCGGTGACCACGATCTCGATCAGCACGATGATGACAACGGTCTGCACCGGACCGAACAGCAGCACATAGATCGGCGCCATCAACATTCCGGAGCCGACGCCGGCAAACCCGCGCATCAGCCCGGCCACGAACGCGATCAGGGCGGCGGCGAGGAGGGTGACGTCGATGAGACTGAGTATCGATTGCACGGCTTGTCGAGCATGCGCTGTGGCGCCGTTCCCGGCAAGTGAGGGCGGGCGACCGCAACGCGATTGCGGCGTTGTTCTTTTACCGCCGGCGCACCAGCAGCAGCATCGAGACCGCCGAGAGCAGGGCCATCAGCAGGAACCCGCGGCCCTGCCAGTGAAGGTAGACTTCGCCCGACAGGGCCATCGCGAGACCGAACACGAACCCGAGCGCAACCCCATCGTACAGAGACTGTGCACTGGCGGTGCGGCGCTCGGTCACGTGGCTGGCGATGAAGCGCATGGCCCCCAGGTGCAGGCAGGCGAAAGTCAATCCGTGCAGGCACTGCAGGGTCGCGAGGGCCGCGAGATCGGTCGTCGCAGCGAATCCGCACCAGCGCACGACGCCGCCCGCGCCGGCGATCAGCAGCAGGCGGCGCCACTCGAGCAGCCGCGGGAAGTTGCGCGCCGTGGCAAACAAAGCGATCTCGAGAATCACGCCTTCAGCCCACAGCAGGCCGATGGTGGTGCTGGAAAGCCCCGCTTTCTGCCAGTGAATGGTGGCGAACCCGTAAAGCATCGCATGCGAGCTCTGCAGCAGGGCGGCGATGAGCAGGAAGCGGCGGAAGTCGCGGTTGCGGAGCAGGTCACGCAAGGCGAACGAGCTTTCTCCGGAAGCCGTGACCGCGGGTCTGGGCAGCAGCAGGCTCGCCAGCACCATCAGCGCGGCGCCAGCGCTCATCAGCGCCGGCAGCGCATCGGGCGCGTGGCGCTGCAGCACCCAGCCCCCGGCGAGGGTTGCCGCGATGAAGCTGCCGGAGCCCCATAAGCGGGTTCGGCCGTAATCGATGCGCCCGTCGCGCCAGGCGATCACGCACAGGCTGTCGGCGATCGGAATCGAGGTGGCGAGCAGGGCACCGCACACGCCCCACACGAGCGCCAGGCCGGCGAATCCCTCTGCCCGCGACAGCTGCGGCAGCAACAGCAGCATCGCGGCGGCCATCGCGAACAGAATGCGGTTCTGAACGCGATGCCGGTCGGCGAAGTGGGCGAGCAGGAGGTTGAGTGGAATCTTGCCCCAGAAAGCCAGCGCGAGGATGGTGCCGATCTGCGCACTGTCGAGGCCCCGGGTCTGCATCCACGCCGGCAGGTAGGCAAGCGACAGGCCGATCAGCCAGAATATCGCGATGAACTCGAGAGACAGGCTGGATGCGTGGCGGTTGGGGGCGTTCACGCGGGTCCGCACGGGCGCGGCGGGGTAAACGCGGCCAGGTGCAGCGTTTTTGCCTGTCGCCGCGCGCAGGCCGCCCCGGCGAGGTTGCAATAGGGTCTTTCAACTGTTTCACTCGCTGTCGACAAAAAGCACAACCGGACCGAAGGAGGTAGTGGTGATGCGCAAGATGACGAGTTTAATCGCAGTGACGGCGCTCCTGGTATCCGCGGTGGCCACGCACGCTGCCGACTTCAAACCCGCGGTGGTCTACGACATGGGCGGCAAGTTCGATCAGTCGTTCAACGAGGGCATCTACAACGGGGTCGAGAAGTTCAAGAAGGAGTCGGGGATCGCTTACCGCGAGTTCGAGGTGACTAACGAGACGCAGCGCGAGCAGGCGTTGCGCAAGATGGCGCAGCGCGGTTCGGATCCGATCATCGGCGTCGGCTTTGCACAGGCGCCGGCACTGGAGGCCGTTGCCAAGGAGTTTCCGGATCGGCGCTTCACGCTGATCGACATGGTCGTCGACCTGCCGAACGTACAATCGGTGGTGTTCAAGGAGCACGAGGGCTCGTTTCTGGTCGGCATGCTGGCGGCGATGAAATCGGCCAGCGGCAAGGTGGGTTTCATCGGTGGCATGGATATCCCGCTGATCCGGCGCTTCGCCTGCGGCTATGAGCAGGGGGCGAAGTTCGTCGATGCCGAGGTCGAGGTCATCCAGAACATGACCGGCACCACGCCGGCCGCCTGGAACGATCCCGGGCGCGGCAGCGAGCTCGCCAAGGGGCAGTTCGATCGCGGCGTGGACGTGGTATTCGCCGCCGCCGGCGGCACCGGGGCCGGCGTCTACCAGGCGGCGAAAGACGCCGGCAAGTATGCGATCGGCGTCGATTCGAACCAGAACCACCTGCACCCCGGCACCATGCTGACGTCGATGGTGAAACGTGTCGACGTGGCGGCTTACAACAGTTTCAACCTGGCGCACAAAGGCGGCTGGAAGCCCGGCGTGCAGGTCCTGGGTCTCGCCCAGGGCGGCGTGGACTATGCGCTGGACAAGCATAACGCCTCGCTGATCGACGGCAAGATGAAAGCCCGTGTGGACCAGGCAAAAGCCGATATCATTGCCGGAAAGGTCAAGGTCCACGACTACATGAGTAACAACAGTTGCGCGATGTAGCCACCGTTATATAGAGCACCGACGACCGGTCGGGCGATGCGCCCGGCCGAGTGTCGACACGCGATCCGCAGGCCCATGACATCGGCCGCCGCCCCAAGCCGTGCAACCGATACGCCCGCCCCGGCCGGTCCGCCGCCGGCCATCGAGCTGCGCGGGATCGATAAACGGTTCGGTGACGTGCACGCCAACCGCAAGGTCGATCTGACGGTGGTCGCGGGCACGATCCACGGCATCGTCGGTGAAAACGGCGCCGGCAAGTCAACCCTGATGAGCATCCTGTACGGCTTCTACGAAGCCGACGCGGGCGAGATCTGGATCAACGGGGTGCGCTGTCAGATCAAACGACCCAAAGACGCCCTCGAGGCGGGTGTCGGCATGGTGCATCAGCATTTCATGCTGGTGGATACGTTTTCGGTGCTGGAGAACGTCATCCTCGGCGCGGAGACCGGGACCGTGCTGAGCCGCAGCAAGCGGCTGGCCCGCCAGGAGCTCGAGCGGCTCGAGAAGGACTACGGGCTGCAGGTGGACCCGGATGCGCTGGTCGAAGAGCTGCCCGTCGGCGAGCAGCAGCGCGCCGAGATCCTCAAGGCGCTGTACCGCGGCGCCGAGATTCTGATTCTCGACGAGCCGACCGGCGTGCTGACACCGCAGGAAACGGACCAGCTGTTCGCGATCCTGCGCGCGCTCAAGGCGCGCGGGGTGACGATTGTGCTGATCACCCACAAGCTGCGCGAGATCATGGATCTGACCGACTTCGTCTCGGTGATGCGCCAGGGCGAAATCGTCGCGCACCGGCGCACGGCGGACACCGATCAGAAAGAGCTGGCCGAGCTGATGGTCGGACGCAGCATCGGGCGGCAGCGCG
>JAHELT010000101.1 GCA_024644045.1 Chromatiales bacterium | reverse complement strand
TCTGAGCAATTCCACCATAATCAAATCAGCAAGATCGCTGACCTCACGTAACATCGCTTCAAACTCAGGATACTCCTCTCCAGATTCAATGCGCCGGGCAAGATCACTTTCATGCACTAAGTATTGAAGCCCAGAAATCATATGCGCCTGAGGTCCATACGATCTCCTGGGGCTTCGCACCGATCACCCGGGCGACGTCGGCGCGCGCAGCTTCGACGGCGTCGCGTGCCCGCAGACCCGGCCCATGGGTCGAAGACGGGTTCGCGAACACGCCGCCGGCAGTCATGTGCGCCTGCATGCGGGCGGCAACGCGTGCGTCCACGGGCGTCGTCGCCGCATAGTCCAGATAGACCGGATCGCTGTCGCCGCTGGGAGATTCGCGCTGCATCGGCGCCGATTATAAGCGGTAAGCCCCGCTCTCAGGCGGCCGCCGATGACGGCCGGATCCGGTGCCGGTGCCGCCCGCGGGGCGACCACAACCCGATGCCACTACCTGCAATAGCACCGATAGCGGTACTATCGGGTGTGCTGGATCCCTGGCGCGCCTGCTCCCGGCAGGCGGTCGACCGGCGGCGGAGGCGACCAGTACGCCGGTCGGGGCAGTTTCAGGGCGGCCGCCTGGAGGAAAGATGGGAAGCTTGACTACCCATGTGCTCGATACCGCACAAGGCAAACCGGGTAACGGCATTGCCGTCGAGCTTTACGCGCTGCAGCCGCAGCCGACGCTGGTGAAACGAGTGCTGACCAACGGTAACGGGCGCACGGACGAGCCGCTGCTGGACAGTGCGGCTTTTTCCAAGGGCCAGTGGGAGCTACGCTTTCATATCGCCGAGTACTTCACCGCAGCCGGCGTCGCGCAGGCGGCGCCGCCGTTTCTGGACACGATCAGCATCCGTTTCGCCATGGCGGCCGATGAGCATTACCACGTCCCGCTGCTGGTATCGCCGTGGAGCTACTCGACCTACCGTGGCAGCTAGCATGTCCGGCCCCGATCGCCAATCGGATCCCGCAGCGCACCGCGTGCAGTTCCTGCTGGACGGCAAGCAGGTATCGCTCGACGACGTCGACCCGACGCGTACCGTGCTGCAGTATCTGCGCGAGGACCTGCGCCGCACCGGCACCAAGGAAGGCTGCGCGGAGGGCGACTGCGGCGCGTGCACCGTAGTGCTTGCGGAGCCGCACGGCGCGGAGCTGCGTCTGCGCGCCATCAACTCGTGTATTCAGTTCCTGCCCACGCTGCACGGCAAGCAGCTGATCACCGTCGAGAGCCTGGCAGGCGCTGACGGGACGCTGCACCCGGTGCAGCGGGCCATGCTCGACTGCCATGGCTCGCAGTGCGGTTTCTGCACGCCCGGTATCGTGATGTCGCTGTTCGCCCTGTTCAAAGCGCAGACCGGCGCAAACCGGCGCGACATTGACGTCGCGCTCGCCGGCAACCTGTGCCGCTGCACCGGTTACCGGCCGATCGTGGAGGCCGCCGGCGCCATGTACCAGTATGCCGCGGACAACGAACAGCCCGATCGGGGCTGGATGCACCGCGCCGGGCCTGCCGGAGACGCAGAGGAGCGCGCCCTCTGCCGGCAGCTGCAGGCGCTCGACGGCAAGGCGAGCCTGGCCTTGCGCAGCGGTGAGCGGCGCTACTTCGCACCGCGCGACATCGATACCCTCGCGCAGCTCGTGAGCGAACACCCGCAAGCCTGCATCCTGGCGGGCGGCACCGATGTCGGGCTGTGGGTTACCAAGCAGTATCGCGAACTGCCCACGCTGATCTACGTTGGCGAAGTGGCGGAACTGCGCACCGTGGATGAGCGCGACGACTGGCTCGACATCGGCGCCGGCGTGACGCTGAGCGATGCGCTGGTACCCATCGTCGCGCACTATCCGGCGTACGAGGCGCTGTTTCTACGCTTCGCCTCGCCGCCGATCCGCAATGCCGGAACGCTCGGCGGCAACATCGCCAACGGCTCGCCGATCGGCGACACCATGCCGGCGCTGATCACCCTCGGCACCCGGCTGATGCTGCGCAAAGGCGGGGCGACACGCGAGCTGGCGCTCGAGGATTTCTACCTCGCTTACCAGAAGACGGCGCTGCAGCCCGGCGAGTTCGTTTCCCGCATCCGGATCCCGCTGCCGAGCCCGGGGCGCGCGGTGCGCAGCTACAAGATCTCCAAACGCTTCGATCAGGATATCTCGGCGGTGTGCGGGGCCTTCAGCGTGGAGCTGGACGGCGAGCGGGTACGCGACATCCGCATTGCCTACGGCGGGCTGGCGGCGACCCCCAAACGGGCAATCGCCTGCGAACAGGCGCTGCTCTCCCGCGACTGGAACGAGGCCTCGGTGCAGGGCGCCATGGCCGCCCTGGACCGCGACTACTCGCCAATCACCGACATGCGTGCGAGCGATGCCTACCGGCGCAAAGTGAGCAAGAATCTGCTGTACCGGTTTTTTCTGGAAACGTCCGGCGCGACGGACGGGAAGAGTGTCTATGACTGGCGCTGATCATCCGGGCGCCTGGCCGAAGGGCGGGGTGGGCCAGGCGCTGCCCCACGACAGCGGCCACCTCCACGTGACCGGCGGCGCGCTCTACACCGATGACATTCCCGAGCCGCGCGGTCTGCTGCACGTGGCTATCGGCGTCAGTGCCAAGCCGCATGCGAGGCTCGCGCGGGTCGATCTGGAGCCTGTGCGCGAGGCACCAGGCGTGGTCGCGGTGCTAACCGCCGACGACATCCCCGGTAGCAACAACTTCGGCCCGGTGCTGGCGGACGATCCGATCTTCGCCGCCGATGAGGTGCAGTACGTCGGACAGTCAATGTTTGCGGTGGCCGCGCAGACCGTCGACCAGGCGCGCCGTGCAGCGCGCCTGGCGCGCATCGACTACACGCCGTTGCCGGCGATACTCGATCCGGAAGAGGCCCTTCGGCAGCAGTCTTTCGTGCTGCCCTCGGCTTCGATCCGACGGGGCGACAGCAAAGCGGCGCTGCGCAAGGCGGCACACCGCCTGCAGGGCAGACTCAGGCTCGGCGGCCAGGACCAGTTCTACCTCGAAGGCCAGATCGCCATGGCCGTGCCGCAGGAGGACGGCGACATGCTGGTCTACAGCTCCACCCAGCACCCCGGCGAGGTGCAGCACAAAGTGGCCCATGCGCTCGGCAAGCAGGCAAAAGACGTAGTGGTGGAGTGCCGGCGCATGGGCGGTGCGTTCGGCGGCAAGGAAAGCCAGCCGGCCCTGTTCGCCTGCATCGCAGCACTGGTGGCGCAGCTCACCGGGCGTGCGGCAAAGCTGCGCCTGGACCGTGACGATGACATGATCGTCACGGGCAAACGTCACGACTTCGTGATCCGTTACGACGTGGGCTTCGACGCCGTCGGCCGCATCGAGGGAATCGAGTTCGAGTACGCCGCGCGCTGCGGCATGTCGGCGGATCTGTCCGGGGCGGTGAACGACCGCACGATGTTCCACTGCGACAACGCCTACTACCTCGACAACGTGACGATCGTCTCGCACCGCTGCAAGACCCACACCGTGTCCAACACCGCGTTTCGCGGGTTCGGCGGACCGCAGGGCATGTTCGCCATCGAGTACGTGATCGACGAAATCGCACGCTACCTGCACGTCGATCCACTGGACGTGCGCAAGACCAATTTCTACGGCATCGGCGAACGCAACGTGACGCCGTATCAGCAGACAGTCGAAGACAACATCCTGCATGACATCGTGGCCCGGCTGGAAGCCGACGCCGAGTATGCGCAACGACGCGACGCGATCAACGCGTTCAACGCCGCCGGCACGCTGCACAAACGTGGCATCGCACTGACGCCGGTCAAGTTCGGCATCTCGTTCACTGCGACACACCTCAACCAGGCCGGCGCGCTGCTGCACGTGTACACCAACGGCACGGTGCACCTCAACCACGGCGGCACCGAGATGGGCCAGGGCCTGTTCACCAAGGTCGCCCAGGTGGTCGCCGGGGAGCTGCAGATCGACATAGAGCGCATCAAGATCACCGCTTCCGACACCAGCAAGGTGCCGAACGCTTCGGCGACGGCCGCCTCCTCGGGCTCCGACCTGAACGGCAAGGCGGCGCAGGCGGCGGCGCGCACGATCAAGGACCGGCTGCGCGAGTTCGCCGCCGGGCATTTCGAGATTGCCCCCGAGGCCGTGGCGTTCCGCCGCAACGAGGTCCAGATCGGCGCCACCCGGTCGATCCCGTTCACCGAGCTCGTGAATCTGGCGTTCTTCGCCCGCGTCTCGCTGTCCGCGACCGGCTTCTACCGCACCCCGAAAATTCATTACGACCGCAAGACGTTCAGCGGACGGCCGTTCTACTACTACGCCTACGGCGCTGCGGTGGCCGAAGTGCTGATAGACACCCTGACCGGCGAGTATCGCGTGCTGCGCGTCGACATTCTGCACGACTGCGGCCAGTCTCTGAACCCGGCGATCGACCTCGGTCAGGTGGAGGGCGGTTTCATCCAGGGCATGGGCTGGCTGACCGCCGAGGAGCTGTGGTGGAACGAGCAGGGCGAGCTGAAAACGCACGCGCCGTCGACCTACAAGATCCCGGTAAGCTCGGATGTGCCCATCGACTTCCGCGTGCAGTTGCTTGAATCGGCGGCCAACCGTGAGGAGACGGTGTACCGTTCGAAAGCGGTCGGCGAGCCGCCGCTGATGCTCGCGCTGTCGGTTTTCCATGCGCTCAAGGACGCCGTTGCGAGCGTTGAGGATCACGCCCTCAGTCCGCACCTGGATGCCCCGGCGACGCCGGAGGCCGTGCTGAACGCGATCGATGCACTGCGTGCGCGCAGTGCCGCGAAGCCAGAAAGACACACCGGATGAATGCGTGGCTCGACAGTCTGCTGCAGGCCGATGATGCGCCCTGTGTGCTGGTAACCGTGGCCGCCACGCGCGGCTCGACGCCGCGCGAGACCGGCGCGCGCATGGTGGTCTGGGAGCAGGTCACCGCCGGCAGCATCGGCGGCGGCAACCTCGAGTTTCAGGCGATCGAGCAGGCGCGGCGGCAGCTTGCCGCGGGGTCGCCGACGGCGCCGGCGCTGCAGCGCATTGCGCTCGGCCCGAGTCTGGGGCAGTGCTGCGGCGGCGTGGTGGAGCTGCTGTTCGAAACGCTGGAAGTCGGCGATGCGTGTTTTGTGCAATTGCAGGCACTCTGCGCCGAACGCCGTCCCGCCGTGTTGATCAGCATCCTGGGCGGCCGGCAACACAACGCGCGTCTCCTGATCAGCGAGACCGGCACCCAGGGCACGGTGCGCGACCCCGCATTGCTGCAATTACTCGAAGATGAAGCGCACCAGACCTTACAGGATCGTCGGGCACCGCAACTGCTGAACCTCGAGCATGGGCACCACCGCCCGTTGCAGGTGTTCGTACATCCGTTCTACACAAGTGACTTTACGGTGCTGATATTTGGTGCCGGCCACGTCGGGCGGGCACTCGTCCCGGTGCTGGCGCAGCTTCCCTGCGACGTCCGCTGGATCGATTCGCGAGCGGATGCGTTTCCCGGGACGCTTCCGGGTAACGTACGCAAGGTCGTCAGCGCGACGCCCGAGGCCTGCGCTGACGAAGCAGCCGCCGGCGCGTACTACATCGTCATGACGCACGATCACGCACTGGATCAGGCCATCTGCGAACGCATCCTGCGCCGTAGCGATTTTTCCTATTGCGGCCTGATCGGGTCGCGCGCCAAGCGCTTGAAGTTCGAAAAACGCCTGCGCGTACGGGGCATCGCGCCTGTGGCACTGCAGCGCCTCGTCTGCCCTATTGGGGTACCCGGTATCCCGGGCAAGCGCCCGGCAGAGATTGCCGTGGCGGTTGCGGCGCAACTGCTTATCGAATACGGTCGAGCCAGCGCCCAGCCTCCCGGCGATCAGCGGGTCGCGGCGGCGCGCGGAGAATAACAAGCAAATGACCGAAACCGTCCCACTGTTGTCCATGCGGGCCATCTGCAAGCGCTTTCCGGGCGTGCTCGCCAACAGCAACGTCAACCTCGACGTGATGCACGGCAGCATTCACGCACTGCTCGGCGAGAACGGGGCGGGCAAGAGCACGCTGGTAAAAATCATTTACGGCGTGCTGCACCCCGACAGCGGCGAGATGCGCTGGCAGGGTTCGCCCGCCCGGGTGAGCAGCCCCAGCGATGCGCGCAAACTCGGGGTCGGCATGGTGTTTCAGCACTTCTCGCTCTTCGAGGCGCTGACCGTGACCGAGAACATCGCACTGGGGCTGGACGCCGCGCCCGATCTGCAGGCGCTGCGCACCCGTATCGTCCAGGTGGCGGAGGACTACGGTCTGCCGCTGGATCCCGACCGCCACGTGTACACGCTGTCTGTGGGCGAGCGCCAGCGCATCGAGATCGTGCGCTGCCTGCTGCAGAAACCGAGCCTGCTGATCATGGACGAGCCGACCTCCGTGTTGACGCCACAGGAAGCGGAGAAGCTGTTCGCCACGCTGCGCCGTCTGGCGGGTGAGGGGTGCGCGGTGCTCTACATCAGTCACAAGCTGTACGAGATCCAGGCGCTGTGCGACACCGCCACCATCATGCGCGGCGGCGAAGTCGTGGCTGCCTGCGATCCGCGCAACGAGTCGGCGCACAGCCTCGCCGAGCTGATGATCGGCGAGGAGCTGAAGCCGCCGGTGCGCCGCGAAAGCGCTGCCGGGGACACCGTACGGCTCAGCGTGCGCGGGCTGAACAAGCCCTCGCTGGATCAGTTCGGCGTGTCGCTGCACGACGTGTCGCTGGACGTCATGGCGGGCGAGATAGTCGGCATCGCGGGCGTCGCCGGCAACGGACAGAGCGAGCTGCTCGATGTGCTGTCGGGTGAAGTGCCGCAGGCCGAGGCGGACACCGTCGTCGTATGCGGCACACCGTGCGGCCACATGAGCGCCGGCGAACGGCGCTCGCTGAGCATGGCGTACGTGCCCGAAGAGCGCCTGGGACACGGCGCCGTACCCGACATGAGCCTGATCGACAACCTGCTGCTGTCCGGATACCGCACGCACAAGCTGGTTCGAAACGGCGTGGTCGACTACGACGGCGCCAGAACGCAGGCGCGCAAGGTGGTGGACAGCTTCGATGTGCGGACGCCCGGCGTCGAAGCGAACGCAGGCAGTCTTTCGGGCGGTAATCTGCAGAAGTTCATCGTCGGGCGCGAGGTGTGCCAGACGCCGCAGGTGCTGATCGTCGCACAGCCGACCTGGGGTGTCGACGCCGGTGCGGCGGCCGCCATTCACCAGGCGCTCATCGATCTGGCGGGCACCGGTACCGCGGTGCTGATGATTTCGCAGGACCTCGATGAGATTCTCGCGATCAGCGACCGGGTGGCGGTGATCAGCGCCGGGCGGCTGTCCTCGCCTCGCCCGCGCGCCGAGGCGAATGCCGGCGAGCTGGGACTGCTTATGGCCGGCAAACGCGCAGAACCCGCAGCGGCGCACGAGCATGCTTCTTAGGCTGGAATCTCGCCGCGCACCGTCGGTGCTGCTGACGTGGCTGACACCTGTCATGGCGATCGCCGCGACGCTGGTCACCGGAGCGATCATCTTCGCGGCCATGGGGCACGCTCCCGGTCAGGCGCTTTACACGTTTTTCATCCTGCCGATCAACAGCGGCTACGGGTTTACCGAGCTGCTCGTGAAGGCGACACCGCTGGCGCTGATCGCCCTCGGGCTGGCCATCGGCTTTCGTTCCAGCGTGTGGAACATCGGCGCCGAGGGGCAGTTGACGCTCGGCGCGGTGTTTGGCGGCGGCGTCGCCATATTCACGCACGGCAGCGAGAGCATTTTCATTCTGCCGCTCATGATGCTGGCCGGGGTCGTCGGCGGCATGCTGTGGGGGGCGATACCCGCGTACCTCAAGACGCGTTTCAACGCCAACGAGATTCTGGTCAGCCTGATGCTGACCTACGTGGCGACACTCGCACTGAGCGCGCTGGTGCACGGGCCCTGGAAAGACCCGGGCGGTTACAACTTTCCCGAATCGGTGCTGTTCGGTGACGCGGCGCTGCTGCCGATCCTGGTCGAAGGCACCCGCCTGCATCTGGGCAGCCTGATCGCCTTGCTGCTGCTGGTGGCCGGCTGGTTCGTGCTGGCGCGCACGCTGCTCGGCTTTCAGGTACGGGTCGTCGGCATGGCGCCGATGGCAGCGAGCTATGCCGGGTTTCAGCAAAAACGCATGGTCTGGATCGCGCTGCTGGTGTCCGGCGCGCTAGCCGGCCTGGCGGGCGTGTTCGAGATCGCCGGACCCATCGGGCAGCTGCTGCCCGTGGTTTCGCCGGGCTACGGGTTCACCGCGATCATCGTCGCGTTTCTCGGGCGGCTGCATCCGCTCGGTATCCTGATCGCCGCGCTGATTCTGGCCCTGTCCTACCTGGGCGGCGAGACCGCGCAGATCGAGATGCGCCTGCCCCAGGGCATCACCGGGGTGTTTCAGGGCATGATTCTGTTCTACCTGCTGGCCAGCGACGTGTTGATCCGCTACCGGCTGCGCCTGTTGGCGCCGGCCGCAGAGTCGCGCTCGTGAGCGATATCGGTATATTCGTCTCGGTCGTGCTGACCGTGATCAGTGCCGCAACACCGCTGCTGTTTGCGGCGACCGGGGAACTCGTGGCTGAGAAATCGGGCGTTCTGAATCTCGGTGTGGAAGGCATGATGCTGGTGGGCGCGGTGACCGGGTTCGCGGTGACCACGGTGTCCGGCAGCGCGACCCTCGGCATTGTGTGTGCCGCGCTGGCGGCGGGTGGCATGGCGCTCCTTTTCGGCTTCATCACGCTCACCCTGCTAGCCAACCAGGTGGCCACCGGGCTGGCGTTGACGCTGTTCGGCGTCGGTCTGAGTTCCGTGGTAGGGCAGTCGTTCGTCGGCACGCCGGTCGATGCGCTGCCGAAGCTGGCGGTTCCGGGACTGGCGGCGATTCCGGTGCTCGGGCCGATACTGTTCGAGCACGATGCGCTGATTTACCTCTCGGTCATCATGGTCGCGGCAGTGGCCTGGTTTCTCTACCGCACGCGCGCCGGGCTGGTGCTGCGGGCGGTCGGCGACTCTCACGAGGCCGCGCATGCGATCGGTCATCCAGTCATTCGCGTACGCTACCTGGCGGTGCTGTTCGGCGGTGCGATGGCGGGCCTCGGCGGCGCGTTTCTGTCGCTGTCCTACACGCCGATGTGGGGCGAGAACATGACGGCCGGCCGCGGCTGGATTGCGCTCGCCCTAGTGGTGTTCGCCACGTGGCGGCCCGCTCGCGTGCTGCTCGGGGCCTACCTGTTCGGCGGCGTCACGATCCTGCAACTGCACGCGCAGGGCGTCGGCATCGAGATTCCGTCCCAGGTGCTGTCGATGCTGCCGTACCTGGTCACGATTCTGGTGCTGGTGCTGATCTCGCGCGACCAGGCGAAAGTCCGCTTGAACGCGCCGGCATGTATTGGCAAGGTATTTCACCCGAGTACCTGACATAAGTAAGAGTGCGAGGGCACTGTGTTGAAGGAGGAATTCGATGAGCAGATTTAAACTGGTGCTGGGCGCGTTGCTGGGTGCCGCGGTGGCGGCCGGCGGCGCGGCGCTGGCGGAGGAGCTGAAAGTAGGTTTCGTGTACGTGGGGCCGATCGGCGATCACGGCTGGACCTACCGGCACGACATCGGCCGGCAGGCGATCGAGAAAGCGCTCGGCGACAAGGTCAAAACCTCTTATGTCGAAAGCGTCGCCGAGGGACAGGATGCCGAGCGTGTGATCCGCCAGCTCGCCAGCTCCGGGCACAAGCTGATTTTCACCACTTCGTTCGGGTACATGAACCCGACGATGAAGGTGGCCAAGCGTTTTCCGAACGTTCATTTCGAGCATGCCACCGGCTACAAACGCGATAAAAACCTCAGCACCTACATGGCGCGGTTCTACGAGGGCCGTTACGTCGCGGGCCGCATTGCCGGCGCGATGACCAAATCCGGCACCATCGGCTACATCGCCTCGTTTCCGATACCCGAAGTGGTGCGCGGTATCAATGCGTTCACGCTGGCGCTGCGTTCGGTGAACCCCACGGCGACGGTAAAGGTCGTGTGGGTCAACACGTGGTACGACCCGGGCAAGGAAGGTGATGCCGCGAAAGCGCTCATCGATCAGGGCGCCGATGTCATTCTGCAGCACACCGACTCACCGGGCCCGCTGCAGGTCGCGGAGGCACGCGGCGTGTGGGGATTCGGCCAGGCGTCCGACATGCGCGCGTTTGCGCCGAAGGCGCAGCTCAGCGCGATTATCGACAACTGGGACGGTTACTACGTCGCGCGCGCCAAGGCCACCATGGACGGCACCTGGGACTCCAGGGACACCTGGGGCGGATTCAACACGGGGATGGTGGAAATGGCGCCCTACAACGAGCGCATCCCGGCGGAGATCGTGGCCGACGCCAAAGCCACCGTGGCGGCGATAAGCGCCGGCACGCTGCACCCGTTTCAGGGTCCGATCAAGAACCAGGACGGAGAGGTCGTGGTGCCGGCCGGAAAGGCACTGGACGACGGTGCGCTGCTCGGGATGGACTGGTACGTAGAGGGCGTGCAGGGCAAGCTGCCGAAGTAACGCTCAGCCGCAGCGCGTCGAACCGGGCTCGAGACGATGGACCGGCGCCGGTGATTGCAGCACCGGCGCCGGGTCCGATCAGCGAACACTGGCGTGGAAGCCTATATCGTCGACTGGTTGAATCTGATCGGCCGCTGGGTGCATTTCGTCACCGGCGTGGCCTGGATCGGCGCGTCCCTGTATTTCGTCTGGCTGGACAACCATCTCCAGAAGCCGCGCGAGGCGGGCGACGCCGCGCGGGGCGTCGATGGCGAACTGTGGGCGGTGCACGGCGGCGGTTTCTACCACGCGCAGAAGTACAAAGTGGCGCCGTCAGCCCTACCCGAGCACCTGCACTGGTTCAAATGGGAAGCGTACTCGACCTGGCTGTCGGGCATGTTCCTGATGGTCCTGATCTACTGGTACGGCGCAGAGATCTACCTGATCGACCCGCAGGTCGCCGACCTGGGCAAGCCGCTGGCAATCACGCTCGGCGTACTTTCACTGGTCGCCGGCTGGATTGTGTACGACGTGCTGTGCAGATCGCCGCTCGGCAACAGCCAAACCACCCTGAGTGCCGTGCTGTTCGTGCTCGTCAGCCTGGCCGCGTGGGGGCTGTGTGCGCTGTTCAGCGGGCGCGGCGCCTACATTCATTTCGGTGCCATGCTCGGCACCATCATGGTGGGCAACGTGTTCTTCGTGATCATCCCCGGGCAGCGCGACCTGGTTGCCGCCAAGCAGGAGAACCGTGAGCCGGATCCGGCGCACGGCCTGCGCGCCAAGCAGCGCTCCGTGCACAACACCTACTTCACGCTGCCCGTGCTGTTCGTCATGGTCAGCAACCACTACGCGCTCACCTACGGCCATCGATACAACTGGTTGATATTGATCGCAGTGACCCTTGCCGGCGCCGCGGTCCGGATCTACTTCGTCGCCCGCCATGCCGGCAAAGCCTCACCGGTGCCGATGGTAGCTGCGGTGTTGATCATGCTGGCGGTGGCAGTGGCAATCGCCCCGCGACCGCAACCCGCACCGGAGGTGGCAGACGCAGCGGAAACGTTCGCACAGGTGCGCAGCATCGTGCAGCAGCGCTGCGCGTCATGTCACGCCCAGGTACCGACCCAACCGGGCTTCGCCGCGGCGCCTAAAGGTGTGGTGTTCGACAGCGCTGCCGACGTTGCGGCACAGGCGGCCCAGATCCATCAGCAGACCGTCGTCACCCGTGCCATGCCGATCGGTAACCTCACCGCCATCACCGATGCCGAGCGCGCGCTGCTGGACGCGTGGTTTCTCAACGGTGCGAAGATCGAGTAGTCGTGGACTATCCGAGAGACCTCATCGGATACGGGGCCGCGCCGCCGCAGGCGCAGTGGCCTGGAAACGCGCGCTTGGCGTTGCAGTTCGTCATCAACTACGAGGAGGGCGGCGAGAGCTGCGTGCTCCACGGCGACCCGGCGTCGGAAGCGTTCCTGTCGGAGATCATCGACGCCCGGCCGGTCTACGGGATGCGCCACCTGAACATGGAATCGCTCTACGAGTACGGTGCGCGGGCCGGGTTCTGGCGCCTGCACAGGCTGTTCACCGGGCGCGGGGTGCCGGTAACCGTGTACGGCGTGGCCATGGCGTTGCAGCGCAACCCCGAGGCCGTCGCCGCCATGCGCGAGGCGGGCTGGGAAATCGCAAGCCACGGGTACCGCTGGATCGACTACCAGCACCTGCCGGAGGCGCTGGAGCGCGAGCACCTGCACACCGCTATCGATATCCACACGCAGGTCACGGGGACGCGGCCGCTCGGCTGGTATCTCGGCCGCTGCAGCCCGAACACGCACCGGCTGGTGGCCGAGGAGGAGGGCTTCGCTTACAACGCCGACAGCTACGCCGATGACCTGCCCTACTGGGACACCGCGCACGGGACGCCCCAGCTGATGATCCCTTACACCCTGGATGCCAACGACATGCGCTTCGCCACCGCGCAGGGGTTCAACTGCGGCACCCAGTTCTACGAGTACCTGCGCGATACCTTCGATGTGTTGTATGGTGAGGGCGAGAGCCTGCCGCGCATGATGTCGGTCGGACTGCACTGCCGCCTGGTGGGGCGCCCGGGGCGGACCGCCGCCCTGGCGCGGTTTCTCGACTACGCGCTGCAACACGATGCGGTGTGGCTTTGCCGGCGCATCGATATCGCCGATCACTGGCGCCGGCATCACCCGGCACCGCAGGCGGACACGACGTGACACCGCCCCGTCAACAGCGAGCAGCCCCGCGATGAGCAAACCGGTGCACGACGACAATCCCTTCAGGCGCTGGATCAACCTTGCACAACCGCGCCTGGGCGCGGAAGTGGTCTTTGCCACCGACGAGTTCTTTGCCCCCCGCGCACGCCTGATTGCGCCGCAGGCGCCGGTGTTCATCCCGGACAAGTACGACGAACACGGCAAGTGGATGGACGGCTGGGAAAGCCGCCGGCGCCGCGATGCCGGCTACGACTACTGCATCGTACGTCTCAGCGTGCCGGGGGTAATCTACGGCTTCGACATCGACACCGCACACTTCACCGGCAACTATCCGCCGTCGGCCTCCATTGACGGCTGCATCAGCGATGCAACCGTGCCCGGCGAGGACAGCGTCTGGCACGAGCTGGTTTCATCGGTGCGCCTGCGGGGCAACAGTCATCACTACCACGCCGCGCAACGCAGCGAGCACTACACGCACCTGCGCCTCAACATTTATCCCGATGGCGGCGTCGCGCGGCTGCGGGTGTACGGCGAGGTCCGGCCCGACTGGAAAGCCCTGGCGCGCCGCGGCGAAGTCGATCTGGTCGCCATGGAAAACGGCGGTCGGGCGCTGCTCTGCAACGACGAGCACTTCGGCAGCATGCACAATCTCATCGCCCCGGGACGCGGTGTGAACATGGGCGACGGCTGGGAAACGCAGCGCCGCCGCTCACCCGGGTACGACTGGGCGATTCTCGCGCTGGGCGCACCGGGCGTGGTGGAACGGGTCGTGATAGACACCGCGCACTTCAAGGGCAACTACCCCGACCGCGCCTCGTTGCGGGGCGTTTGCCTCACCGGCGGCAACGAAGACGAGCTGGCGGCGCAGAGCCTCGCCTGGCCGGTGCTGCTGGCGGAAATGAAACTGCACATGGACGCCGAGCACGTGTTCACCGACGAGTTGCAGGCACTCGGTGAGATCACCCACGTGCGCCTCAGCATTTTCCCGGACGGCGGCGTGAGCCGGCTGCGCCTGTTCGGCCGCCCGGTCCCCGGTGCCTGAACATGCTGCTGCACGCCAGCACGTTGACTCGCGAGCGTTTTGCGCCGTTCGGCGACGTCATCGAGTGCGCAGGCGCCCGGCACTATCCCATCAATGCCGGTACCGCGCAGCGCTATCATGATCTCGCCGCCATCGATGTGGCCGAGGCGAACGGGCGCCCGGCACTCAGTATCTTTGCCGCGCAACCGGTGCACGCCAACCCCGTGGCGCTGCGCCTGATGGAACGCCATCCCCTGGCCAGCCAGGCCTTCGTGCCACTGGCGCGCGGGCGCTTTCTGGTCGTGGTGGCCCCACCGGGGGACACGCTGGACGCCGGCGCCCTGCAGGCCTTTCTGGCGCGCGCGGGGCAGGGCGTCAACTACGCGCGCGGCGTGTGGCACCATCCGCTGTTGACGCTGGAAGATCTGACGGAGTTTCTGGTCGTGGATCGCGAGGGACCGGGAAGCAACTGTGACGAGACACCGTTGCCGGCGTCCATACAAGTGGCGTTCTGACACGCGCAGATCCTGGAGCCCACGGTTGAGCGTACGCGCGTTTCGTGCACCCGTCCTGCATTGTCTCCGAGACCCTGGCGACGCACCGGACAGCGAGCACGTCGAGCACTTCACCGACGGCCTGCTGGTGGTCAACGGCGGCAAGGTTGCGGCGCTCGGGCCGGCGCCGGCGCTGCTGGCGAAACTGCCGCGCGGGACCGAGGTCGTGGAGTTCCCGGACCGCCTGATCGTGCCCGGATTCATCGATACGCACATTCACTACGTGCAGACCGACGTTATCGCCGCGCACGGCAAACAACTGCTCGAGTGGCTGGAAACCTACACATTTCCGGCCGAGCGGCGTTTCGCCGACGCCGCACACGCCGCAGAGGTGGCTGAATTCTTTGTCGCCGAATTGCTGCGCAACGGCACCACCTCCGCGCTGGTGCTCGGATCGGTACATGCAGTGTCGGTGGATGCGATCTTTCTCGCGGCCGAGCGGACCGGGATGCGTCTCATCGCCGGAAAAGTCATGATGGACCGGAACTGCCCGGCATACCTTCGCGATACACCCGAGTCGGGTTATGCCGAGTCGCGTTCGCTCATCGAGCGCTGGCACAAGCGCGAGCGCCTGCTGTACGCCGTCACGCCGCGCTTCGCACCGACGTCCTCCGACGCGCAGCTGCAGCGCGCCGGCGATCTTGCCCGGGAACACGACGACGTTTACGTGCACACCCACCTCGCCGAGAACCGCGAAGAGGTCGAGTGGGTGCGCAAGCTGTTCCCCGACGCGCGCAGCTACCTCGACGTCTACGACCGTTACGGGCTGGTTCGCGAGCGCTCGATGTATGCGCACAGCATCTATCTCGACGAGGCCGACCGCCGGCGTTTCGTGGAGACCGGCGCGGCCGTCTCGTTCTGCCCGACCTGCAACCTTTTCATCGGCAGCGGTCTGTTCAACCTGGGCGAGGCGTGGCGTCAGGGTATGCGGGTCGGTCTGGGCACCGACGTAGGCGGCGGCACGACGTTCAACATGCTGCAGGTGTTGAACGAGGCCTACAAGGTGGCTCAGCTGTGCGACTTCAACCTCTCGCCATTGCGTGCGCTGTACCTGGGCACGCTTGCCGGTGCAGAGGCCTTGTGCCTGGCAGACAGGATCGGCAACCTGGCGCCGGGCAAGGAGGCCGATTTCGTGGTCCTGGACGCTGCCGCAACGCCTTTGCTGGCGCGCCGCACCGCCGCGGCACGCAAGGTGAGCGAAGCGCTGTTTGCCATGATAATGCTCGGTGACGACCGCTGCGTGGCGGCTACCTATCTACAGGGCGAACTGGCGTATCGACGGCCGTGACGCGTACAAATAGAGATAGTTAACTTTAAACAAAACTTATAACTAATTGAATTTAATATAAACTAACTCTTAAGGATTTACTTTAAGTAATGACCGCGGCGAGGGCTGGGCTACACTGACGCTTACAAACCACACCGCCGCGGGACGCCATGCACGATCTACGCGAGTTCATCGAGGGTCTGCCGAAGGCCGAGTTGCACCTGCACATCGAGGGCAGTTTCGAACCCGAGCTGATGTTCGAGCTGGCCCGGCGCAACGCCGTACCGCTCGGCTACGCCAGCGTCGAGCAGCTGCGCGAGGCGTATGCCTTCTCGCAGCTCCAGGATTTTCTCGATATCTACTACCAGGGCATGTCCGTGCTGCTCGAGGAGCAGGATTTTTACGACCTGACCCGGGCTTACCTGCAGCGTGTGCACGCACAGAACGTGCGCCACGTCGAGCTGTTCTTCGACCCACAGGGACATACAGACCGCGGCGTCGCCTTCACTACGGTGATCGATGGCATCTGGCGAGCATTGCAGGATTCGCAACGCGAGCACGGCATCAGCGCATGCCTGATCATGTGTTTCCTGCGCCACCTCGACCAGAACAGTGCGATGCGCACGTTCGAGCAGAGCCTGGCTCACCGCGACCGCATCACCGGGGTCGGCCTGGACTCCTCTGAGATCGGGCATCCGCCCAGCAAGTTCGCCGACGTGTTCGCGCGCGCGCGCGAGGCCGGTTTCCGGGTTGTCGCGCATGCGGGCGAGGAGGGGCCGCCGGCGTACGTGCATGAGGCCCTGGATATTCTCCGGGTGCAGCGCATCGACCACGGCAACCGCGCTCTCGAGGATCCGGCGCTGGTCGAACGTCTAGTGTCCGAGGCGATACCGCTGACCGTGTGCCCTCTGTCCAACCTGCGCTTGTGCGTGGTGGATGACCTGCGGAACCATCCGCTCAAGCAGATGCTGGCGCTCGGGCTGCGCGCCACGGTGAACTCCGACGATCCCGCCTACTTCGGCGGCTATATGAACGAGAACTACCTCGCGGTACAGGAGGCGCTGGAGTTGACGCGCGAAGACATCGTCACGCTCGCGCGCAACGGCTTCGAAGCCGCGTTCATCGATGCCCCGCGCCGGCAGGCTTTGCTGCACGAGCTGGATCGCTATGTCGCCACGCAGTGACACGCCGGCGTGAGCAGTCTGCTGGTCAAACGCGCCGCGCTGCTGGTGACCATGGACGGGCAGCGGCGCGAGTTGCGCGACACCGGCCTGTACGCGGTCGACGGCGTCATCCAGACGATCGGCGACGAGCCGGCGCTGCCGGACGACGCCGACACCGTGCTGGATCTACACGGCCGCATCGTAATCCCCGGGCTGATCAACACCCACCACCACCTGTATCAGACGCTGACCCGCGCGCTGCCGGCCGCGCAGGACGCGCCTTTGTTCGACTGGCTCAAAGCGCTTTACCCGGTCTGGTCACGCATCGACCCGGAGGGAATCCGGCTGTCCACGCAGGTCGGGATCGCCGAGTTGCTGCTTTCCGGGTGCACCACCACCAGCGACCATCTGTACCTGTTCCCCAACGGCGCGCGCCTGGACGACGAAATCGAGGCGGCGGCAGCTACCGGGATCCGTTTTCACGCGTGCCGCGGCAGCATGAGCCTGGGCGAGAGCGACGGCGGCCTGCCACCCGATTCGCTGGTGGAAAAGGAGCCGCACATACTCGCAGACACCGAGCGCGTCATCGAGACCTGCAACGACCCGCAACGGTTTTCGCTGATGCGTGTCGAGGTCGCGCCGTGCTCCCCGTTCACCGTCAGCCGTGACCTGATGCTGGAGAGCGCCAGGCTCGCGCGTGCACTCGGCGTGCGACTGCATTCGCATCT
>JAHELT010000252.1 GCA_024644045.1 Chromatiales bacterium | reverse complement strand
TCCGGAACTTACCCGCGCGTTCCGCCAGCTGCTGACCGAGGGCCTGCTGAACCCCTGAGCCAGATCGCGCTTCACTGGAGTGAAGACCCTCGTATCGTAAAAAAGTGGAATGATTCCGCTTTACCTAGCCTGCATATTGCATGAAGGTTAACTCTGGGCATCCCTGCCCTCCACCCTGCGGGCCAGCGACTCGCTGTTCAAATTGTCCCAGACAATTCAGTCGCTTCTCAGGGGAAATGTGGCTGAGCAGATCGGACTATCGCCGGCGCAGGCCAGACCAGGGTTCAAAGGGGATCGTTCGATCGGCAACGCCAGATTTTTTCCTGAAAGTGAACTAGGTACAAAGCGTCACTCGGCAACGTTGCTCAAATAGATACTTGACAGTCTGATTCGACTAGTAAACGCGAACGCTCGGCATCGCCTTCATGCAATAGGCGGGCTAGCGGTGCTGCCACACGGGCGCGCGTTTCTCGACAAAGGCGCTGAGCCCTTCGCCGGCATCGTGCGTCGCCATCAGGCCTTCCAGGTAGAGCCGCTCGACCTCGTGCAGCTTCGCGCGCACGCGCTCGATGAAACCGGTCCGCGCCGCGCGCAGCGCGAAAC
Organism: Chromatiales bacterium; assembly: GCA_024644045.1. GTDB lineage: Bacteria > Pseudomonadota > Gammaproteobacteria > JAHELT01 > JAHELT01 > JAHELT01. The sequence goes on along the minus strand of JAHELT010000252.1, from coordinate 3,766 downwards.
GCAGCGAACTCGCGCTCGTTCCCGCCAGATGGTCATCGAACCAGGCGAGCGCGGCCGTTTCGGGATCGTCATCGACGTGATTCACTAGACCCAGGCGATACGCTTCGCGAGCGTCGCAGTGCCGTCCGCTCAACAGCAACTCCTCCGCGGCGGCGCGCCCGATGCGCTCCGGCAGCAGACAGGAAGCGGCGGGCGCGAACACGGCGAGCTTGATCTCCGGCTGACCGACCTGCAGGTCGGTCGCGGCAAACAGCACGGTGCCGGCACAGGCGACTTCCAGGCCCCCGCCCAGGCACTGCCCGCGTAACCCGACCAGGATCGGCACCGGACATTCCAGCATCCGCAGGATCAGCGCGTGCAGCCCTTTCAGCATTGCCGCACATTGCTCCGGCAGGTGTTCTTCGACGCTCGCTCCAAAACTGAAGTGTGGCCCCTCGGCATCCAGCAGCACCGCCTTGGTGTGCGCCTGGCGTGCCGCGTTCGCGAACGCGTCGCTCACTGCGTCGATCATGGCGGCATCGATGATGTTGGCCTTGGGCCGGGCGAGACGCAGGCGCAACAGTTGCTCATCACGCTCGACCCACTCGAGCAATGGGGATCCGCTCATGGCTTCGGGATCAGACTTTCGACGAGTTCCGGGCTCCAGGGCGTGCCCTGCGCCAGCGCCTGACGCAGCGCCACGAAATCGATCTCGCGGCCGATCTCGCGGTCACCCTCGTTGAACGCGCGAAAGCCGGTTCGTGCCTCGTTCATCATGTTGAGCGCCAGCCAGGCGCGCGAGTTTTCCTTGTTGCGGTTCCAGGCGTCCAGCTTGGGCTTGCGCAGCTCCTCCAGGCTCTTGGTCATGCATTCGGGGAAAGTGGCCAGCAGCTTGGCGCACAGCGCTTCGACCCGCTGGTCAAGCAGCGTAAGATCGACCGTACCGCGCAGCAAGGTTTCTTTGCCGGCTGCGCGATCGTCACCGGTCTTGAATTCCCCGTGCACGATGCGCCCGTACTCGTCGAGCATGCGGTCGGTGATGACCAGCGGATTGGCCGCGTACTCGCCATCCACGCGCAGACCGGGCACGATTTCATGGCAGATTCCCAGGCGGTAGGCCTTGTGGGCGGAGAACGGCTCGCACAGGGTCCCGGACACCATCGCGCGCTCGCACCCGATCATCAGCGGCAGGAAGTCGGTCGAGCCGCCGATGGCCGCCGAACCGTGCTTCGGCCCCGCCTGGCCGAAATTCGCCAGATCGTGCGCGACACTGAAATCGCACGCCATACCGATTTCCTGACCGCCGCCCACGCGCATCCCGTTCACGCGGCACACGACCGGCTTGTCGCAGCCGAGAATAGCCGAGACCATATCGTTGAACAGCCGCATGTACTGACGGTATTCCTGCGGGTTGCCGGCGTAGTACTCGGCGTACTCCTTGGTGTTGCCGCCCGTGCAGAATGCCTTGTCGCCGCTGCCGGTGAACACCACCGCATTGACGTCACGCGAATTCGAGGCCGCGCGGAACGCGAGGATCACCCCTTTTACCATCTCGGTCGTGTACGAGTTGTATTGTTTAGGATTGTCGAGGGTGATCCAGGCATTGTAGAGACCCTCGGCGCGGTTGCCTTCGAGCGTGGTCGCCGGGCGTTTCTCGAACAGCACTCCCGGCACCAGGTCGTGCGGGACCAGATTGTGGTCGACCAGCTCCCCGGGAGCCGATTTTTCGATGACTGACGCAGTGGATTCATGCATGGCTAGCTACCTCAGGAGGCTGGTACCAGTACGGCTCGCCGCTCGAGCATGCCGTCGTGGGCGGCGTTGAACACGGCGTTGATGTTTTCCAACGGATGCTGCTCGACGAACGGACCCAGCTGGACCCGGTTGTCGAGCACCAGATCGAGCGCGGCGGGATACAACTCGGGCGGACAGCCCCAGTTGCCGAGCGCTCGTGCGTGATACGCCATCAGATTGGACAGGCGAACCTCCACCTTGTCCATGGTAAAGCCCACCACGCTCAGGGTAGCCCCGTGCACCAGCAGCGCAAAGGCCGATTGCTGCCCGGCGGGCGTGCCCGAGCATTCGAAGATGAACCACTCGGTCGCCGCCAGGCCCTGCTCTGCCGCGAAGGCGGCAATGGCTTTCTTGATGTCCCGGATCGACTGATCGGCGGCATTGTATGTGCGCGTGGCCCCGTAGTCGGCGATCTTGTCGAGCTTGCGCTGGTCCACGTCGACCGCTACCACCGTGGCGCCGAACGCAGCCGCAATCTGCGCGGCATAGCCGCCTACCCCGCCTACGCCGATCACCACCGCCAGGCTGCCGGGCTCCACACCCGCCTGCACGACGGCCTGGTACGGCGTAGTGACGGCATCGGCGACCACGCTGACGTCGGCAAGTTGCAGCCCGGCCTTCGACAGGCGCGCCAGGTCGACCGGACACAAGCCGTGCGCGGGCACCACGATATGGGTAGCGAACCCGCCCTGGATGTCGTTGCCGGGCATGCGCTGGCGGCGGCAGATGGTCGCTTTGCCGCGTTGGCAAAGATCGCACTCGCCGCAGGGAATGACGGCGGGCACGATGACCGCCCGCCCCTGCCACTGTTCAGTGCCTTTCGCACAGCCGACCACGTGCCCGCTGACTTCGTGACCGAGCGCGAGCGGCAACGCGTGGTTGGTTCTGACGCCGTCGTAGTAATAACCCAGATCGGTGTGGCACACGCCGCAGCCGGCGATCTGTACCACCACTTCACCTTTACCCGGCTCGGGCGCGAAGTTGACCGACTGCAGAGGCTCAACCGGAGCCGTCATTTCCCAACGATGCGCGGTGCCATTCATGCCACACCTCCCCGATTGCCCTGCCGCAGGTACACTTACTGACTGGTTAGTATGCAGACGAGACCTGGCCCGGCCTTGACCCAGATCAAACCACTACGACCGGACTCGGTTGCCCGCAACCTCAGCGCAGATCAAGGCGCGTGAGCAATCCCGCTGCCGGTCAATAGCGGTCGACGCGTCTTGCACCGCGGCACAGTAATGTGCCCGCTGTTTGTTTCGGCGTCGTACACGCAGGCTCGCGTCTCGATCCCGGGCAATTCGGTTTGAACGCGCACGTGGTGCGTCTCATATCACGACGGATCTGTCATACGGGTAAGCCTGCTTCGGCCATTCCGACGAGCAGGTGCTCGAAAGCCTCCTGTCTTACGCAAGGGTAGATCCGTCGCCAGAACGCTTTCCAATGCACGGGATCTGCGCCCCTCGGTCGAGTCTGACCCCATTGTTTCGCTAGGGAAGATTTTCGAGCATTGTTTTTGCGGCCTGCCCGATCGTGTTGTCCGCGCCCATCTGCACCGCAGTAGTAAGCGCGGTGCGAGCTTGCTCAGCGTTACCCAGCTGAGCGTTCACAAATCCAAGCGTCAGCCGGATTCTCTGGTGAGTCGGATCAACTGCCACACCCTCGTTCAGCTTGGTAAGTGCTTCAGTCGATCTCCCGAGATAGTGCAGCGTAAGTCCCAGATTGTTATAGGTATCCACGTTGTTCCGATCAAATACCAGCAGCTGTGCATACAAATCCGCCGCCCTGTCGAACTGCTTGCTCTTGAAGAACGCATCGGCTTGCCGTGATGCTTCGACGGGGTTTTTGATGGTCGACTGACTCACTGGCGGTGAGTCAACCCGCCCTGCACCGGGTTGTGTGATCCGGTCCAGCGATATGAGCGAGGGCTCGCGTAGCATCGACAGACCTACGTTGAGTTCAGCAGATTCGTGAATGTAGTACTCGCGCGTGA
>JAHELT010000100.1:2251-17699 GCA_024644045.1 Chromatiales bacterium | reverse complement strand
GTCTTACACGCTGATTTTCCTGTTTTTGTGCCTGCATGAAGTAGGTGCCCACTACACATACTCTGAAGTTCCCTACGACCAGTGGTTCCAGTCGGTGACCGGCCAGTCGTTCAACGAGTGGGTCGGCTGGGAGCGCAACAATTTCGACCGTATCGTGCACTTCGCTTACGGTCTGCTGCTGGCCTACCCGATTCGCGAGGTCTTTCTCCGCATCGCCGGCGTCGCAGGGTTCTGGGGGTATTTTCTGCCATTCGACCTCACTGTATCGACCTCGTTGATGTACGAGCTCATCGAATGGGGCGCCGCCGGTGTGTTCGGCGGCGACCTGGGCATGGCCTATCTCGGCACGCAGGGCGACATATGGGACAGCCACAAGGACATGCTGCTCGCGGGCATCGGTGCAGTGGTGGCAATGGCGTTGACGGCTTTCCTGAACATCTATCTGCAGCGGGATTTCGCGCGGGAGTGGGCCGATAGCCTGCGGGTAAAGGGCACGGAGCCGTTAGGGGAAGATGAAATCGAGCGCCTCTGGCGAGCACGTCACAAAAAGTAGCAATGCAATCTCTACGCTCACGTGCCGCGCCCCTCACCGCGCAGTTAATACGCCATGAATGACTCGAGTGTCAGAGCAGCCACGACCGTCCTCATGATCGCAACCGCGGCAGCGGCCGGTTGCACGACCAGTCAAACGACCCGGCCAATGGTCGACGTCCCGGCCACGCCCGAAGCGGAGCCGATGATCGCGCTCGAAGGCTACCGGGACAGCTCGCGGTTTTTCGTCAAGTACCGCCAGGGAGATCGGACCCTGTATGCGGGTGGAAACTGGCGTGAGCGCGTGGAACTCGTCGAAGATCCGACCCCGGCTCCCCGGCGTTACGCGGTGCCCAGCCTCGTGCCGATGCAGTATCACCAGGCCACGCCCTGGCCGTCGCTTCCGCACGATGCCATCCGTATGCCGATTCTAGGCGTGGACAAGTGGCGCCTGCTGCGTGACCGTCTGCTGCGTTCGGTTGTGCCGAGCGACCGGTCGGGGCTGGTGTTGAACTTCGAGCACACGGATTATTTTCTGTTCTATGATCGTGGCGGCCGGTTCCGCGCGACGCGGCTGGTGGACAAGCCGGCTGACTACCGCGTGCACGGGCATCTGCGCTTCGATGAGTTCATGCGCCGGGGACGGCCGATTCTCGAAGCCTACCTCGCCGAACAGGGCATCACGCAAACCGAGTTCGTCTTCAACACGGGGGACAGCGGTCTTTACTCCCTGCCGTTCCTGTATGTGAACACCGACAGACATCTGCTCGTGTTCGTCAGGCACGTCCCGGTGCGGCCCGGGGCGATTACCGCCGCCCCGGGCGTGACGGGCAGTCAGGCGTTCGGGCATGTGTACTTCAGTCACCTCTACAACCTTTACCTGCGACCGGTTTCGTCGCTGCACCGGTTGTTCTTCGTGATCGCCGATACCGCTGTGCAGACGGTTCGTTTCGACGCAGAGATCGGCAGCCAGCAGCCCGTGCCACCGCTGAGCGATGCGCCGCCGATGGACCTCCAACGCTGGGAACGCGAGCTCGACAGGATCTCCAGCCGCAAGGTGTCCGCCGGCGAGGTTGAGTTCCTCGTGGACGGCGAGGCCTACTTCACACGCTTGATCGACGCGGTCAACGCTGCACGGGAGTCTGTGCATGTGCAGACCTACATCTTCGACAATGACGATTACGCCGTGCAGATCGGCGAGCTGCTGAAACGCCGTTCCAACGAGGGCGTCGACGTGAAAGTGCTGCTCGATGGACTCGGCACCATCGCGGCGACCATGTCGGACGCCGAGTCCCTGCCCGAGTATTACAAGCCGCCGGCATCCGTGCGTCTGTTTCTGGAGTCCGGTTCCCGGGTCGACGTGCGCCAGTCGGCCAACCCGTGGTTCACCGGCGATCACGTCAAAGCCACCGTCATCGACGGCAGCACGGCTTTCGTCGGCGGCATGAACATCGGCCGCGAGTACCGCTACGACTGGCACGATCTGATGATCGAGATCAGCGGTCCGGTGGTGGACATCGTGCGTAAAGAGTTTCGCGCGGCCTGGTGGCATGCGGGGCTCCTTGGAGACCTCGGCTACATCATCGGCAGGCTGGTGCCGGGGCGCAGCCGGGCCGGCAGCCAGGGTTATCCGGTGAGGGTGCTGCTGACGTCGCCGGGCAACTACGAGATCTACACGGCGCAGCGCAACGCCATTCGCAATGCACGGCGTTACATCTATGTGCAGAACGCCTACTTCACTGACGATCAGCTGCTGCGTGAGTTGATCCTTGCGCGGCGCCGCGGCGTCGATGTTCGCGTGGTCATCCCCATGGAAACAGATCACGGCCCCATCACCCGCAGCAACGTGCTGGCCGCCAATCTGATGCTCGAGAACGGCATCCGCGTGTTCGTCTACCCGGGGTTCTCGCACGTGAAGGCGGCGATCTATGACGGCTGGGTGTGTGTCGGCTCGGCGAACTTCGATCGCCTGAGCCTGCGCGTCAACCGCGAGCTGAACATTGCCACTTCCGAGCCGGCGGCCGCCAGACAGTTGATCGAGCAACTGTTCGAGCCGGATTTCCGCGCCTCGTTCGAGCTCACCGAACGCATTCCGGAGCGCTGGCTCGATCACCTCGTGGAAATAGTCGGCGACTATTTGTACTAGTGGCCTGTAACACCCGATTCGGTAGTGGGATTCGAGTGCAAGGCGCACCGACGAGTAATAGCCCGGTCTATTGCGAGGAGGTGCCGGATGGATGCCAGCGGTACCATTCGGGAACAACACAGCAATCGGATTCGCAGCGCGTGCTCAGCACTATCGAATCGGGTGTTACAGGCCACTAGTGTGCCAGCACACTAGAAGGCCGCAACCGGGCCGTCGGCGTTTCACGCCGCTGCCGGTGCGGCACTGTGCCAACCCGTCATTGCCGCGCAGAGGCCGGACGCTTGCCCGGTCTGGCATTGCATGCGCCTGATCGGCAAGAATGGCAGCTCTCTGCCACCAGGTTCGGTGTTTGCGGTGTACGTACCAGTGCCTTTTCGGGAAAATGATTCGGAGCGGCTTTACGCCACGATCGAGCGCTACTCGTTTGCCACGCTGGTGAACGTGGTGGACGGCGCCCCGTATGTCACGCACCTGCCGCTGCTGCTCGATCGCGAGCGGCGGACGCTCTACGGCCACCTGGCTAGCGCCAATCCGCAGACCTCGGCGCTGTTCGAGGGCCAGTCGACGCTGGCCGTGTTTCAGGGTCCGCACGCCTACATTTCGCCGCGCTGGTACGCCGAGCCGAACGTGCCGACCTGGAACTACATCGCGGTGCATGCGTATGGCCGTGCCGTACGCCTGGACGACGCCGGCCTGGCCGGCCTGCTCGAGCGCCTGACGGCGCGTTATGAGACCGAAACCGAGCGCTGGCATCCCGGGCTGCTGCCCGACGACATGCTATCGCGGCTGCGCAAGGTGATCACCGGATTTGCGCTGCCGATCGAGCGGCTGGAAGGCAAGTACAAACTCAGCCAGAACCGCAGCCGGGCGGACCGGCAGGGTGCAACCGCCGCGTTGCACGAACACGGTGAGGGGGCGCTCGCCGCGCTGATGGACGAGGCGCTGGAGGAGCGCTGAGCCGGGGCGGTCGACAAGCAAAGCGTCGTTTGCGATTATCGTCCGTTCGCAGCTGATGGCGGACGGGAACCGCAACGCGCAATGCAGGTGATCGAACTGACTGGCCGGGATACCACCGGATACCACCGTGGTTGTGAGCGCGGGTGCCTGTCCGGGCAGTGTTGCGCACGCTGTATGCGCCGGGCGCAAAGCGCGTGATGCACATCGGGATCCTGCGATGCGATACGGTGCGCGACGAGTTCCGTCCGCGTTTCGGCGACTATCCGGACATGTTCCAGGAACTGCTCGACCGGGTGGCCAGCGGCATTCGCTATACGGCGTATGACGTTTCCCGGGGCGAGTACCCGGAAACGACCGGTACCTGCGACGCCTACCTGCTGACCGGGAGCCGTCATGGCGTATACGACGACCTGCCCTGGATAGCGCCGCTCGCCGAGTATGTGCGCACACTGCATCGCGAACGGCGGCGCATGGTGGGTGTGTGTTTCGGTCACCAGCTGATCTCGGCCGCACTCGGCGGGCGCGCCGAAAAATCCCAGCGTGGCTGGGGCGTCGGCGTTGCCACCGTGAAAATCGCCTCGCGTCCCGCGTGGATGCGTCCGCCGCGCGACGAGTACTCGCTGATCGTCAGTCACCAGGACCAGGTAACGCAGCTGCCGCCCGGCGGTGAGTGCATCGCGGGCAGCGAGTTCTGCCCCTACGCCGCCTTGACCGTCGACGATAATGTGCTGTCATTCCAGGGGCATCCAGAGTTCAGCCCGGAGCTGTCGCTTGCACTGATGGAATGGCGCCGGGACATCGTCGGTGCCGAGCGCACGGCGGCCGGGGTGGCCTCGCTCGGCCAGCCGCTGCAGGCCACCGACGTGGCCGCCTGGATGGTGAGCTTTCTGCGAGGCAGCGAATGACGGGCGCGGCGAGGTACAATCCGCGCGTGCGAGCACGAATACCGGTGAAGGAGAGGGTTCATGAGTCCGGAAGAGCACCTGCAGTCTGCCGCCGAGTCTTTTGACACGGTACAGGACAAGCGCGAGATCGATCAGCTGCTGGATGAACTGGAGGGGGTGTTCGAGGCGCTGCAGCCGGAGCTTCAGGATGCGGCTGCCGATCTGATCGGCCGGCTGCACGACAAGCGCCGCGCTTTGAAGCGGAGCTGAACGATGGGTGAACCGTTCATTCGTAAACCGGACGACAGCGGTTACATCGTCGCGTGGCGCCACAAGTATGAGCATCTCGCCGGCAAGTACACCGACGATGTCATGACCTACGCGAAGGCGAAGGCAAAGGCCGAAACGCTGTGCGAGCAGCACACGGACAGGACTTTCTGGGCTGAGAAGCGCGGGGCCGGTCTTGGCAACCGTTTCTACAACCCCGACGCACACTAGCCGCGCACCGCCCGGCGCGCCGGTGGCTCATGATCCAGCGCGTTGACTCAGGCGCGGGTACCGGCGACCGCGGCCCGCCAGTTGCGTTTGCGGCTCACCGCCAGGTGCGAGGGTTCGTACTTGCGAAACAGGATTTCGCGCACTCCCGACTGCTTGTCGGTATGGGCAACCGTGTCTTCCCAGCCGTGCTTGCGGAAAAAAGCATTCGCGCGGCGATTCTCGGCGAAGCTCTTCAGGCCGAGCACCGGGTTTGATCTGAACAGCAGCTGTTCCGAGTGTTCCAGCAGCTGGGTGCCCAGACCGTAGCCCTGCACGCGCGGGTCGATCATCAACAGATCGATCTGATTTTCCTTGCACACGGAAAACCCGACTAACTCGTCACCCAGGTTGAGCAGTTGAAAATGCCCGAGGTGCAGCGAGGTGTATTCCCGGAACGCCTGGCGGCTGATGAAGCTGTTCACCAGCTCGTCGCCGAGAAACTCGCGATAGCAGGCGTCGATCGTTCTCTCACAGAGCACGATCAACGGCTGTGCATCGTCGAGGATCGCTCCGCGAAATTGAATCATTCCCGGCATTGTCGTTGTCGGTCCAGTCCAGAACTTGACCGCCGGCACCAGCGCTCCGGCGAGGCTCGGTCGCAAGCCTACTGTATGTGAGTCGCGGAATGCCAACGGTTTGGCGTCGTACTGTGAGCCAGTTGGAGCATTGCGCGGCAGGTGTCGTAAAACTTTACACTCTCGCGCTGCGCTCATCGACTGCGCGTCTTTCGCCGGTTGCGGTGATAGGTCAGAGCCGCTTCGATGCAGACCGCGACCGCATCGACCGGCAGGGGCGACGAATGCTCGAACAGCAAGCCGCGGTTGCCGAGAAAGACGAAATCGCGCGGGAACAGGGTGCGGAACGTTTCCACCAGGTTGGTCTGGCAGTGAAAGTACAGGGCATAGTGGTCGGGGTCGGACTGCTTCCACCCGATCCGAATCGTGCTGCCGCTCTTGCTCGCTGCCGTCAGGTACGCCGGCTCGCCCCACTTCAGGGTCTCGGTAAGCGTACCCACGCCCTCCGTCGCGGCGGCCGTTTCGAAGATCAGCGCGCGCAGGCGCATCAGCCTGTTGCGGATCGGACGCGGATAGGATGCCAGCACCGCGGCCACGGCCGGCTCCGGCACCGGGATCATGGCCTGGTTCTCGAGTGCGCTTCACAGCCGGTGTGCCCCGGCGACGCTGATGCGGGTCCGTTCTGGCAGGTGGATACGGACCGTGCTCCGATCCTCGTTTCGGATAACACCTGCAACCCGAACGGGCAGTTCACGCAGTGCCTGGCGTCGCGGGTGCGAGCGTCACGCGTCAGTCCGGGCGTTTCGCGTCGAGGCACAGCCGGGTACACTGCTTCAGCAGGCCTCCCGCTGCGAGCGGGCGAGCTTGCAGGCGAGCGTGTCTTCCATGCGCACGTATGCCTCGTAACGCTGTTTGATGTCGCGAACGTAGTTGACCGGCTCGCGGCCGCGAACGTAGCCGTTACGCGCCTTGCTCGCGTATTTCTTCTTTTCGAGCAGGAGCATCGCGCGCTCGACGTTGCCGAACCAGCGATTGCTTTTCCAGCCCATGCGCCGAGCCAGGCGCCGGGCGTCGCGGACGTGCTCGCGCCCGGCGTTGTACGCGGCCAGCGTCATCCACATGCGATCCTGCACGGGCAGCTCCGGGTCGAAACGCTCGCGCATCCAGGCGAGGTACTTGATGCCGGCGTGGATGCCGAACTCCGGGTCTGTAAGATCGCCTTCGAGGCCCATCTGCCTGGCGGTCCGCGGCAGCACCTGCATGAGCCCCTGCGCGCCGGCCCAGGAGCGGGCCTGTGGATCGAAGCGGCTCTCGTGGTACATCTGCGCCACCAGCAACCGCCAGTCGAAGCCGTACTGCTCGGCGTACCGCTTCACGATGCCGTCGTACGGGGAGTACCCGCCGTCGGTGTTCAGGTCGACGCGCTCTTCCTTGTGCCGGCGGATGCGGTGCTCGCTGGTGAAGTACTTCGCGTAGGTCAGGTTGTAGAACGTGCTGCGGTACTGCTTCTTCAGGAAGCGGTTGATGTTCGCGAGCAGCTCCTTGTTGGCGGCGCGCACCGCCCAGCCGTGATGGATCGGGTCTCCGATCGGGAAGGACGCGCGCACGTCGTCGCGCCAGGTGAGCTCGATATCGAGAATGTTGCTGTCAGCCAGGGTCAGGTCGTACGCGCCATCGGCGACCCGGGCGATGATCGTTTCGGTTTCCTCGTCCTCGGGGGCGGCGCGCAGCTTGAAGCCGTAGCGCCTGGCGAGCGGCGCCAGGGTCTGCCAGTACGAGCTGCTCCTGCGCACCGTGAACTCGCGGCCCATGAGGTCCTCCAGCGACTCCAGCGACTCATCGTCGCTGCGCGTGACGACCACCTCCGAAGCGGTGCTGTAGGGCCGAGAGAACGCCACGCCAAGCGCCCGGCGGCTGTCGGTCGGTGTCAGAAACGCGGCCGCAATGTCCGCCTTGCCTTTCAGCAGCATGGGCAGCATGTGTTGCCAGGACGGGGCCACGAGCACCTCGAGGCGCAGTCCGTGCTGTTTGGCGAATGCCTTCGCCATCTCGTACTCGAAGCCCAGCAGCTGCCCGCGCCAGAGGAAGTAGGTCGCGGCGTTGTTGCGCGTGACCAGGCGCAGCGTCCGGCGCTCCTTGATCCCCGCGAGATCGTCGGTGTGCGCCTCGCGCTTGTTGCGCGTGAGCTGCTCGAGGTTGAGAAAGCGATCGAGCGCCTCCTTGAGCTGCGGGGAGTTCTGGCGAATACCCCAGGCGATGGGCTGCTCGCGGGTCACCGGGAAGGCCACCTCTAGGTCCTCGTGGTAGTGAGCGGCGAGCCCGAACGAGAGGTCGTCGTGGATGGTGAGGTCGATCGCGCCGTTGGCCAGAAGCTCGAACTTCTCCTCGTTGGACAGGTCCTCCTCGAGCTGTTCGACGCGCACGGTCCCGTACTTGTCGGCCAGCGACTGCGCGGTCGCCCAGAACGGTGTGGTCCGGCGCGTCGCGATGCTGCGACCCTTGAGCTGTTCGCGCCTGCTGAGCTGGTCGTCCTTGCGCTTCAACACCACCTGGCGCGCGTGCAGCAGCGGTACCGTGAAATCAATCAGCGCCTTGCGTTCCCCGGTGATCGCGAGGTTTGCGGCAATCAGGTCGCCGCGGCCTTCACGCAGCGCCGGTATGAACTCGTTCATCCGATCGACGTAGACGATCACCGGTTCGAGCCCGATGCTCTGTGCGAACTCCGAGGCGAAACGCAGCTCGAAATCGACCATGGTGCCGGCGCGCGGCAGGAACGAATGGTCCTCCGATTCGTTCAACAGCAGGATACGCAGCAGGCCGCGTTTGCGCAGCGCCTCGAGATCGCCGGTCTCGACGTAGTTGGTTCCCGGCGCTCGCGGAGCGTCGATCGCTTCCGGATCGCCACAGCCGCCAAGCAGGAGCGCGGCCAGCAGCCATGCGATACGGTCGCCGGCGCGAACCGGATCAGCGGGTGCGAAACAGGCGAACATCACGGCCCTTCAAAAGCACGATGAGCAGCATACCGGCAACGAATCCGCCGATGTGCGCGCCCCAGGCGATCCCGGCCTGGCCAGGCGGAGCGAACAGGTTGCTGACCAGCTGCATCAGGAACCAGAACCCCAGCACAGCCAGCGCCGGGAGGCGCCAGGTGGTGATCACCAGCCCCAGCGGCACGGCCACCAGCACCCGGGCCCGCGGGAACAGCAGCAGGTAGGCGCCCAGCACGCCCGAAATCGCGCCGCTGGCGCCGATCATGGGAATCTCGGAGGCGGGGTCGGGCAACGCCTGGGCGAACGCCGCGGCGATCCCGCACAGCGCGTAGAAGGCGATAAAAAGGGGGATCCCGAGTTTGTCCTCGATGTTGTTGCCGAAGATCCACAGGTAGAGCATGTTGCCGATCAGGTGCCACCAGCCGCCGTGCAGGAACATGGAGGAGATCAGAGTCAGCCCGGCAGGGACCATGGCTATCGACTCCGGCAGCAGACGCTTTTCGAACAGCACCGCCGGGATCATCCCCAGGGCAAACACCACCCGGCGCTGCTCCGCTTCCGGCAGCGATATCTGCCACAGGAACGCCAGCACGCACGCGACGATCAGCCCGACGGTGATCAGTGGGAAGCGCTGCGTGGGGTTGTCGTCGTGCAGCGGTATCAAGTCCCTGCTCGTTGGTTGACCTGGATTAAAAACAACCCTACCAGAGCCCTCTTGAAATCGAAAACAGCCGGCCCCATTTTTCTCCACACGTGGTTGAACACACCCTTTTTGAGGAGAGTCAGAAATGTCACTGATCCGCTATGAGCATAGCCCGTTCTCGCAGTTCCAGCGCGAGCTTTCGCGGGTTTTCGACGAGCGTTCCGATGTCGTCACCAGCGACTGGGCGCCGCGCGTCGACATCAAGGAGTACGATGACAAGTACGTCCTCGAAGCCGACGTTCCGGGTGTCGATCCGAAGGATATCGACATCACCATGGAAGACGGCGTGCTGTCGCTCAAAGGCACGCGTGCGCTGGACAACGTCGAAGAGCGCAAGAACTTCCGCCGCGTCGAGCGTTCCTACGGAAGCTTCTACCGGCGTTTCTCCCTGCCGGAAACCGTCGACGGCGACAGCATCAAGGCCACGGCCAAAGACGGCGTGCTGACGGTCGAGATTCCGAAGCTGGAGAAGGTCCAGCCGCGGCGCATCGAAATCAAGCACTGAGTTCACACGCTTCAACCGGCGGAGCGAGTCCCTCGCTCCGCCTTTTCTAAGTGCAACGTGCTGCTTTTTCCGGTCCGGAAAAGCGGCATGTCCTCATTTCACACGCTACACTAGACGCATGAGCAGGCTCACGCATTTCAACCGCGAGGGCGACGTGCACATGGTGGACGTGGGCGACAAGGACGTGACGCACCGCTTTGCCGTGGCGGGCGGGGCGATTTACATGCAGCCGGAGACCCTGCGCCTGATCCTCGCCGGCGAGCACAAGAAGGGCGATGTCCTCGGCATCGCGCGCGTCGCCGGCATCATGGGCGCGAAGCGGACCGCCGAGTTGATCCCGCTCTGTCATCCCATCGGGCTGACACATCTTGACGTAGAACTGCAAGCCGATCCGGACACCAACCGGGTAACCTGCCGGGCGCGCGCAGAAACGCGCGGCCAGACGGGCGTCGAGATGGAAGCCCTCACGGCGGTGCAAATTGCACTCCTGACGATCTACGACATGTGCAAGGCGGTCGACCGCGGCATGCGTATGGACGACATCCGTCTGCTGGAAAAAGCCGGCGGCAAGTCCGGACACTTCAAGGCCGACTGATACTCCGTCAGCCCTGCTCGAGCAGATTGCGCAGATCGATCAGCGCAGCGTTCGCGCGCGAGATGTACGAAGCCATGACCAGCGAATGGTTGGCGACGATGCCGAACCCGCTGCCGTTCAGAATGATCGGGCTCCATACGGTGTCCTGGGTCGATTCGAGCTCGCGGATGATCTGACGCAGGCTGACCAGCGCGTTCTTCTTCTCCAGCACGCCGCGGAAATCGACCTCGGCGGCGCGCAGGAAGTGCACCAGTGCCCAGGCCGCGCCGCGCGCCTCGTAAAAGCGGTCGTCGATCTCCAGCCAGGGTGTACGCACCTCGAGCTGGCTGGGTTTCGCGGTCGATTGCTCGGCCTCTGCGTCGCCCGCCAGATCGGTATTGACGCGCACCTGGCCCACGCTGGCGCTGAGTTGCTGCGAATACCCGCCCAGGCGCTTCTCCATCAGCGAAATCCATTCCCGCAGATTGTCCGCGCGCGCGAAAAACTGCGCGTCCTGCTGGGTTGAATCGGCCAGACGGCCCTTGTAACCGTACAGTGCGTCGATCGCCTTGCGGTACTCGCTTTCGGTGGGCGGGAACAGCCACGAGTCGCTGTCGAAGTTGAACTGCGGCTCGGCGATCGCGAGGTCCGGGTCTTCGCTAGACTGGGACTGCGAGCGGCTCATGTCGTTGCGCATGACGCGCGCGAGATCGCGGATCTGCACCAGCACGCCGAACTCCCAGTTCGGCATGTTGTCTATCAGCACGCTGGGCGGCAGCACGTCGTTCGTCAGATAACCGCCGTTTTTTTCGAGCAGTGTCTCCGCGACCTCGATCAGGGTAGCGGTGGTGACATAGCCGACCACCACATTCTGCCCGCTTTCAGTCGCCCGTTCGCGCGCTCTTTCGCGCACGTCGAAGATGCCGGGCTCGAAGCTCCACCACCAGCCGGTCAGGACCAGCAGCAGAACGACGATGACGGCCACGCCCGTCACCGAGCCAATCACTGCCTTGATGAGGCCGTTGCCCTCGCGGTCGCTGATCGGCCGCCGTATGTTCTTGAGGCCGGATTTCTCCAGCCACTGAGCGGGATTGATTTGCACGCTTTTACACTTCCTGACGTTTATGTCACCTGCGGGGGACACTGTTCCGGGGTAGAATCCCGCACTCTAACCTGTCAGGCCGGTGAATTGCACCAACCGGCGGGATCGTACAGGCGCCGGCGGGCTGCGCGGGCTGCCGGGCGCGCGACGGGCTTTACCCCGCGGTACGGGAACCATAGTCGATGAAATGGATTAAGTGGACCTTGATTGGCGTCGGCGGCGTGCTGATCGTGCTGATCGCGCTGGTGGTGTCGTTTCTCGCCACCTTCGACCCGAACGCCTACAAGGCCGAGCTCGCCACCACGGTGAAGCGCGAAACGGGGCGCAACCTGGCGATTCCGGGGGAGGTGAGCATTTCCTACTTTCCGTGGCTGGGCTTCGAGACCGGCCGCGTGTCGCTCGGCAACGCCAAGGGCTTCGGCGACACGCCGTTCGCCGAGGTGGCGGGCGTTCGCGTCAAGGTAGAGGTGCTGCCGCTGCTGCGCCGGGTGCTGAGCGTCGACGTGATCGAGTTGAGCGGCCTGCGCCTGGACCTGCAGAAGCGCAGCGACGGGACCAGCAACTGGGATGACCTGGCTGGACCGCCCGGCGAGGCCGCAAAGCCGGCCGCCGGCAGCGGCGGCGCACCGCCCCTCGCCGCGCTGTCCGTTGGCGGGCTGCGGGTCACGGATGCGGCAGTTCGATACCGCGATGCGCAAAGCGGCCAGGACGTCGCGCTCATGGACGTTTCGTTGCTGACGGGCAAGGTGGCGCCGCGAGTTCCCTTCGATGTGGAGCTGAACGCCAAGGCCGCTGTCAACCAACCGCAGGTTTCGGTGGCGTTGCGGATGAGCGCGACGGTCACCGCGGACATCGATGCGAAACGCTTCGCCGTGGCCGACCTCGATCTGGTCACCGATCTTGCCGGAGAGCCGGTGCCCGCCGGGGCGTTGAGTGTGGCTCTGGCCGGCAACGCGGCGGCCGACCTGACCGCACAGACCGCACGGCTCTCGGCGCTGGAGCTCAAAGTGGGTCCGCTGGTCGCGAAGCTCGACGGCGCGGTGAAGGGCCTCGACAAGACTCCCCAGTTCGATGCAACCCTGGACATCCCGGCGTTCGACGCGCGAGCGTTGATGAAGCAGCTGGCCCTGCCACCGCTGGACACCGCGGATCCGGACGTGTTGAAGCAGGTCGCCGTGCGCGCGCAGCTGGCCGGGTCGCCGGCTACGATCGACGTGAAGTCGCTCGCGATCGCGCTGGACGACTCGCAGATCGAGGCGTCCGCCGAGCTGCGTAATCTCGGCAATCCGAAAGAGCTGCCCCGCGTCAACGCGCAGGTCAACATCTCGGCCATCAATCTGGACCGCTATCTGCCGCCGGATGCCGAAGAGGCCGCGAAACCGGAGGCCGGTGGCGCCGGCGACGACACACCGATCGGACTGCCCGTCGAGCTGTTGCGTGGGCTGAACGCCCGGGCCGAGATGCAACTGGGCGCCGTGACCGTGAAAAAGCTGAACGCGAGCGACATCGCCGTAACGCTCACCGCCCGCGACGGCGTGGTGCGGCTCGAGCCCCTGTCACTTTCGCTCTACGACGGCCTGTTCAAAGGTAAGACCTCGGTCGACGTGCGCGGCGCGCAGCCGAGCTTCGCGGTACAGGCGCAGCTTTCCGGCGTGCAGGCCGGTCCGTTGCTCGCCGATTTCATGGGCGACGACAAGGTGCGCGGGCGCGCCGAGGCGAAACTGGCGATCACCACCAGCGGCGAAACCATAGGGGCGCTCAAACGCGGTCTTAACGGCACCGTCGCCCTGGCGTTTGCCGACGGCGCCGTCAAGGACTTCAATCTTGCCGAGCAGCTGCGCAAGGCGGAAGCCAAGCTGAAAAAGCAGGACTACAGCAGCAGCGGCGATCAGCCGACGGATTTCTCCGCGGTCAGTGTGAGCGGTGTGTTCAAGGACGGTGTGCTGCACACCGACGATCTGGACCTGCGCGCGCCGTTGCTGCGGGCCGGCGGTCAGGGGCAGATCGACATCGCCGCGGAGACCCTGAACTACCTGGCAACCGTGACCTTGACCAGCACCAAGACCGGCCAGGGCGGCGAGGTCGGTGCGGAGCTCAAAGGCCTGCCTGTGCCCGTGCGCGTGCAGGGATCGTTCGCCGACCCGAAGGTTTCGTTGGAGCTTGCCAAGGCAATGCAGGCCAAGGCCGGTGCGGCGATCAAGGAAGCAACCGAAGCGGAGAAAGCTCGGCTCAAGGCCGAGGCCGATCAGGCCAAGGCCGAGCTGGCCGAAAAGCAGGCGGCGGAGAAAGCCCGCCTGCAGCAGAAGGCGGACGAGGAAAAACAGAAAGCCGAGGACGCGCTGAAGGACAAGGCCAAGAGCAAGCTGAAAAACCTGCTGCAGTGAATCAGGACTTCGCCGCGCGGCTGCTCGACTGGTTCGATGCCCACGGGCGCAAGGACCTGCCCTGGCAGCGGCCTGCCACGTCGTACCGGGTATGGGTCTCGGAAATCATGCTCCAGCAAACGCAGGTGGCCACGGTGATTCCGTACTTCACACGTTTTGTGGCGCGCTTCCCCGACGTTGCGGCCCTGGCGGCAGCGCCGCTGGACGACGTGCTGGGGTTGTGGAGCGGGCTCGGTTACTACGCCCGCGCGCGCAACCTGCACCGCGCCGCGCAGCAACTGGTTGAAAGCCACGGCGGCGAATTCCCTGACGACTCCGCACTCGTGCAGGCGCTGCCCGGCATCGGCCGCTCGACCGCGGGCGCGATTCTGAGCCTTTCGCGCGGCGCGCCCCACGCGATCCTGGACGGCAACGTCAAGCGCGTGCTGGCACGCTATCACGCCGTCGACGGCTGGCCCGGCAAAACCGACGTGGCCAGACACCTGTGGCAACTCGCCGAGCAGGCGTTACCCGCTGAACGGGCCGGTGCCTACAACCAGGCGCTGATGGACCTCGGAGCCACGTTGTGCACGCGCACGCGGCCGCGCTGCGAGACGTGCCCCGTCCAGACCGGTTGCGTGGCTTTCGCCGCGCACACCCAGGAGCAGTACCCGGGCCGGCGTCCCGCAAAGCCGCTGCCGGTTCGCGAAACGTGCATGCTGGTCCTGCGTGACGACAGCCAGGGCGTGCTCCTGGAGCGCCGCGCCGGCAGCGGTCGCTGGGGCGGACTGTGGAGCTTCCCCGAGTTCGCGGACCGCGAAACCGCCCTCGACTGGGTCGCAGGCGAGTTCGGCGAGGCCGCTCAGGCCCGCGAGCTCACGCCGTTCCGGCACACGTTCAGCCATTTCCACTTCGACGTGCGGCCGCTGCTCGTCAGCCTGCAAAGGCTGCCCACCCCGGTGATGGAAGGCGCCCAGCGGGTCTGGTATAACGGCGGCCAGCCCCCCGGCGGATTGCCCCGTCCGGTCACTAAGCTTCTGAACGAGCTGGAATTTTCATGACAAACACCGTGCACTGCGTGAAGCTCGGAAAAGACGCGGAAGGGCTCGACCGGGCGCCCTATCCGGGCGAGCTGGGTCAACGCATCCTGGCCAACGTCAGCAAGGAGGCCTGGCAGCTGTGGCTGGCGCACCAGACCATGCTGATCAACGAGTACCGGCTCGTCCCGATCGAGCCCAAGGCGCGCGCCTTCCTGGAGGGCGAGATGGAAAAGTTCTTTTTCGGCGCCGGCTCCGATGCCCCCGAGGGTTTCGTGGCGCCCGACGACACGTGACGCAGGTCGCTTGACTCGGCGTGACGGGCCGCTTAAATTTCGCCCCGATTACCCGAGGCAGTCAGGGACGACCCCACTCCTCAGCCAGGCACAATAACGTATCGCTTCCGTTTTCCTTCCCGGGCCAGGTAGCTCAGTCGGTAGAGCAGGGGACTGAAAATCCCCGTGTCGGTGGTTCGATTCCGCCCCTGGCCACCAACAGCAACAATTTGGTCAACCGAATTGGTGGTCACTGACTCCACAACGGCGCAGCATGGCGCTTGATGTTGCTGTGGTTCCGGGTTTTCCGCGGGTAAAGCACTCGCATT
>JAHELT010000100.1:0-2241 GCA_024644045.1 Chromatiales bacterium | reverse complement strand
GCCGCGATAACTCCGCAGCCGAGTAGCGCGTCGTGATCCTTCCCGAACGATGACCCAGCAAGTCCTGCCGATCCTCGAAGCCCACGCCGGCCGCGCGCAAGCGGCGACCAAACGTGTGCTTCAAATCGTCGACCCGCACCTGCGGTAGTCCGGTCTTGCGCCGGGCTCTAAGCCACGCGCTGTTCAACATCCTAATTACCGGTTTGCCTCGGTAGGCGAACACGTGCGAGGGATGTTTCACCCGTTGCGCGTTCACGACCGATAAGGCAATTCGGTTTAGCTCGTTTTGAATCAGCGCGGCACAGCGCATTGATAACGCCGTAGGTAGCCATACTGGGGACCTTGGCCAACATCACGTAACGGGTCTGGCGTTCCACCAGGGTGGCGATGTAGCTGTTCTTCGAACCTTTGAGCAGGTCACCTTCCCAGTGGCCGGGCACCGCCCGGTCCTCCACCGAGGCTGGGCGCTCGCGGATCGAGACCAGACCGGTGATTTGTCCGAGACCTTTGCCTTTCAGGGTGGCGTGCGGCGGATCGTGCGCTTGGAACGCAGCTGCTGCTGCAACTCTTTCTTCAGTACGCCGCGCGCTTGTACAAACAGGCTGCGATAGATCGTCTCGTGTGACACCTGATACGACTCGTCGTGGGGGTACGCAAGCTTGAGCCAGCCCGCGATCTGCTCCGGCGACCAATTCGATCTTGAGCTTGCGCGCCACCGTGCGAGCTAACCTCGGATAACAAGCCAACTTACAGCGTTTCGGACGCTTCGCCTGCGCCCAGGCTCGCTCATCGGCCGGCGCTGCTCGGTACACATCGTAGCCACCATTGCGACCGATTTCCCGACTCACCGTCGAGGCCGAGCGACCCAGCGATCTCGCCATCGCGCGGATCGAGCGCTGCGCCACAATGCCGCGCGAGATCTCCTCGCGCTCGACCAGCGTCAGCGCCAACCGTGAGCGGCAGCGGGGTGCCGGACGGATGCCTCCATAGGGCACCAGTTGCTCATAGACCTGCGACGAGAACTTGCCAAACACCCGCCCGATTCCCGTGAGCGACTCCCCACGTTGGTACCGATCCCAAATCTCCTTCCGCTGCGCCGCGGTAAAACTTCGACGCCTTCGTCGACTCATTGCACACACGCCTTCTCTGCTCCAAAAGGTAGAGTGTTGCATCGATCCGTTGAGATCACCCGACTTTACGGACGTCACGAAAGGAGTTTGAAATACGATTTTATTGCGCCGCAGCACCACCCCGTGGACCAGTGCCCCGTGCACCACCCCAGGGACGCTTGCCGGGCCTGACGGGCTAGCGCTCGGCAATCCGCTTCCCAGGCAGGGATGCCATGTCGGGCAGGCATCGGCATGGCCCCGCTCGCTCGCGCGCACTCACCCCGGTCCCAACCCCGCGTATTTCGCCGCTACATCCCGCCAGGGCGGCGAGTTCCCTTCACTTCGGCCACGCTGGGCCCCGCCCGGTTCCTCAGATCGCTCGGATTCGGCGGCCACGGCCCATCTCGCTGCGTTGGCAACCGGTAAGCCAGCGCGGTTGTCCTTCCAATTTACTCAATTCCTCAGGTGTCGGCAGCTACCCGTCCTGCGCCAGCCAGGCTTCGGCATCGGATTCCTGGTCCAGGTCGAAGCCCTTGATCTTGAGGCCCGGGACGATCGACCCCTCGATTTCACTGGCCTTCTGAATCCAGCGTTTTTCCGTTAGCACGGCGCACCTGTCGAACTTGCCGATAAGCCCGAAGAGCTTCGGCAGGCGTGACATCTCGACGGCCATCGCGCCGAACGTCGGCAGCTCGAAGTTGGTAATCCGGTACAGCATTCGCCCGTGCTCGATACCCTCCGCCTTGCTGCACAGCTCATCGAGTGCCACTTTCATGGCGTCGCTGTCGAGCTTGCCATCGAGCTCGAGGTCAAGACGGTTCGGTCCGTTCAAGGCTATCTTGTACATGGTTGTTCCTCCCCGTAGCGGGTCCTCGGCACATCACCGATTTCCCCTGATTCGATGGCGCTAGTATGGGCCTGCCATCCATGTGTTCCTTGTTTGAAGTCAAGTCGACTCTTTGCCACCATCACCGCACGAACAACGGACCCGACCACTACTCCCCATGTCCGACTCGACGCTGCTGCTGTTTGCGGTCACCTCGCTGCTGATCATCATTTCGCCGGGACAAGATCTGGTGCTGATCATCTCGCGCTCGATCGCCCAGGGCGCCAAAGCCGACCGCTCTGGGTC
>JAHELT010000251.1 GCA_024644045.1 Chromatiales bacterium | reverse complement strand
ACGGCAGTGCCTGCCATGCTGATACTCCGCTGCGAGGTGAGAGTGCTACAATAAACCCTGTAGTAACTACAGGCTCAATAGCGTCATGACCCACGCCAACGCCGGGGCGCTCACCATCGGCCGGTTGTCCGAACGCACCAGCTGCAAGGTGGAAACCATCCGGTACTACGAGAAGATCGGGCTGATCGCGCCACCGGCGCGATCGCCGGCCGGCTACCGGCAGTACAGTACCAGTGATGTGGATCGCGTGGGCTTCATTCGCCGCTGCCGCGAACTCGGATTTTCGCTGCACAAGATCGAGGCGCTGCTCACCATCGCCGGCGACGCCGGAAGTCACACGCGGGCCGAAGTCAAAGGTCTGGTCGACGAGCACCAGCAGGAGATCAGAGCGAAAATCCGGGATTTGCAGGAGCTTGCCACGGCGCTGCAGGCCATCGGTGAGCATTGCGACGGGGGGGCGGTGCCGGCCAGCGAATGCCCGATACTCGAAGCGCTGTCGCGCGGCGGCGGGCAGAGCTGATGCGCCGAACCAAACGGGCATTCAGGTATCTAACCGGCTGAGCCGATAGTCTCGACAGGGCGAAGGGACGTCTCCTGGCAGGCGGGACATTAGCGAAACGACACGTTCCGGCACGCTCGATGGTTTAGAATGCGGGGCCCTGCGCCTCACCAACCGGGTACATTTGCATGAAACGATACACCCTCGCAGCCGCCCTCGTGGCGCTCTGTGCCGTCACGGGTACGGCGCAATCCGGCTCTGAAGAGGACGCCTTGCGCAAAGTGTTCAAGGAGCGCTTTCCGGACGCGAGCATCGACCACATCGCGAAGACGCCGGTCGACGGCATCTACGAAATCGGGCTCGGCTCGCGGGTGTTCTACTTCTCGGCGGACGGGCGCTACGTGTTCAACGGCACGCTCATCGACCTGAACACGCGCGAAGACCTTACCGAGGCCTACGTGGTCAAGGTACGCCGGAAAGCCATGGCGCAGCTCGATGAGTCGCGCATGATCATTTTCGAGCCGAAGGGCAAAGCGACGCACACCATCACCACGTTCACCGACGTCGACTGCGGATTCTGCCGCAAGATGCACGCCGAGATCGAGCGCTACGGTGAGCTCGGTATCCGCGTCCGCTACATGCTGTACCCGCGGGCGGGTGTGGAGTCGAAGTCCTACGAAAAGGCCGTTTCGGTGTGGTGCGCGGCCGATCAGCAGAAGGAAATGACGTTCGCCAAGCAGGGCGGTGTGCCCGCGGTGCGCACCTGCGAGAATCCGGTCAAGGAGCACATGGCGCTGGCCCGCCAGCTGGGCCTGCAGGGCACGCCGATGACGATCACCGACTCCGGCGAACAGATCATGGGCTACATGCCGGCCACCGAGCTGCTTGCCCAGATGGACGGCGGCACCAAGACCACCACGCAGTAGATGCTCCGTTTCGTTGCCAGCACCGCGCTCGCTCTCTTGCTGTGCGCGCTGTGTCCCGCGCAGGCCGAGTACCGTCTGCAGGACCTGGACGGTAACGAGCATCGCCTTTCCGCGCTGCGCGGCGAGTGGGTGATGATCAACTTCTGGGCCACCTGGTGCCCGCCGTGCATTCACGAGATGCCGGAGCTGGAAGCGTTTCATCAGGCGCACAAGGGCGGTAAGGCGACCGTGTGGGGGGTGACGTTCGAGGACGCCTCGGCGCACGCGATTCGCGAGTTCGTGAGCGAGCTCGGGGTCACCTACCCGATCCTGGGCCTGGGACAGAGCCCCGTGACACCCTTCGGCACGGTGCGCGTTCTGCCGACCACTTTCGTGATCAACCCGGTGGGCGAACTCGTGCGCAGATTCGAGGGACCGGTAACGGCCGCCAGGCTGGAAGCGTCCATGCGCGAGACGCCGGCGGCACCGCAGCAGGCGCTCCAGGCCGACTAGGGCCCGCGCGCACGAATTCGCGCAAAAGGCGGGCCGCTCAGAAGAGCGCCGCGGTGACCCGCGCCGAGCTCGGGAGACCGCGCTCGTGAACCGGCCGGAAACGCGCCTCGCCCTCGAAAACGATCTGCCAGCGCCCGTCGACCAGGCGCCAGTACTGGCGTTTGTACCCGTCCCAGTCGTAGTTGTTGCTGCGATACACCTGCCGGAACGAGACCACCGCCAGATCTTCCTCACCCGGGTAGCCGAAGGCGCTCAGCTCGTGCAGCTCCACCTGCAGAAAGCGTTTGCCGGCGTGGACCTGCGCTTTATCCTGGAGCCAGCGTTCGCGCGAGCGGCGTCCACTGCGGAACTCGGCGGCGTAGTGGCTGGCGTAACGCTGCTGATCGAGACTCTCCCAATCACGCCGCCAGGACTCGATCGCGCGCAGCAGCGCTTCGCCGCGCGCGGTGGACTCGGCGTGCGGCACCCAGTCGATCTGCTCGTAGATCAGCACCGGCGTCACCACCGGCTCCAGCCGCTGCCACAGCTCGCCGAACAGATCGTTGGACAGTACCAGGCATCCGTCGCTGGCCCGCGGGGCGCGGCTGTAAGTGTCGGACGGGACGCCATGCAACCAGATGCCGTGGCCGTTGCGCCGCTGGCGCAGGTCCCACTCGTTCGGGTAGTTCACCGGAAGGGCGCCCGCGCCGTAGAAATCCGGCAGCGCCGAGCCCGCGACGCGGCCGGTGACGAAATACGCGCCAACCGGCGTGCGGCGGTCGCCCTGCCGCTGTTTGAACGGCCCGTTCCTGCCCGCCGACACGTAGAAGTGGGTACGCAGCTCGAACCCCGAGTCGACACTCTCGAACAGGAACAGCCGCGAGCGCGACAAATCCACGACCACCACGAAACGTTGCTTGTCGCTGGCCCGCAACAGCCCGCTCGGCAGCTGCCAGCTGGCGGCGTGCAGATCCAGAAAACCGGCCCAGCGCGCTTCGCTTTCGGCCAGCAGCGCCGCGCGCTCCGCTTCGAGCCGGGCATCGATGCCGGCCCGAGTTCCGTCGCCCAGCAGCTCGCCGACCAGATCCCGGTACAGCAGCTCGGCTGCACGGAACGGCGGCTCGCGGCCGAGCAGGGGATGCAGTGTCTGCAGGGCACCGCCGATGCGTCCCTGCTTCGATTCGATCAGCGCGTGGATCAGCAGCTGCTCGGGGTCGGGTTCCGGCTGCGCGGGGGCGGGCAACGTGACGGCGCCCAGCAGCGCGCACAGCATCGCGGCGGTGCCCCACCGCCTGCGTCGATGGCTTTGCGCTACGGGCCTGAACATGCCCTGCATCATAGCAACTCGACCGGCCGGGCAGCGTCGATTCGGTCGCGCTTCGAGGTGTCGCAGCAGGGTGGAGCCGCCAGCGGGCCAGAAGTAAGGCTTTTGACCAAGCATGTTGCCGCTCGACGGTCGGCGCCGTATAGTTAGGCGTATGCCTAACCAACAACGGTTGCTGGACAATGTTTTCCACGCCCTCGCCGATCCAACCCGGCGAGCGGTCGTGCGACGCCTGAGCGACGGGGCCGCCTCAGTCAGCGAGCTGGCTGCACCTTTCGACATGGCGCTGCCGTCGTTCATGCAGCATCTGCGGGTGCTGGAAGCGAGCGGCCTGGTGCGCTCGCGCAAATCCGGGCGCATCCGAACCTGCGAGATCAAGCCCGGACAGCTGGCCCGGGCGGAGGACTGGATCGCGCAGCACCGCAAACTCTGGGAAGCCCGCTTCGACCGGCTCGAGGCGTTACACGGCGAGCTGCAAACGACGGAGCGCATCGGTGGCAACTGACGGTCACGACGACGCCCTGGACCTCAGCACGCCGGGCGAGCGGGAAATCACCCTGACGCGCACCTTCGATGCGCCGCGCGAGCGGGTGTTCGATGCGTTCACGCAACCGGACCTGGTCGAGCAGTGGATGGGGGCGCGCGGCTGGCCGATGGTGAGCTGCGCCATCGACCTGCGGATCGGAGGCGGGCTGCGCTACGTCTGGCGCAACGACGAAGGTGCGGAGATGGGCGTTACGGGCAGATTCTGCGAAATCGGCCCGCCGGCGCGCTTGGTGCACACCGAGCTGTTCGATGAGGACTGGACCGGGGGCGAGACGCGCGTGACCACCTGCTTCACTGAAGGGGTGGGTGCACCACCGTGACGATGACGATTCGCTACGCAACGCACGCGGCACGCGATCGCGTGCTCGACTCACCCATCGAAAAGGGCCTCGCCGAGACCTACGACAACCTTGCGGCGCTGCTCAGCGCCTAGGGCCTGTTAACGCTATGCGAATGCCGATCGCCGGCGGCCGTTTTTTCTCAGGGCAAGGCGCACTGAGTGCGGTGTACTCCCCGTACATGAGTGAAGGGCAACGACGCCATGGGGAAAAACGGCCCCGGCCCCGCGGGTTGACTCTCAAATGAGGCCCTGCGGCGTTGCGCAGG
>JAHELT010000250.1 GCA_024644045.1 Chromatiales bacterium | reverse complement strand
CCGAACGCCGAGGCGCGAAAGCTGCGCGAGCGGAACACGTCGGCAAGGGCGCGGGCATCGAACTTCGCGCCTTGCCTGAGAAACGGACCATCCGGCACCCACACGTACATCAACAACCCGCCCAGAGCACATAGCGCCGACACGCCGATAAGCACCGTCTCCCAAGGCCAGGCCTGGCCCAGGCCTTTCAGCAGGTGCGGGAATGCGGTGCCAAGGACGAGGGCACCCACGAGCAAGCCCAGTGCGTTGCCGAGGTCCTTCTGGTACCAGCCCGAGGCGATTTTCATGCCGACCGGATAGATGCCGGCCAGGAAGAATCCTGTGGCGAACCGGGTAGCAAGCAGCGTGCTCAGGCTTCCGTCGGACGCGATGGCGGCGAGATTGGCCAGCGCGCCGGCGAGCGAGCAGGTGAGGTAGACGAGGCGCGGCGAATAGCGCTCGGCAATGGCGAGGAACGCGAACACCAGCGTGCCGGCGATGAAGCCAAGCTGCACCGCCGAGGTGACGTTGCCGAGCGCCGAGTCCGGAAGTCTCCACTGCCGCTGCAGGTCGGGGAGCACCGCATTGCCCGCGAACCAGATCGCCACCCCGGCGAACTGCGAGGCAATGATGACCGGTAATATGCGGGCGGGTCGGGCGACAGTGTTGATCACTTTCGGGGAGGCTATCATTGGCCTTGCATCAAAACCAAGCATGAAACGGTGCGCGCCTGGGTTGGCGAGGCCGGGCGCGTCGTGGCCTCGCCGGCGCCGGCATATCCACCGATTCCGGCATTCCCGACTTTCGCAGGCCAGACGTTCGTAACCCAGCAACCGCTGGGTCGCTTTTTTGATCTTTGCTCGCACTGGACGCTACGGCGCAAGCAGGTCAAAGCAGTCACCCGGCACGCAATATACGCTACAATTGTCACCAACGATTGACCGAGTCAATCAAGCATGCCGCCGAATATGTTTGGTAATCGCGTTATCATCATTGAAGACAGTGAGCCAGATCGGGCCGTGATCGGTGAGATGCTCGCTGAGTACTGTACCGCGGACAAAATCTCCTACTTCGAGAGCGGGAGTTCGTTCGAAAACTACCTCGCTTCGGTCGCGGCAGGCAACGATTCAAAGCCAACACTCATACTCGTGGATTTGCACTTGCCGGACTGCAGTGGGGTCGATTTGATAAGGAGCATTCGCAGTCACCCGCACTTTGTGGCCGTGCCAATCGTGGTGCTGACAGGTATCGTTGCCTCAGAAACAATCACTGAATGCTACGAAGCAGGCGCCAACAGTTACTGCCTGAAAGCGATCGACATGCACGACTATCGAAGAAATCTTAAATCCCTGTGCTATAACTGGTTACATCTCGCCGTTTCGCCGCACCGCGACATCTAGGATGGAGTAACATAACTGATGGAACAACCAACCCCGGAAGATCGGGCGATCGCGATTCTGATCGTTGAGGACAACGATACTGATTTTATTGTGTTCGAGCGCGCGTATAAGGAATGTGGCGCTACGAACCCGCTCATTCGCTGTAAAACCGGTGACGAGGCTGTTGCCTACGTAAACAGACGCGGTGAGTACAGTGATCCCGCGCGAGCACCACGCCCCAAATTGATTGTGCTTGATCTGAACCTGCCTGGCACCGATGGTCGAGACGTTTTGCATCTGATAAAAAGCGATGCCAGGCTGCGGCGTATACCGGTTGTTGTGCTGTCGACGTCACATACCGATGAGGATATCCACGCCACGTACGCCGCTGGCGCGAACAGTTATGTGGCTAAACCGTCTGACTTTCAGGCCTTTTTCAGTGCCGTAAAAACGCTGATGGAGTATTGGGTTAACACCGCGGAGTTGCCGTGGAACGGCGATCCACCAAGCCATGCTCACGCTTATCGTTTTGATAGTGTGAAATAGAAGCATGAGCCTTCGCCGGGTGTAGACTCCACCCAGATCCTGCCACCGTGTCGCTGGACGATTTTCTTGGACAGCGTCAATCCGTACCCGGTGCCACCGCCGTACTCATTCTTGCCATGTAGTCGCTTGAAGAGCTTGAAAATGGCTTCGCGGTGTTTGGTATCTATTCCGATGCCGTTGTCTTTGATGAAAATCGTATGCGTACCGTCAGAGGTAGCGTTTGAGCCAATCTCGATACGTACCGGCGAGTTTTCGTTGTAACTGATCGCGTTGACGAGGATGTTGCGAAGTACCTCTGCAACCAGAATACGGTCGCAACGAATCGTGGGCAGTGGATTGGCGTAAAGTAACTCAACGTTTCGCTCATTGATCAGTACCTGAAGCGACTCCACGATTTGTTCCAGCACTTGATCTAACGAAACCTCGGTTTTAGTCATTTCGCTGGTGACGCCGAAGCGTGAGTAACTTTGCAGGTTGTTTATCAGCGCATCCAGCTGGCGAACCATTGCCGATTGATAAGCGAGCATTTCTCGCCCGGATTCGTCGATACAGTCGCCGAAGCGTTCGAGCAGAAACGCGCTGTACACGCTGATGCCGCGCAGTGGTTCTTTCAAATCGTGGGCAATGATATGCGAGTATTCCTGCAGTTCTTCGTTCGACTGTTTCAGTACGTGTTGCCCTCTCACGAGCTCCTTGTTCGCCTCTCTGAGCTCGTGTTCGGCGATCTTTCGCTGATCCATCTCCGCGCTCAGTGCGTGGGTTTTGTGCTCGGCCTCTGCCAGCGCCTGGTTGAGACTGTGAAGCAAGCGACGCGCGAGGCTCACATGCCGAAAAAGCAGTAACAGGAGAGCGGCTCCGCTGACTACGATCCCGGCGAAACATGCATAGAGTATGAGGCGCTGCCGTGTCAACAGGCGAGAACTCAAGTCGGTCCGCCAGGCTTTCTGCAGGTGCGCATGCACTACGAAATCGTGAATCGGGAGGCGTAAAGTGTGCAATTGCTCCAGTACGTCTACCGACACGGGTCGACCGTCTACCTCGAGCGCTTGGAAAGCCGGTTCGATGTCGCCAAGCACATTCGAAACTGCAGTCGCCGCGGTCCGGTAGCCTTCGAGCGTTCTCACCGGCTGGCCTTCGTCGCCTTCAGTCAGGATCAGAAGGCGGCTCCAGAACACCTCGTACTGAAGCAGGGCTTGGCTGCCATCGTCTGCAAGTCGTATGTGCTGCGCGAGCGCATCGAGAAGCTTCCAGTACTCTCGCTCCAGGGACGTTACCAGCCACATCGCGGCATCCGCCCGCTTGGAGAGGTTGCGTTCCTGCTCCTGGAATCGCGTAAAGAAGTAGATCGAGCCAATCGAGAATATCGCCACCGTAGCGATCAGAGTTGCATAGAGAGCCGTCCTGAAGGTGGGCGTTACCTGATGTGAATTTCGTTCAATTGCCATATAGCCTTTTGCTTGGTCTGTTCGTCGTTGAGTTCCGGATACTGGTCCCATGGATAGACGACCCAGATCGGTCCCTTGTCCCGTACGCGCATGTATGCGCCGTTCATTTTCAGCGCCAGTAATACGGGATACTGCTGAAAATCGGAAACCGGTATCTCGACTTTGTAATCGTTTATCGCCCGGGTATCCGCAATCTCACCTGCAGCCGCTACCGCCTCGAGCAGCTTGCTGGCCAGCACACCCTCGAATCGGGCTGGGCCTTCCGTCCAGACAGTTTTAGTCGTGAGTTCACTGACGCCGAGCGCCTCCAACATCGCGCGATCGAACATCGCACTGCCATCGGCATTCGTATTTCCGATTTTGCCGGTGACGGTGAGGATGACCCGACCCTGCGGGCGGGGCAGTGGATCAGCTCTGGCGCTGGATGCGATCAGAGCGCCGGTGGTGAGGAACAGGAATAGAACGAAACCGTAGTGCGGAAGTGAACCAGAGAGCTTCATGGCTGAGACTCCGTTTTCTAAGCTAGGGTCGAGAATAGCTCGCTGACGGCCATCGGACCCACGCACCCGGTCGTTTCTTTGACTGGATCGCGGGATATTGCGGGATGGTGCCGGTGATTGCAGGCGACCAGAACTCCATCCCCGGTCAATGATAAACCAGAAATTGATCATAGGCGGCACCCTTATGGATGCTGAAACAGTTCGGTCCCCTATACGGCGTGGCCGGGACGATGGGCATCAAGATCCGATCGGCCATAGGCAGGGCGGGGCGCGTTCGAGGCGCTTGAGCCGGAGATTTCCTACCCCCATCGTGAGGGATTTCGAGTAAAGGACGAACTCCCGGGTAGCTGCGAGAAGTCTTGGACCAGTTGCCGGCGAATGTCAATCGTCAACATGGGGCGGCTCCCGCGCCACGTGGCTGAGCGTAATGCCGTTACCCATCGACATCTCGATCGCTTCCCCGCTCAACTTGCGTCAAGTATTCCTTCGTTTCGACATGACACCTCCATGCTCATTTTGAGCCTTTTTG
>JAHELT010000012.1 GCA_024644045.1 Chromatiales bacterium | reverse complement strand
CCGGGGAGCGTCTGTACAAGCACATGCAGCGCCTGCCCTTCCTGGTGCCGCTGTCGGCGCAGGGGACGGATTTCGAGCCGCACCGCTCGGTGTATGCGCGGCTTCCGAGCGATGCCCGGGTTTGCGTGGATTACGCCGCCGGGTTTCCGCCGGCCGATATTCTCGAGTGCGGCGGCGCAGTGGTCGGGTATGGGTCGGATGACCGGGCGGTGCTGACGGCCGTTCGCGAGACCACGGCCAGCCTGGAGGCTGCGGAAAGTGTGTTTGACAACCCGCTGCTGTCCATCGACGCTGCGATCGACGCCGCGCTGGCCAGCACCGGGTCCGGCCCCGTGGTGCTCGCCGACGTGCAGGACAATCCGGGGGCGGGCGCCACCAGCGACAACATGGAAATCGTCCGTCGCCTGGTCGAACGCGGCGTGCGCGGCGCCGTTGCCGGCGCAATTTTCGACCCGGAAACCGCCGCCCGCGCGCACCGCTCAGGCACCGACGTCGTGCTGCGCTGTTCCGTGGGCGGCCGATCCGGCACGCCCGGGACGGCGCCGCTCGAGGGAGCGGTCCGGGTGGTCGCGCTGGCGGACGGTCACTTCGAGTGCACCGGCAAAATGTACCGCGGCGCGCACGCAACCGTCGGGCCAACGGCGCTGCTGCGGATCGAGGACGAGCATGCGGACGTGCAGATCGTCGTTACCAGCCAGCGCTTTCAGTGCCTGGACCAGGCACTGTTTCGTCACGTCGGCATAGAACCCGCGAAACAGCGGTTACTGGTGGTGAAGAGCACTGTGCATTTCCGCGCTGACTTCGATCCGATCGCGGCGCAGACCCTGCTGGTGGAGGCGCCGGGCACCCATCCCTGCCGGCTGGAGAACCTTGCCTACCGGAATCTGCGCGAGGGGGTGCGACGCGGTCCAAACGGACCCACGTCCGGCGCCTGAGCGCGCCTGTCAGGCGGCGAGCGGCAGCTCGACCGGAGTGTAAATCACCCCGTTTTCGTCGAAGTGTGCGATGCCGGCGGCGGTAACCGGGGCAAGCGTGTCGCTGTCCACGAAGCTGGCGTAACGGTAGGGGTCGTAGAACACGCCGCGGCCGTCGATGCGCTCGAGGCTGCGCGTATCGTGCGGGTGCACGTAGTCGACCAGGCGACCAATGGCGTACGCGTGCACGTTCTTCCCCAGGCCGCGCAGCATCCGGTTGCGGCCCGACTCACGAACCAGAAATTCGACGCCGCTCAGCTGGACCTGGCTGGCGGACGCGCGCACGCGGCCCCCCTGCATGATGCTGTAGCAGTCATGCTTCCAGTTCCTGAACACGCGCACTGGCTGGCTGGGGTCGATCACCGGTTGTCCGCTCGATTTACAGAAGCGCGCGATTATATGCGGCAGCGCAGCAAACGCAAGCCCCCGCCGGTGAGGAAAGCCACCGGTGGTGACAAAACTCGCAAAACGGTGTAACAACGCTCGTTCCCCTGTCGATCAGCTCGGACCTGAACCATGCAAAAACTCACCTCGGCGCAGGACATCCTGCTGGACGCCTGGCGTCACGACCGCACCATCGACGCGCTGCCGGAGGCGGTTCGTCCGACCGATATCGCCGCCGGCTACGCGCTGCAGGACGCAGTCATCGAGGCCCTGGGCGAGCCGGTCAGCGGTTACAAGATCGCCGCCACCAGCGCCGCCGGGCAGGCGCATATCGCCGTCGAGCACCCGATCACGGGGCAGTTTCGCGCATCGCGGGTGCTCGAACCCGGCGCCACTGCGCCGATGCGGGGCAACACCATGCGCGTCGCTGAAGCCGAGTTCGTGTTCGAGTTCGGCGTCGACGTCGCGCCGCGCGAGGCACTGTTCGAGCGCGAGGAGGCCATGGACCTGATCGGCCACCTGCGGCTCGGGATCGAGCTGCCCAACGCCCGGTTCGGCGATTTCGTCCAGGCGGGCGCCGCGCAGCTGGTCGCCGACAACGCCTGCGCCTATGCCTTCGTGCTGGGACCGCGCATCACGCAGCCATGGCGCGCTGCGGATCTAGCGGCCCACCGGGTGCAAACCTTAGTCGGCGGCGAATCCGTCAGCCGGGGGGTCGGCGGCGATGCGCTGGGCGATCCGCGCGACGCGCTGACCTGGTTCGTCAACCACTACCGCGAGCGCGGCCGAAGCATCACCGCCGGCAGCTTCGTCACCACCGGGGTGTGCGGGAAACCGGCTCCGATCATGCCGGGCCATCAGGTGGCGGTGGATTTCGGCGAGTTTGGTGAGCTGACGGTGGTACTGGCTACCGAGGACTGAGAACCGAGTCGGACGGCGCGTGGGGACAGTCCCCGTCCTATTGGTGTGCGTGACATCGGGGGTACCACGTAAGGGGACAGTCCCTGTCGATTGGTATGCGCGACGTTGGGGGGGTAGTGCGTAAGGGGAAACCCCTGGGCTACCCGTCGTAGAGCGGGCGGCCGGCGTCGCGGTGCCAGGTTCGCACGAGATGCCGTTTGTGCGCCGTTTCCGGCGGATCCTGGAACTCGCTGCGGTAGTGTGCGATGTCGATATTGTTGAGGTACTGGAGCTGTCCGCGCTCGATCGGCAGCTCGAACCAGAACGCCGGGTCCTCGGTCAGACCCTGGAAGACCGCGAGCGCGGCGTGCAACTCATGGTCTATCTCCCGCTCAGCGACCGCGTAGCCTTTGCGCACCAGGCTCGGATTCGCGCGCACGCTGAGACGCCCGTCCTGCCAGCGGAACATCGGTGCGGCGGCCACTACCGGCGCGCCTTCGGCGTGTTCCGCCTGCCGGTCCCACAGCATCGGCTGGTAGAGCCGCGCCAGCAGCCGCGGCTCGGTCTCGAGCAGTCGGTCATGCACCGCCGTCAGACTGCAGAACCGGCTGACGCCGCCCTCCTTCGCCGGGTGCACGCACAGCAGCCCGACATACCACGGCGGCATCACGCCGAACGCATTGTCGGTGTGAAACACCAGCTCCACGCTGGTGTACGAACCGCGCACCCCGTAGCTGTACGCCAGTCCTCTATCCGTGACGTCGTAGAGCACCGTGCCGTCCCATTTCTGCGCGACGTTGCGTCCGATCAGCCCGCCCAGGCTCCAGAAGACCGCCAAGGCCTCGGCGAGATCCATGTCATCCAGCGGCAGCCGATCCAGCACCACAACGCCGACGCTATTGTCGAGCGCGCTCCGGCACTGTCCCATGATGCGGCGTAAACCGGGAATATCGAAATGATCGGCGTGACGCAGCGTGACAGGAAGCGGCGCGCTGCGGATCTGCTCGCACATGGCCGCAAGCTCATCGCGCGCCGCTCCTTCGATCTCCACGATGCAGCGCAACGGATCCACGTCCGCCGAGCGCCAGCTGCGGGTGCGCGAACCGATCGCGCTCTCCGGCACGGGCGTCGGCTCTCCGGCTAAACGCAGCGTCCCGGGCATTTTTCGCTCACTCCTCGTAAGCGCGCACCACGCGTGAACCGATGCGCGTGAAAAGTTCATAGGGAATCGTTCCCAGCTGCTCGGCGATCTCCTCCACCGCGATCACCTGGCCGAAGAACTCGACCGTATCCCCGACACGCACCTGGCGTCCGTGAAGCGCCGAAAGGTCAACGGTGGTGATGTCCATGGAGATGCGCCCGATGACGCGCACGCGAACGCCGCTCACGGCCGCCTGCTGCGGAGGCCACGACTGGGGATCGAAGGCGCGCCGGTCGATGCCATCGGCATACCCGGCCAGAACCACGCCGATCTGCTTGTCCTCGCGGCTGACGTACGTGGCGCCGTAACCGACAGCTTCCCCGGCAGGCAGGCGCTTGATCTGCGCCAACGGCGCTTCGAAACGCACTACCGGCTTTACCCGCGGCGCGGTGACCCGGTAGTGCGGGTCGTGCCCGTAAAGGCCGATGCCGGGACGCACCATGTCGAAATGGTAGTTACGCCCCAGAAACACGCCGCCCGAGTTGCTCAAGCTGCATGGCACACCGGGAAACAGCCGCCGCATCTGCTCGAATCGCCGCAGCTGCCGCGCGTTGTGCGCAGCGCCCGGATCGTCCGCACAGGCGAGATGACTCATCAGCATCGCCACGTGCAGCCCGCGGCGGCGACGCTGATCGTTGCACAGTGCGCGGACTTCGGTTTCGGGCATCCCCAGCCGGTTGATACCGGTTTCCACGTGCAGCGCCACCGGCATGGTCATGTTGGCCTCGCGCGCAGCGATCAGCCAGGCGTCGACGCCTTGCAGATCGTACAGGCAGGGTATCAGGCCGTAATTCAGCAGCACCTGCGATTCCGTCGCGACCAGCGGAGAAAGCACGTAGATATCCACGTCGCGCAGGTGCTCGCGCAGGCTCGCGCCTTCCGCGGTGAACGCCACGAAAAAGGTCCGGCAGCCCGCCTTGTAGAGTGCATCCGCCACCGGAATCATGCCGAGACCATAGGCGTCCGCCTTGACCACCGCAGCCACGCGCGCCGAGGTCGCGGCGCAGTAGCGGCCGAAGTTGTCGCGCACGGCCGCCAAGTCCACGTGCAGGCATGGGCGCGCATCCCCAAGCGGGGGCGGGGCGGTGTGCCGCGAGTCTCGAGCGGGAATGTTCAACGGCGATTCTTATCCTCTGTTCGATCGGCGCGACGATACCGCCGTGCGCGGGTCGGTCGCTAGTTAGTGCGCGGCGCGTCGCAATCTGTTAGCGTTTTTCGCGCGCGGATCAGGGTCACACCTGCCAGGCCGCCCAATGATAGCGAAGGATCAGGAGAATGAAAGCGATCAATATAGGCACGCCCTATCTGCTGTTCCTGGGTGATGCGGCAGACCCCCTGGCCGCCAAGGTTGCCCAGGGCATCAAGCACTGGCGCGCCGAGAACTGCGTCGGTCAGCTGCGGTTGCCAGACTGTCATGCGGATGTCGGCCTGACGGACATGACGGTGGCGCAGGCGCGGGCTGCCGGCGCGCAGACGCTGGTCGTCGGCGTCGCCAACCGCGGCGGCATCATCGCGGAGAACTGGATCAGCGTGCTGCGCGAGGCGCTGGAAGCCGGCATGGACCTCGCCGCCGGTCTGCACAACAAGCTCGCCGACGTGCCCGAGCTGCGCGACACGGCCGCGGCCTGCGGCCGGCGCCTGTTCGACGTGCGCCATCCGAGCGAGACCTTTGCGGTCGGCAACGGTAAACCGCGCAGCGGCAAGCGCCTGCTGGCAGTGGGCACGGACTGCTCCTGCGGCAAGATGTACACGACCCTGGCTATCGAGAAAGAAATGCGCGCGCGCGGCATGCCGGTCGATTTCCGCGCCACCGGGCAGACCGGGATCCTCATCGCCGGCAGCGGTGTTTCCGTCGACGCCGTCGTCGCCGACTTCATCGCCGGGGCGATCGAAGCGCTGGCGCCCGCTAACGATCCTGCGCACTGGGACATCATCGAAGGCCAGGGCTCGCTGTTCCATGCTTCGTTCGCCGGCGTGTCCACCGGCCTGCTGCACGGCGCCCAGCCCGACGCACTGGTGCTGTGCCACGAGCCGACGCGTACACACATGCGGGGATTGCCCGACTATCAGATACCCGATCTGCAGGTGTGCATCGACGCGAATCTCGACGTGGCGCGCCTCACCAGCCCGCGGGTGGAATGCGTCGCGATTGCGGTCAACACGGCCGCGTTGACGGAAGCAGACGCGCGGCATTACCTCGAAGAGACACAGCAACGCCTCGGTCTGCCGACCGTCGATCCTTTCCGCCATGGCGTCGCACCGATTGTCGACGCCATCGTCTGACGCGGCGTCGCCGGCCGCCGCAATGACTGATCTGCACGTGCGCACGGAAAGCTGGCCGCTGCGTGGCGAGTTTCGCATCTCGCGAGGCGCCAGAACCCGCGCGGAGGTCGTCGTTGCCGAGCTGCATGAGGGAGGCCTCGTAGGACGCGGCGAGTGCGTGCCCTACGCCCGCTATGGCGAATCGGTTGCCGGTGAACACGAAAAGCTGCTCGCACTGAGCAGCGAGATCGCCCGGGGGCTCGACCGGGACACCCTCCAGACCCGGCTCGGCCCGGGCGCGGCGCGTAACGCGCTGGATTGCGCATTCTGGGATCTGGAAGCCAAGCGCGCCCGCTGCCGGGTCTGGGAACTTGTCGGCCAACCCGAACCCGTGCCGGTGGTCACGGCATACACACTGTCGCTGGACTCCCCGGACAACATGCGTGCTCAGGCCCTACAGCACGCACAGCGGCCGCTGCTCAAGCTGAAGCTCGGTGGCCGGGACGATCTGGCCCGTGTCGCCGCGGTGCGCGACGGCGCCCCGTCGGCGAAGCTCATCGTCGACGCCAACGAGGCGTGGGACATCGACAGCTTCTTCGAGCTGGCACCCGCGATGGCGGCACTCGGCGTGAGCATGATCGAGCAGCCGCTGCCCGCGGGGCAGGACCAGGCGCTCGCCGGGCTGGAGCGGCCGCTGCCGATCTGCGCCGATGAATCCTGCCATGACCGGCAGTCGCTCGACGAACTCGAGGGACGCTACGACATGGTGAACATCAAGCTGGACAAGACCGGCGGATTGTCGGAAGCGCTGTTGCTGCGCGACGCCGCCCGGGCCCGCGGGTTTTCAGTGATGGTCGGGTGCATGCTTGCCACGTCGCTGGCCATGGCGCCGGCACTGCTGGTTGCCCAGGGCGCGGAGATCGTGGATCTGGACGGGCCGCTGCTGCTGGCCGAGGATCGCAATCCCGGGCTGGTGTTCGACGCGGCCGGAATCGCGCCGCCGCCCCCCGCACTGTGGGGCTGATTCTACCGAGGAGTAACGCAATGAGCCGCACCGTCTACGTCAACGGCGACTACCTGCCCGAAGCCGAAGCCCGCATTTCGGTATTCGATCGCGGCTTTCTGTTCGCTGACGGCATCTACGAAGTCTCCTCGGTGCTGGACGGCCGGCTCGTCGACAATGCCGCACACCTGATGCGCATGCGGCGCTCGCTGAGCGAGCTGAACATGCGCGCACCGCTCGGCGATGCGGACATCGTCGCGGTTCAGCAAGAGCTGATCGCCCGCAACGCGCTCACCGAAGGCGTCGTCTACCTGCAGATCACGCGCGGTGCGGCGGATCGCGATTTCGCCTTCCCCGCCGACGCCGAGCCGAGCCTGGTGATGTTCACGCAGGCCCGCGCCATCGTCGACAACCCGGCCGCCCGGCGCGGCATCGCGGTAATCTCGGTACCGGACATCCGCTGGCAGCGCCGTGACATCAAGACCGTCGGCCTGCTGGCATCGTCGATGGCGAAGCAGGCCGCCCTGGATGCCGGCGCCGACGACGCCTGGATGGTCGAAAACGGTCTGGTGACCGAAGGCAGCTCGAACAACGCCTACATCGTGACCACCGGAGGCGTGCTCGTCACGCGGCACCTCAGCAACGAGATACTGCACGGGATCACGCGTGCGGCCGTGCTGAGGCTTTCACACGAGGAACAGATTCCGGTCGAGGAACGTGCATTCTCGCTCGAGGAAGCCTACGCGGCCAGCGAGGCCTTGATCACCAGCGCATCGAGCTTCGTAATGCCCGTCGTAAGCATCGACGGGCACTCGATCGGCACCGGCGAGCCCGGGCCCGTCAGTCGCAAGCTGCGTGCGCTCTACATCGACACGGCCCGCAAACACGCAACCTGACATCGGTTACCAGATTAATGGTGGATCATTGGGGTCTGACTTGGTCAGACTCGATTGATTTGAGTCTGACCCCGTTTCCTTAACTAGAAATTCAGCGAGATATCGCGATGCGATGACTGACAGGCAGCAACGGTTTCGGCCTCATCGGTGGTCAGGCGCGTCTGCAAACGCAGACCGATGGAGTGTTTGATGGCCTGGTTGTACTTGCGCAGCATCGGGGCAAGCTCGTCGCTCGCACGTTTGCGCCACACGAGCTCGTCGGCAAAAATTTCCCGCGCCTGTCGCAGGAAATCGGCCGCTTCGTCGCGTTCGGGCTCATC
Source organism: Chromatiales bacterium (assembly GCA_024644045.1). Lineage (GTDB taxonomy): Bacteria > Pseudomonadota > Gammaproteobacteria > JAHELT01 > JAHELT01 > JAHELT01. Next base: position 48,925 of record JAHELT010000012.1, on the reverse strand, counting down.
ACCTTTTAGCGCACGACGGGCTTTGGACAAGCGCGACTTGATGTCGCTGGCACCCGCCAGCTTGTCGAGCTCGCGTTCCGCATCCTTGATCGTATCCATCGCCTGTTCGGCGGGCGCCTCGGCAATTACCGACTCCAGTGACCGCAACGTGGCTTCGAAGTTGCGCAATCCTTCGGTTGATTCGAGAATCGTAAGGAACGTGGCCAGCGGCTCGTACGCCCCGTCGACATTGCGGCGATACGCAAGCCGCGCTTTTTTCTCGGCCTCCGTCAACTCGACGTAACGCTTGCGTACCTCCTCCCATTCTCTGGGAATCTCGCTTTGGAGCGCGGATTTCTGCGCCTGCAGCGCCTCGGTCCTGCCGCGCAGCCGCTCGACGCGCTCCTGCGAGACATCCTCATCGTTCTGCGCACGCCGGAAGGTCTGTCCCGCGTCCTTGATCTCCGCCTCGACTTTGCGGATCTCTTTTTGCGTATCGCGCACGCGCACGTGCTGCGGCCGATAAGACGGCGAGGCCTCGGTGACCGCGCGTTCTGCCTTGCGGACTTCCTCGACCAGCGCGAAAGTAGCGCTCGCTTTCTTCAGGCTCTCGCGCATCGCACGCTGCTGCTCTTCCGGTAGGTAGCTGAAATCCAGCGCGCCCGCTTCACTGATCGCAGCGCGCAAGGCATCCCCCTGCTCGTCATAGATCGTGAACAGGTGCTCCTCAATGCACTGCTGCAGGCGCGGGTTCTGCGGCGGAGGTGCGGTTTCCGAGGTCAGATACGTGCGGTACGGCAAGTAATTGATCAGGCTGGGGAACGCACCCGCTACCGCAAGCCCTATGAGCTGCAACGCGATAAACGCCGCCGCGCCGCGGTAGATCTGCAGCGTCTTGACGCTTGGCGGTGCGACCCCGCGCAGATAGAACAGCGCAAAACCGAACGGCGGCGTAAGAAACGAGGTCTGGATGTTCAGGCCGACCATCACGCCGAGCCAGACGGCGGTGATGTTCGCGCTGGGATCGGCGAGCAGTATGGGGGCCACGATCGGCACCACGACCACGGCGATTTCGATGAAATCGAGAAAGAACCCGAGCAGAAAGATGACCGCCATCACCACGATGAACTGCGTCCAGAAACCGCCCGGCAGGCCTGTCAGGAACTCCTTCACCAGCTCCTCGCCGCCGAAGCCGCGAAACGCCGAAGTGAGCATCGCCGCACCGATCAGGATGATGAACACCATGGAGGTGGTCTTCGCCGTCTCGATCATCACGCCGCTCAGCGTGTCGTTGATCTTGAAAGATCGCCACGCGCTCCACACCACGGCAATCATCAGCCCGGCGACCGCGACCCCGGCCGCCGCAATCGCCAGCACATCGCCCGTGCCTCCGATGTTCTTGACATTGATCGTGGTGGTGGCAAGCAGAACCAGAATTGCCGCCGTCGATATCAGCGCCAGCACGGCGGGTACGTAGGCCAGTCGTTTGCCGGCGGTTAGCCGGTAACCGCCCATGATCATCGCGCCGACCGCGCCGATCGCACCGGCCTGATTGACGGTAGCGACCCCCATGATGATCGAGCCGAGCACGGCGAAAATCAGCGTGAGCGGCGGAATCAACGCTAGAAAGACGCGCAGCACAAACTGCCGGTCGTACTTGCCTTCGTGGTGCACCGGCGGGGCGGACTCCGGCTTGATCAACGCGGAGACCAGAATGTAGGTCATGTAGATCGCCACCAGCACCAGCCCCGGCAGGAACGCGCCCATGAACATGTCGCCTGCGCTGGCCGACGTGATGTCGAATTCAGACGGCATGGAAAATTCGCCGGTTGCGTCCTTGAACTCGGCTTTTCGCGCGGTGCTTGCCTGATCGGCCGCACTGGAGAGCTGATCGGCGAGGATGATCAGCACGATGGACGGCGGAATGATCTGCCCCAGCGTGCCCGAGGCGCAGATGGTCCCGGTCGCCAGCGGCTTCGAGTAGTTGTGGCGCAGCATCGCCGGCAACGAAATCAGGCCCATTGCGATCACCGTGGCCCCCACGATGCCGGTAGTCGCCGCCAGCAGCGCGCCCACGAACACAACCGACATGCCGAGACCGCCGGGAATCGGCCCGAACAGCTGGGCCATGGTGACCAGCAGATCCTCGGCGATCTTCGAGCGCTGCAGCATGATGCCCATGAACACGAACAGCGGAATCGCAATCAGCGTGTCGCGCTCGACGTCCCAGTAAAGGCTTCGGAAGTTGGTTACACCGGCGCTCAACCATTCAAGGGGACCGCCCGAGGCGAAGTAGGCGCTCGCATCGCCGGCGAAGATCACACCGCAAAGGGCAGCCAGCGCTATGGACAGGATCGCCGAGCCGGGCAGTGCAAACGCGACCGGAAAACCCGACGTGAGCGCGACCACCATGAGCAGAACGAGAACGGCGAGGAAGAAGAGTTCCATGGGTTGCTAGATCTCTTCCGGATCGTGATCGTATTCACGTTCCGGCTCGCCTCCGGGTTCGGCCAGCAGATCGGCGGCGCTGTTCAGAAAGTAGCTGGAAAACTGCACGATCATGGACAGCGCGAACACCACCATGAAGCCCGCCATCATGTACTTGGTATACATGCCGAAGCCCTGCTGGGAGATCTCGAAGCTGAGCAGCGGGCTGTTGAGGCTGCTGCCCCGGCCCCACATACCCTGAGTCAGTATCACCCAGCACAGCGGCAGCCCGAGCAGCGCCGATCCAAGGGCGTTCGTCCATGCCTTGCCACGCTTCGTGAAGCGGGCATAGATAACGTCGACCCGCACGTGCCCCTCGTCAATCAACGCGTACGCGCTGGCAAACAGAAACAGCGCGGCATACCAGAATCGCACCAGATCCCCCATGAAGGACTGCTCATAGGAAAACACGAAGCGGGAAATGACGATCTGGAATTCCGCGAACACAACCAGCAGCGCCAGCCAGGTGAACCCGAGCGAGCGCACGAAGAAGGCGATGATCACCGATACGGCAATCAGCGGGTAGTGCACGTAGGTTCCCCGGAAGTTGGGCCGCCCGAGTTCCCTGGTCAGGTCCTCGCCGACGATATGCACCAGGAAATCCTCGACGCGCAGAAACGAGATGAGCATATCGACCAGGCCGACGATCAGCACCGCCCAGAAAGCAGCCCGGATGATGAACGCGGCGAAAGCGGAAAGTCGTGCGGCATCCACACGCAATGATTGCTCGTGCGTTTTCAACACGTAGCCGATCACCACCAGCAGCCCGCCCGCGTAGCTGCCCAGCTGCAGCCAGCCCCGGAGCAGATCGCCACCCTGCAACGGCTGATTCGGCGGTTCTCCCAACCAGCCGACATGCGCCAGCAGCGTCAGCATGCCAGGCCAGTCCAGCCAGAAAATGAAATGGTTGTTGAGCAGAAACACCAGCGCCATGACAGTCATCGACAGGGCAAACATGCGCAGCATCTGAGGTAGAAACCCGTGCAGACTCCGCACGGCGTCCCCTCCGGCGGCTTGCACCGATAGCTGGTCGCTGTTCATGCGCCGGGCAGGCGTACGCTATGGAGAGCGGAGCCCGCGGGCTCCGCTTTGCCTGGAGACTCGAGCGAGTCTGCTAGGTCACGCCCAGCACACGATTGCGCTGGCGCAGATACTCCACGTCGGAGATGTTCATCCAGGCGCCCACATCCTTACGGGTTTTCAGGAAACTCTCGTGGATGCGGTTCGCCAGCTTGCTGTGATCGCGAAGCTCTTTGAACACCTCTTCGGCCGCTTCGCCGAAAGCATCGTAGACGTCATCGTTGAAGCGCCGCAGCTTCACACCCTGCTCGTTGATCAGCTTGGCCAGCGAATCGCCGTTCTTGGCGTTGTACTCCGCCATCATGGTGTCGTTCTCTTCAGACGCCGCCGCCCGGATCATGTTCTGATCGGATTTAGACAGGCCTTCCCAGAACTTCTTGTTCATGCCCAGCGACAGCATGGAAGCCGGCTCGTGCATGCCCGGGTAGTAATAGTACTTGGCCGCTTCGTAGAACTTCAGGAAGCTGTCGTTCCACGGTCCCACCCACTCGGTCGCATCGATCGCGCCGGACACGAGGTTCTCGTAGATCTGGCCGCCGGGCAGGGTGACCGGCGAGGCGCCGAGCTTCGCCATCACGTCGCCGCCCAGGCCGGGGATACGCATCTTCAGACCCTTGAGGTCATCCGCCGAGTTGATCTCCTTGCGGAACCAGCCGCCCATCTGCACGCCGGTATTGCCGCATGTCAGGCACTTCAGATTGTATTCCGCCGCCAGCTCGTCCCACAGCTCCTGACCGCCGCCCCACTTGACCCAGGAGTTGATCTCACTGTAGACGAAGCCGAACGGCACTGCGGTGTAGTACGCCCATCCCGGGTGCTTGCCTTTCCAGTAGTAGTCGGCCGCGTGGTACATCTGCGCGTTGCCGGACGCGACCTCGTCGAACGAGTCGAACGCCTTCACGCGTTCGCCGGCGGCGAAATACTGCACCTGGAAGCGGCCGTCGCTCATGTCGACCAGACGCTGGGCGAACCGCTGCGCACCGGTGCCGAGGCCCGGGAAGTCGCGCGGCCAGGTGGTGACCATTACGACCTCGATACGCTTCTGCGCGATCGCCGGCGCCGCGACCGTCGCGGCTGCGGCCCCGCCTACGCCGGCGACACCTGTCTTCAGAAAGTTACGTCGTTTCATCTAAACTCCTCCTCTCAAAGAGCCGTTTCGTCTGTCCGGAACGCCCGGGCGGGCGTGGCGCCGTGCGGCGATGCCACTGCGGTGAGCCCATTCCGGACCAATGGTTAAACCCTGGAAGGCACGCGAATCGGTGGTGATTCCGTGCATAAGCTGTGACGCGGCAAGTCGTCAGCGTCATGAAATCAGTGCTGTTCTTATCAAGTCGGGCAAGTTTACCGTCTAGCTTCGCGGTGTGTATAGGGGCGCGTCGCCCGCGGCCCGCCTGCGCGGCGGGGCCGGTAAGCCTCCCGCCGGGGGTGGCGATGCACGCCTCAACCCCGGAGGGCGGGCCCGCCCGGGACCACCAGCGCGTCGACGGCCCGCACACCGGCGGCGCTCACCACGAGCGGATTCACGTCGATCTCCAGGGGCAGGTCGGCGAACGCCGCGACCAGCGCGGAGAAGCGGGACAACGCCGCGCTCAGCGCATCGATATCGCAAACCGGATGGCCGCGTGCACCGCACAGCAACGGCCAGACCCTCAGGCGCTGCAGCGCGCGGCGGGCTCGCAGCGGTCCGAACGGTGCGCTCAGGAACACCTTGTCGCGCGCCGACTCCACCAGAACACCGCCGCTCGCGACCAGCACCAACGGCCCGAAGTCCGCATCCGGCACGCAGCCGAACGCCAGCTCCATGCCGGGCCCGGCCATGCGCTGAACGATGACCGCCGCCCCGAGCCGACCACTGAGTTCGGCGTAAGCCGCACTGGCCGCCTCGCTCGTGCGCAGCCACAGACGCACGCCGTCGACATCCGTCTTGTGCTCCACACCGGGCTGTGCGGTCTTGATCGCCACGGGCAACCCAAGCGCGGCGACTGCCTCGCGCACCTCGCCGGCGCTTGTCGCCAGAACGAGTTCGGTGACGGGCACGCCGAAGTCGCGAAGCAGCGTCAGGCCATCGGCCTCGGCCAGCGGAGTGCTCCCTGCCAGGCGTTTGCGCCAGCGCGCGACCGTGTGCGCCGGGACGGCGGCGGGCATGTCGTGCTCGTCCAGCAGCTGCAGAACCTCGCGCCAGCGCATCATCACACCGGCCGCCTGCAGCATCTCGTCCTGGCCGTTCAGCAGCGGAACGCCGAGCGACGCCAGGCGCTCGCCGAGCGACCGGTTGTGTGCGCGCGCAAAGCTCGAGTACACAAAACAGGGCCTGTCGGTAAGCAGCGGCAGCCGTTCAGCGAGCACCTGCAGACCCGGCGCGTAGAGGAAGTCGTCGCGCGCATCGAACTCGAAACCGAGCAGACCGATCTCCGGTGCACGCGCAACGATCGCCAGCGCACGCTCGAACACACCGACGAAGGTCTCGTCTAGCGGGCCCGCGCAGTCGAGCGGGTTCGACACGAGCGTGGTCTGCGGCAGCACCGGTGCGAGGCGTGCGCAGGTCGCATCGGAGAAACGCGCAAGCGCGATACCCAGATCCTCTGCGCGGTCGATCAGTGCCTCGCGCAGGCCGCCGGAATCGGTCACCAGCGCGAGCCCGCCCGCGGCGGCGTCGCGTCCCTGCGCGAGCAGCAATGCAGCGTTCATGAGCTGATCGACGGTTGCCACGCGCAGCGCGCCGTAGCGCTCGAAGATCGCCTCAAAGGCAGCATCGTCGCCGGCCATCGCACCCGAGTGCGAGCGCGCCACGCGTGCGCTCTCCGCAGTGCGGCCCACCTTGCAGACCACCACCGGAATGCGGTGCTCGCGCGCATTCGCGAGAGCGCGGCAAAACGCCTGCGGGTCGCGCGCGGTCTCCATAAAGAGCGCGATCACGCGGGTCGCGGGCCGCTGTGTGGCATAGTCGATGTACTCGTCGATGCGTGCGCCGATTTCCTGGCCGGCAGAGATCACCAGGTCGAAACGGTAGCGGCGATCGTTCAGCGCCAGCACCGTGAACACCGAGCCGGAATGCGCAATCAGCGTGATGCCCCCGGGCTGCAGATGCGCCGCGGAGTAGAAACTGGCGTGGCATTGCCCGCGGATGTTGAAGAATCCCATGCCGTTGCCGCCGCAAACCACCAACCCCGCTTCGGCGGCGCGCTCGCGCAGCGCGTCCACGAGCGGACGACCGTTGCGCGCAGTGCCTGCGCAGGCGTCGAACAGCGTGACTGCCCGTACACCGGCAGCGATGGCGTCTTCGAGTGCCGCCTCGATACGCGCGCTCCCGATGCTCGCGATGACCATGTCCGGCGCCTCTTCCAGATCACCCAGCGCGCCCGCACAAGCCCGCCCCTCGATGCGCGAGTAGTTGGGATTGACGAGGTGCACTTGGCCCGGAAACCCGCTTGCGAGCAGCGTCTTCACGGTCATGTGGCCGACCGTGCCGACTCGCGCGGAGGCGCCCACCAACGCGATGGAGCGCGGCTCAAGCAGCGGCGTCAGCCGGTGCTCGGATCGCACCGTCCCCGGTGCAGCGGCATCGTTCACAGCACGAGCGACTCCTCAGCGCAGGACAGGCCGCGGCGGCCCGCGGATCGAAGACCGCTCAAGCTAACCGCAGTTACCGGGCAAAACGCAAGACCTGAGCCGCGCTTCTGTGGTGCAATACGCGGGGAGGCTGACTGCCCGCCCTGCAACGGAGGAGCAAGCCATGTTCGAATTCCTGCGCAAACTGGTTTCCGGCGCGCCGGAGGCCGCCCCGGCCGCCGCCGACCCGGTGACCTACAACGGGTTTCAGATCGTTCCGACGCCGCGTAAGAGCGACGCCGGATGGCGCGTGCAGGCCATCATCTCCAAGGAACTGGAGGGCGAAATGAAGACTCACGAGTTCATCCGTGCGGACACCATCGGCGACCGCGACGGTGCGATCGAAATGACCATCAGCAAAGCCAAACGCACCATCGATGAACAGGGTGAGCGTCTGTTCCGTGACAAATAACCCCGCAACGGCGCGCCGCTCTCACTTATAATCGCCCCAACCGCCAGCGACGAGTCGGGTTCTAAATGGAACGCAGAACAGCTCCACGCCTCACCAGACAGCTGCCCATACGCGTCGGGCATGCCGAATTCGTCTCGACCAATGTATCGACCACCGGCCTGCAGTTCGGTTGTCCGTCGATGTGGAGCCTGCGCCTGCAGCCGATTCTGGACAGCGGCGTGATCAACGCCACCATCGAACTGCCCGACCAGCAGACCGTCACCTTCGACGGCAAGATCGTCTACGCCTCCCAGGTGGACGACGAGTACCTCGTCGGCGTGGAGTTCACCGGTTTCCGCGACGACGGTGAACAGGTCTGGAGCGCGTTCGTCAGCGCCTTCGTCACGGACTGAACAAGCCGCCCGTCCCTGACCCGGGTCCAGCCCCAACGGCATTTGAGCCAGGGTTCAGACCCCGCTCCGGCTGCCGCTAACGGGTTGATCGGTTTCCAGCGCGTCCACAGGTGAACACGAACCTGCATAACCCTTGGGAGATTCAGCACGTCGCGGCCGGCGAATGCATTTTTCGCGAGGGCGAGACGGGCGATCGCGCCTATCTGATCGAAAGCGGCAGCGTGGAGATCAGCGCTAAGCAGCATGGCGCGGCGCAGATCCTCTCGGTGCTGGGCGAAGGCGATGTGTTTGGCGAAATGACCCTGATCGACGGCCATCCCCGCTCGGCCACCGCCAGGGCGCTCGACGACTGCACGCTGCTGCCGATCACCCGCGCGCAGATCGAGACCAAGCTGGGAAACGCCGACCCGCTCACCCGGCTGCTGCTGAAACTCATTCTCAGCCGCTTTCGCGGCACCCACGGCGAGCGCGAGCCCGCACCCTTCAAGCACACCCGCACGCTGCAGCAGGTGGCCGCCGAGCTCAACATCGCGACGGATCTCCGCCAGGCGCTGGAAGGCGATGCGCTGGAGGTGCACTACCAGCCGATCGTGCGCCTGACCGACCAGACCATCGCCGGCTTCGAGGCGCTGGCGCGCTGGAACCGGGGCGCCGAGGGTTACGTGCCGCCGCCCAAGTTCATCGCAGTAGCGGAGGATACCGGACTGATCCTGCCGCTGGGGCGCTGGGTGCTGAACCAGGCCTGCCGTGCCCTGCAACGGTTGCAGGCGCAGTACTGCGCAGCCGATGAGGCGCTTTTCATGAGCGTCAATGTCGCCGCGGGACAGCTTCATCACCACGGCGAAGCACAGATGTTGCTGGATACGATCACCGCGGCGGGGGCAGCGCCGGCACGGATCAAACTGGAAATCACCGAGACCGCGTTGCTCGACGACCCGCAGGCCGCCGCCCGCGCCATGCAGGCCTTCTGCGGGCAGGGCATCCGCCTGGCCATCGACGATTTCGGCACCGGCTACTCGGGCCTGAACTACCTGCACCGGTTTCCGCTGCACACCCTGAAGATCGACCGCAGCTTCGTCTCACAGATACCGCAGGACGCGGCCTGCCTGCGCCTGGTGCGCGCGATTCTCGGGCTGTGCCGGGAGATGAACCTGGTCGCGATCGCGGAGGGCGTGGAGCTGCCCGAGCAGGCCGCCGCGCTCCACGCGCTCGGCTGCGAGTTCGCGCAAGGTTACCTGTTTGCGCGCCCGCTGCCCGAAAGCGACACGCTGCAGTGGATGGAACAGCGCGCAACCGGGGACGACAAGCAGTCCGTAAATTTCTAGGCGCGCAGCCGCGCGTTGCCCGGGTCGTACACCGGCTCTGCCAGCACGCTCGCCGTGCGCGGCTGACCGAGCACGTCGATGGCGAAGGTGGAACCGGGCGTCGCGAAGGCCGGTTCCACGTAGGCGAAGCCCAGGCTCTTTGCGCTGTGGTGCGCATACCCGCCCGAGGTGGTGACGCCGATGGTGCGCCCGTCGACCAGCACCGGCTCACCGCCGTGCATATCGCAGCTGCCCGACTCGATCTCCACGTAAACGAGCTGCGTGGTCACGCCTTTCTGTTTCACGTTGAGCGTCGCGGCGCGGCCAACGAAGTCTTCCTTGTCGTACGCGAAGAAGCGTTCCATGTCCGCTTCAACCAGCGTGATCTCGTTGGTGAGCTCCGCACCCCAGCCCTTGTAGGCCTTCTCCAGCCGCAACGAGTCGACCGCGTACACGCCGAAGTTGGCGATACCGTGCATCTGGCCCGCGGACCACACCGCCTCGTAGAGCTCGGCCAGGCGATCCATCGGGCAGTGCAGCTCCCAGCCCAGCTCGCCGACGTAGTTGACCCGCAGCGCGCGCAGCGGCACGCCGGCAACGTCGATAGCCTTGCCCGTCAGCCAGCGGAACGCGTCATTACCGAGGTCGCTGTCCGTCAGCCCGCTCAGCAGCGAGCGCGATTTCGGTCCCGCGACCACCAGCACACCCCAGTCGTCGGTGACGTTGCTGATCCTGACGTCCTCGCCGTCGCGCCTGCCCTGCTGCAGCACGTCGAGATCGCGGTCCTCTGAGCCAGCACCCGACAGGACATAGTAGCGCCCTGCGCCGAGGCGCGTGATGGTCGACTCGCCGAGGATGCGGCCTTCCTCCGACAGATAGTGTGCCAGCACGATACCTCCGTCGCGGCGCGCCATGCGGTTGGCACAAACGCGGTTCAGAAATGCCTCGGCGCCGGTGCCGGTGACCTCGTACTTGGCAAAGCTGGACAGATCCAGCACGCCGACCCGCTCGCGCACCGCCCGGCACTCGGCGGCAACCACCTCGAAGGTGTTGTTGTGGTGAAAACCGAGCGCCTCCCGGCGGCCGTCGAGCGAGAACCACTTCGGGCGTTCCCAGCCGTTGGCCTCGGTGTATACGCACCCCTGCTCGAGCAGCCGGTCGTAGAGCGGGGTCACACGCGCATTGCGTGAGGCCGGGCGTTCTTCGCCGGGCAGATGCAGCGCATACATGTGCTCGTAGTCCTGATGCGACTTGGCTTTGGTGTATTCGCCCGGCGCGTACTGCCCGAAGCGCCGCGGGTCCAGTCCGGCCATGTTGATTTCCGCATCCCCGTGCACCATCCATTGCGCCAGGTACTTGCCACAGCCGGCACCCGCAGCGATGCCGATCGAAGCGCCGTTGCAATGCCAGAAGTTGCGCAGGCCTGCGGCCGGGCCGAGCAGCGGATTGCTGTCGGGCGTGTGCGGAATCGCGCCGCACACCACGCGCTTGATACCCAGGTCGTGCCAGCTCGGCATGCGTTCCATCACCCGCTCGATGAACGGCGTCAGGTTGTCGAAGTCGGCGTCGAACAGCTCGTTCTCCGACTCCCATTCCGGCCAGCCCCCGCGGTGCGTCCAGCACTCCTGCGAGTTCACCGTCTCGTAGATACCGATCAGGCCCGACTTCTGCTCCTGGCGGTAGTACGCGGATGGATACGGGTCGCGCATCACCGGCATTTCCTCGTCGCTGTCGAGGAACGCCTGCACCGGCTCAGTGACGATGTAGGTGTGCTTCATATTGGTGATCGGCACGTCGGTGCCGACCATCTGGCTTACCTGACGCGCATAGCAGCCGGCCGCGTTCACCACCATTTCGCAGACCACGCTGCCCTGCTCCGTGAGCACTTCCCACTCGCCCGAGGGTCGCTGCTGGATGTCCAGCACGCGGTTGCGAACGACGATTTCGGCACCCATGTTGCGCGCGCCCCTGGCGAGCGCGTTGCAGCAGCCGGCGGGGTCGACGTGTCCGTCTTCCGTGGTCCACGCGCCGGCCAGCACGCCGTCGGTGCCGACCAGCGGATTGAGCTGGCTGATCTTGGCGGGATCGATGATCTCGCACTCGAAGCCAACCAGCTTGCCGACCGCGGCCACGTGGTGGAACCAGTCCACCTCCTGCGGCTTCAGCGCGAAGCGGATGCTGCCGCAGCCGTGCCAGCTGACGTACTGGCCGGTCAGCGCCTCCAGGCGCGGGTACAGGCCTTTACCGTAGGCGTGGATTTTAGCCATGTTGTAGTCGGCGATGAAGCTCGGGCACAGGCCGGCCGCGTGCCAGGTCGAGCCGGAGGTCAGCTCGCCTTTCTCGATGAGCAGAATGTCCTTCCAGCCCTCCTCCGCCAGGTGATAGAGCAAACTGGCGCCCATCATCCCGCCGCCGACGATTACCACCCGAGCCTTGCTCTGCATCTCCGCCTCCGAACGCCGCAACCGATTTACCAAGCGTTCAGTGATAACGTAGACGCGCCGGTGTGTAAAGCCGGTTTTCCTCAACCGCCGACGCTTAGTGCCGCGTTAGCGACATGCGCCGCCGGCCAGGGTCGCCGCGGGCATTTGCGGGCGCGCGGCAGTGACGCGGACCTGACCACCTCGCGTTTTTCGCCTATGATGCCGGACTTCAAAGCACCGGGAAGCGCGATGAACACCGCTAACGAAACCCGCAACATGGCCGTCTACTGTGACTTCGAGAACATTGCGCTCGGCGCGCGCGACGCCAAGTATGCCGCCTTCGACATGGTGCCGGTCCTGGAACGGCTGCTGCTCAAAGGCAACATCGTGGTCAAGAAAGCCTACTGCGACTGGGAGCGTTACAAGGAATTCAAGAAAACCATGCACGAGGCGGCCTTCGAGCTGATCGAGATTCCGCACGTGCGCATGTCCGGTAAGAACTCCGCGGATATCCGCATGGTGGTGGACGCGCTGGATCTCTGCTACACCAAAGCGCACGTCGACACGTTTGTGATCATCAGCGGCGATTCGGACTTTTCACCGCTGGTCGGCAAGCTGCGCGAGAACAACCGCCTGGTGATCGGGGTCGGGGTCAAGAGCTCGACATCCGATCTGCTGACCGCGAGCTGCGACGAGTTCATCTACTACGACGACCTGGTGCGCGAGACCGAGAAACCGCGCCGCAGCCAGCGCAAGCGCGCCGGCAAGAAAACCACGAAGAAAACCACCAAGGCCAGCGAGGACGACAAGCGCCAGGAGGCCCTCGACCTGGTGATGGAAACCGTGGAGGACCTGTTTGCCGAGCGCGGCGACGAGGAAAAAGTCTGGGGCTCGATGGTCAAGCAGGCGCTGAAGCGGCGCCATCCCGGATTCAACGAAAGCTACCACGGCTTCCGCACCTTCGGAAAACTGCTCGAGGAAGCAGAAACACGCAAGCTGCTGCGTCTGGAAGCGGACGAGCGCTCCGGCGGCTACATCGTGCGCGGCAGAGCTTGAAGCACGCCGGCGCCAAAGTGTGACAGGCGTCACGCAATCGTAACCAGCATCTCCGACAACCGCAGCGCGGCGTGTCGCGCTGGCGCGTAAGCTGTCAGTTTGATCTGCACTCACACGAGGCGCACGTGTGTCGTTGATCAGTAATCACGAGCCAACAACGTGGCGTCCGCCACGGGCCGCCAAGAACTCGCTTTCTAAACAAAAGATAAGCATCGTTTGCAATCGCCGTGCGCGTTCAGCGCTTGTTGAAGAATCGCAGCGCAGGCCGCCTGGTGCTCGAAGAATCAAGCCCCATGCACCTGGATTACGACGATGTGACACGGAATTGTTCCGACGACCCGGCAGACGACGCAGCCGGGGGGACCCTCAACATGAGCACGAAGCCAATGGCAATGAACACGACAATGGTGCTCATCCCGATGCGCTGACTCTGTGTAAGCAGCGTCACCCAGCCGACCAGCAGCGGGCCTGCGAAAGCGGTCACTTTGCCGGACAGCGCCAGCAGACCGAACATCTCCGTGCGCAGCGCTTCTGGTGCAGCGTGCCCCATGTACGTACGGCTCGCCGCCTGCGCCGGACCGACGAACAGGCCGAGCGTCATGCCAAGCACCCAGAACAGGAGCTGGGATTGGACCAGCAGCACCAGCGTGGCCGTCACGATCAGACCCGCTAGCGACAGGAGGATCGTGCGTTTGCTGCCCAGCCAGTCGTCGATCCACGCGAATCCCGCCGCACCCAGACCGGCGGTCACGTTAAGCAGAATGCCGAACAGCAGCACCTGTTGCTCGTTCATACCGAAGCTGCCTGCGGCGTAAACGCCGCCGAAGGCAAACAGTGTGGCCAACCCGTCTGCATAGAACATCCGTGCGATAAGAAACCGCACGATCCCGCGGTAACGTTTCACCTGACGCAGCGACTGGCGCAACTGGACAAGCCCGTCCCGCATCGCCTGCGCCGGTGGCTTGTCTGCCGCGCCCCTGTCCGGCGTTTTGAGAAACATCGGCAGCGCGAACACCAGAAACCACACGGCGGCCAGGATGCAGGTGGCGCGCACGTGCTGTGCTTCATCGCGCGGCAGCGCCAGCCAGGCGTCCTCCGACACCAGGCCGAGCAATGCAATCACAAGACACAGCAGACTGCCGGCGTAGCCCATCGCCCAGCCCCAGCCGGACCAGCGGCCGAGCCGGCCGGGCGCGACGATGCCGGGCAGCATGGCGTTGTAAAAGATGAACGCGAACTCGAAGGCCAGCGTCGTGGCACCGACCAGCAGCAGCGCCGGCCAGATGTATTCCTCCGCGGGTTTGATGAACCACAGCAATGCGGTCGTGACCACGCACAGCAGCGTGAACGTCATGATCCAGGGTTTGCGCCGCCCCGTCTGATCGGCAATGGCACCCAGCACAGGACCGCCGATCGCGACGATCAGCCCGGCAATGCCGACGGTGTTGCCCCAGTAAGCCGTGCCGAGGGTTTCGTTTTCGGCAACCGCGCGGGTGAAGTACGCGGCGAACAGAAACGTCTGGATCAGTGTCGGAACCGCACTGTGTGCCGCATCGTACAACGCCCATGACAGCAACCCCGATCGCGAGGCGCCGGATGTTGCCGCCGGCGGCGGGGCAGGACTAGTCATGCACGGCCATCAAAAGTGTCCGGCGGAAGCGGGTCTGGCAGCTTTTTGAAAAGGTTTTTCCCTGTACTGCTTCAGCGCACTGCATCGAAAACACAAATCCTGGCTTGCTTCATCAGGGCGGCACATACCTGCACTGCCCGGCGAAGTACCTGAAAACGCGTTTTCCACCACCCCGCCAGGGATTACGGCACCGGCAGTCGGCATACGAAAGTTCGGTGATTGCATCTCCCCTCGTGCGGCGGGGTCATGAGCTGCACAAGGCTCAGTGTCTGTTTGCGCACGACCACACCGTGGAGATCGCGAAGCTCGAGCTCGAACGAGCCGCTGGCCCAGTCGATGAGCACGGTGCCGAAGTTTTCCCGCCGGTAGACATCGCCCATGCGGTGGGGCCCCGGTTCGTTCGCTCTCGGATTCGGGCGGTTCAAACTGCTCGAGGTCACTTCGAAAACCGGGTACGGGAGTATGCCGTCGCGTCGGTAGATCGCGCCGACGTGCCGATCCCCCGAAATGAAGACCACGCCGTTTGCCCGTTTGGTGGCAAGCAGCCTGAACAGCCTGTCACGCTCGCGGGGCAGGTTTCCCCAGCGTTCCCACCCGTGACCGTCGGCGAGCACCTGGATACTCGAAACCACGAGGCGCAGTTCCGCCGGGCGCTCGAGCTGTCGTGCCAGCCACTCCCACTGCGCGTCCCCGAGCAGGGACTTGGCCGGATCGGGATCCGGCAGATAACGCTCCTTGCCGGGTGCGCCGCGCTCGTCGGTTTCGCGCAACGGCGAACGGAACGAGCGAGTATCCAGCAGAATGATCTGCACGCGTCGGCCCGGTGGACCGATGATCGCGGTGTCGTACACGCCCGGGCGGCGAGCACGAGCGCTGTCTGCCGGCACGGACCAGAAGTTCTCGAACAGCGTCTCTACCTGCTCACGGTACGCAAAGTCGGCACCGCCGTCGTTCTCGCCATAGTCGTGATCGTCCCAGGTAGCCAGCACGGGAACGCTCGCCCGCAGCTTGCGAAACCCGGACACGGCGGCAAACCGGGCATAGGCGTCCTTGAGCTCGCGCAGATCGCTGGAAGACACGTCGCCATAAACATTGTCGCCCAGCATCACGAACAGCTCCGGCTCGACGGCGAGAATCGACTGCCATATGGGTTGCGGTTGCGACTGGTCGGCGCAGGAGCCGAATGCGATCCGGCTCACGGTGCGCGACGTATCCGTCGTCGCAACCTCCCCGGTAGCGACTCTGGCGCAAGCGGCCATAAGCACGCACAACGCCAGCGAACACCTCCCAATCCGACGAAACCGTGACACTTTGGGGACACTCCCCAAAATTGACGAAAGCGTGACAGCTCAGGGGTGATCCGCGTCGTCCCTGCTTCAGCCACCCTCGACGGTGAACGCCACGTCGATGCTGTTGCGGGTGGCGTGGCTGCCGCCGCCCTCCCGCGGGCTTACGGACGGTTCACAGGTCACGACCGCGTCGGGCGCTTTCTTCTGTCGCTGGCTCGCCACGAATTCGACAGCGCCGCCAAAGCATGCGGCAGTACCCGCAGCGAACAGGTGCTCCGGCGTGGTGGTACTCGGTAATCCCGGTCCCCCCATTTCCTTGCGCACGGAGAGATCTACGCTGACCGATTTGTCCAAGGTCTCCGAGTGACCGTTACGGCCTCCGCTCGAATTCGCAACGGCGGCGACCAGCGGTTTGATTGCATGAGCAGCCAAGACGAACCTCCTTTGCAACATTTTTCGGCGTTGTACAGGTGATAGGAACCGGCCGCGAACGTATCACCGCTCGTGTCTTTCGACAAGCTGCACCGTCTTCTTCGCCCGTCGCGGGCTGAACCGTTCCGACGACCGCGACGCCCATCAGCCCACTTCGGTAATCGACTGCGATTCGGGGCGCGACCGCCGAAACGACGGACGGCTCTCCAGGCGTCTGGTAAGCGCATCGAGATCGGGATAAGCGCGGCGCCATTCGATCTCCGGAACGCGCAGATCAACATACCCGAGCATGCAGCCGACACTCAAGTCGGCGAGTCCGAACGCCTCGCCCACGTACCACTCACGTCCGTCCAGCAAGCGCGCCGCCTCGGCGATCCCGGCCGTCACCTTGTGCTGCTGGCGTTCCAGCCAATCGGTGCTGCGTAACACGACACGGCGAGCACGCTCGAGCACGATAAGCACTACCGCATCGCAAACGCCGTCGGCGAGCGCCTCGATCTGCCGGTGCATCACGCGCGCGTCGGCGTCCTGCCCGAGTAGCGCCGGCGCCCGCCCCAGTGTTTCCAGGTACTCGATGATGACCCGCGAATCGTAAATCTGCCGGCCATCCCCGGTGTCGAGCACAGGAAGCTTGCCGAGTGGGTTTATCTGCCCGGCCCGCGCGCCGGGGTTCCAAGGATTGTCGAGCACCTGTTCGAACTCGATGCCTTTCTCGTGCAGAGCGACGCGCACCTTGCGCGCAAAAGGGCTCGGCTTGGCGATCAGCAGCTTCATCATCAGCGGTGTTCCCCGATACCGGGTGCGCAGATGCTCTGCGCATTATTCCTGCGCGAGTATAGTCCAGCGCGATCGACCGGATCCGTGCGACACCAACTCCGCTCGCCGCGATCGCGCATAATTGACGCGAACAACCGACAAGATAGGGAGAAGCTCATGGTCTTCTGGATCGCGGTCGTACTCGGCTGCCAGCTCGCCGGTGAGCTGACGGCGACGCTCACCGGGTTGCCGGTACCCGGCCCCGTGCTCGGTATGGTGCTGTTGTTCGGCTATCTCGTCTTCCGGGGCGAGCTTCCACAATCGCTGGATTCGCTTGCCGGCGCGCTGTTGCGCCATCTGTATCTCTACTTCGTCCCGGCCGCGGTCGGCGTCACGGCCCACTTCGCCCTGGTGCGAAGTCAGCTAGTGTCGATCGTCATCGCCGTGGTGGTCAGCTCGGCAATCGCGCTGGCAGTGGCCGGCTTGCTGGTACAGGCACTCTCGCGTAACACGGAGCAGAAAGATGCTGTATGACGCCGTACTGGGTTTGCGTGCCTATCTTGCAGCATCCCCGCTCGCCTGGCTGTTTGCCACGGTCGCGGTCTACCTGATCGCGCGCTGGGTCTATCAGCGCTCCGGCGAGCATGCGCTTGCGAGTCCTGTGTTGATTGCGATCGTGGCGCTCAGCGTTTTACTCTGGGTCACTGACGTCGAGTATCGCAGCTATTTCCAGGGCGCGCAGTTCATTCACTTTCTGCTGGGCCCGGTGACGGTGCTGCTCGCGGTGCCGCTCTACAAGAGCCTGGGCCTGATCCGGCGTTCCGCCGTGCCGATCGCAGCCGCGCTGATCGTCGGGTCGGTGGTCGCTTCGCTGCCGGCAGTGCTGGTTGCGAGCTGGCTGGGTGCATCGGACCCCGTGATGCGCTCGCTTGCCGCCAAGTCGATCACCACCCCGATTGCGATCGGGGTCACGGAGACGCTCGGCGGCCTCACGTCGATCACGGCGGTCGTCGTGGTGTTCGCCGGTGTGCTCGGCGGTGTCATGGGCGGAGCGGTGTTCACGCTGTGCCGGGTTCGCCAATCCTCCGCGCAGGGGTTTGCGCTTGGATTGACGGCTCACGGCATCGGCATCGGCAGGGCCGTGCAGATCGACACGACCGCGGCGGCCTTTGCCGGAGTCGGCATGAGCCTCAACGGCCTGGTCACCGCCATCTGGGCGCCGTCGGTGGTGCCGCTGCTCGTGCAGGCGCTCAGTTGAAGCGATGAGGACTTGGTCGACACGCGTGCTCACGTCTGTTCCGGTGAGTGCGTATGCTGAATGGCGCAGCGTGTAAGAAACGGAGCACTATGGCGCCTGCCCTCACCTTTCAGCTGATCGTTCTGTTCGCTGCAGTCATGATCGGCGGCTGCGCCACTGCCGTGGAAAAAGTAGATCGCCCGGCGGTGGAGAAGCGCCTCACCGCGAACACCCGGCTGGTGACGGTAGCAGGACGCAAGGGCGCCACGCAGCCGTTCCTAGCGCTGACGCCCCCGCAGACGCACGCGAGCGTGATTCTGTTTGCCGGCGATACCGGTCACCTCGCAATCCGCGACAGTGGCGCGATCGGCAACCTGCGCGGCAACTTCCTGGTGAAAATACGCAGCTACCTGGTGCAGCAGGGCATGGCCGTGGCGCTGGTCGATACGCCCTCCGATCGCACGACGCTGGATGGTTTTCGCGCCGGCCGTGCGCATGCGGAGGACATCCGCGCCGTGATCAGGTGGCTGCGGCGGCAGGCAGACGTTCCGGTGTGGCTGGTCGGCACGAGCCGCGGCACGATCTCGGCCGCCGCGATCGCCGGCCACCTGAGCACCGGCGGTCCCGACGGGATCGTGCTCACGTCCACCCTGTTCGGCCCCAGCAAACGCGGCACGGTCTATGCGGCGGACCTCGCCAGCATCGCCGTGCCGGTGCTGGTCGTCCACCACAAGGCTGACGCCTGCTCCGTAACCCGCTACAAGGGTGCGAACGCTTTCATGAAGGCGCTGACCGGTACGCGCACCGCGGAGCTCTTCACGATCGAGGGCGGCGCCGGCAATATCGGCGATCCGTGCGGGCCGATGTCACCGCACGGGTTTCTAGGTCTCGAGAACCGCGTCGTCAAAGCAATCGCCGACTGGATAAAGGCGCACTGAGTACACGGTGCGATCTGCGAAGACCCCGGCTACTTCGTGTACACCTCGAACTTGTCCTGATCGAAGAACATCGGCTGCACGACCCCACCGGCGTCCTCCATCACCGCCTGCACTTCCGGCACGCCAAGCATGTTCTACCATACCCGGTGCAGGGTCGGGAACTCGCCGGCGAGGGGGTGCAGGTCAAATGAACGACCCGCACCGGTTCGCGTGTTTGGGCAACATTCCCCTGAACGGTAGAATGCCCCTATCCTTGACGAAAAACCGTCAGTTTTGGGGAATGTCCCCAATTTGATGAAATCTCGACGGGGGATTCTGGATGGCGCTATCACGGATCGCGGCGGTGACGTGTTGTGTACTCCTGCTGACACTGCAGGGGGTGACGCACGCCTGTAATGTACGCCTGCCCACACGCGAGACGGGGCCGGGGCCGCACGACTATTCACACGGCATCGCTGATACCCGGCTCTGGCGCGAAGGCGATGCCGGCGAGCCGCTGTTTCTACGCGCCCGGGTGCTCGATACCTGCGGCGAGCCCGTAGCAGGTGCACGCGTGCAGATCCTGCACGCCAACCAGGACGGCGATCACGAGATGGACCGATGGCGCGCCGACGTGAAAGCGGATGAGCGCGGCGCGTTCAAGGTATTGACGGTGTTCCCGGGTTACGCCGGCAGCATAGCCCGTCACATTCATTTCATCATCAGCCACCCGAAGCACGAGCAGCTCGTCACGCGGTTGTTTTTCAAGAACGACCCGGCCGTGGATCACGGGATCGAAGACCTCGCCATGGTGCTCGAGGAAATCCCGCGCGGCGAGGAGAAAGGCTGGGTGGCGAGCTACGAGTTCATACTGACCCCGGCGGGCCAGTAAGCTCGGCGCATCCCGGACTCCATTCAGGGTCAGCCCCGTGGACAGCTTCGTCACACACCTCGAATGCAGCGAAAGCCGCGAACGACACGACCATGATCGGCTGCACGGCCTGTCGCGCGCGGGGAAGCCGCTGCTGGTGCGTTACGACCTCGTTGCAATCGCGAAGGCGGTGAGTAAGGACGACCTCAACCGGCGCGCCGCGGACATGTGGCGCTATCGCGAGCTGTTGCCGATGCGTTCGCGCGATCGCCTGATGAGCCTGGGCGAAGCCCGTACGCCGTTGATCGATCTGTCCGCGGACAGCGCCGGTCACGGCTATCTGCTCGTGAAAGATGAAGGACGCCTGCCCACGGGTTCGTTCAAAGCGCGCGGCATGGCCGTCGCAGTCACCATGGCGAAGGCCTTCGGCGTCGTCCGCCTCGCAGTACCCACCGCTGGAAACGCGGGCGCGGCGGCAGCCGCATACGGTGCACGCGCCGGTCTGGACACGTTCGTGTTCACGCCTGAAGACACGTCGGAAGTGACGGTGCGCGAGATCGGTTATCACGGTGCGAAGGTGTTTCGTGTCCATGGATTGATCAACGCCTGCGCGCAGATCGTACGCACACGCACACAGGAAATGGGGTGGCATGACCTCTCGACGCTGGCCGAGCCTTACCGGATCGAAGGCAAGAAGACCATGGGGCTGGAGCTTGCCGAGCAGCTCGGCTGGGCGCTGCCCGATGTCATCTACTACCCGACCGGGGGCGGCACCGGTTTCATCGGCATGTGGAAAGCGTTCGACGAGCTCGAAGCGCTCGGGTGGATCGGCCCGCACCGTCCACGCATGGTGGCAGTGCAGACGACGGGCTGCGCACCCATTGTTCGGGCATTCGACGATGGCATGGATCATGTGCCCGAACCCTGGGACCCGGTAGAGACGGACGTTCCCGGCGTTCGCGTGCCAAAACCGCTGGGCGACCGGCTCATCCTGAACGTCGTCCGCGAAAGCAACGGCTTTGCGGTGGCCGTGTCCGATGAGCAGGCGCATGCGACCCGCGAGCGGCTGGCCCGGGAGCGGGGTGTTCACCTCTGCCCGGAGGGTGCGATCTGCTATGCCGCCTGCCAGGCCGATATCGCAGCGGGCCGCGTCGCGCGCGACCAGCACATCGTGCTCTTCAACACCGCTTCAGGCCTCAAATCCCCCATGCCGGACCGCTCGCGGCAATACGAAAGCGGTAGCCCGCTGACCGCTTGACACCGCCCGCGGGTTCACTCCGGCTTCAAGAGCCGGATCAGGGGCAGGTAGCCGTGCTCGCGCAACATCGGGCCGCGTTGCTTGAAGAGTGTCTCGAGACCGTGCACGTCGTGGCCGTCGAGCAACCGGTTCATGAAGTTGAAGCAGCACACGACCATGATCGCATCATGCAGCGCCTGCTCGTCCCAGCCGGCATCGAAAACCGCCTGTGCATCCGCTTCACCTACGCTGGCCGGCGCTTCGGTGAGCTTTCTCGTGAAGCGCAGCACAGGAATCATTTTCGCATCGATGCCCGAGGCGTCGAGATCATCGAACATGGCCTCCACGGCCTCGCCCGGGACGCCGAACGCCTTCGTCGTTTCGGCGTGCACGCCCCGGCAGTACTGACACCGGTTGGTCCCGGAAACGTAGGTAGCGATCAGCTCGCGCTCACCCGGTGAGAGCGGCGAGTCGCTGCGCACGATCGCTTCATGCAGCTCCATCAGCGCCGTGCCCGCGTCGGGCTCATTCTCAGAATGTCGGGTACCGTTGCGTTGCTGCCCAGGCTCGGAAAAATAGCCACATCAGTTCTCCCCCATTGTTCAGAAGTAAGTGCGCAGCGCCCAGACCACGGCGATGCCGGCGATCATCGTCAGTGGCAGACTGCGGGTGGCTAAGGCGATGCCCAGCGCAACCGCCGCACCGACCCACTCGTCGGGACCGCCGCCGATCAGCAATACCGCCACGAGTGACACGATGAGACAACCGGGCAAGGCATTGAGCGCCCGTGTCCACGGTCCGCTGGCCGGCAGGTACTGCCCGAGCACCACACCCAGATAGCGGGTCGAGAAGGTGGCCGCGGCGAGCAGCACCGTGAGCAGGACCGGGTCAATCATCGCGTCTGACGGCTGCCACAAGGGCGCCGGTGAGCCCGCCCAGCACGATGGCCCAGGACGCGTCGAACAGCTCGAGCCGTGTCGCGACGATCACCACCGCGACCGCCGTAATCCAGGGCGCCGCGTCCGAGCGCCCGCGCCACAGCGAGCGCGAGATGGCGATGAACGCCGCCGCGAACGCGAAGTCGATCGCGTACGTCTCCGGATCGGGAATGCGCGCTGCGAAAAGGACGCCTAGCACGCCGGCGCACACCCAGACGAGGACCAGCAGCGCGCCGCCGCCCACCAGAAACCAGTAGCCTAAAGACGGGTCTCTGGCGCGCCTGGCGAGGGTCAGCGCCCAGTTCTCATCCGAGGACAGGTGCGCGCCGAGCAGCCGCTGCCAGAGTGGACGGCCGACAAACAGATCGCGTATCGATGCCGTGACCAGCAGCAGACGCAGATTGAGCGCCACCCCCGCCACCAGCGCAGCTACCACGCCGGCGCCCGCCGCCAGGCGCTCGACGGCCACGATCTGTGCTGACCCGGCAAACACCAGTACGCCCATCAGACCCGTTTCCGCCCAGGTGAACCCCGCCTGTGCGGCGAGCAGGCCGAAGGCAAGGCCGTAAGCAGCAACGCCAATCGCCAGCGGCACGATCGCCCGCGCGCCGCTCATCGCCTCGGATCTGCTGTCCATGGGTGACTGTATGGATTGTTTTACGTGGCCAGTCAATCGGAGCGGGCGTGCGTTCGATAGCTGGCTATCCTATTGATATCCTGCATACTGATCAGTGTCGGGCGTGGCCCCAGCATCAGAGACACAGTCCCGCGAAATGTCTGAGGAAACAGCGGTTCGCAAGCTCACGGCGATTCTTTACGGCGACGTCGCCGGCTACAGCCGCTTGACCGGCGATGACGAGCTCGGCACGCATCGCAGCGTAATGGACGCCCTTGATTTCGCTACGGAATCCATAACATCCGGCGGTGGTACCGTATTGCGCTATGCGGGTGACGCGATCCTGGCCGAGTTCTCCAGCGTGGTGGCCGCAGTGAATGCGGCTGTCGGCATTCAAACCGAGCTGGAAAAGCGCAACGCAGGCGGGCCGGCAGAAACCAGAGTACAGATTCGTATCGGTGTGAATCTAGGGGAAGTCCTGGAGGACCGTGGAGAGATCTACGGTGACGACGTGAACCTCGCCGCGCGGTTGGAATCGGCGGCGCACCCCGGGGGCATTTGCATTTCCCAAACGGTTCATGACCAGGTCGTCGGCAAGATCGACGTGGGTTTCGAGGACGGCGGCGAGGCGTCTTTCAAGAACATTGCCAAGGCCGTACGTGTGTACTACTGGCAACCCGACCCGGCATCGGTGAAAGGCGGGCGAGCGAGCTCCAGGCGACCGGCGACCAAAGAGAAACCGTCGATCGCCGTGCTTCCGTTCGACAACATGTCGGGCGATCCGGCGCAGGAATACCTGGCCGACGGCATCAGCGAAGATCTGATCACCGCGTTATCGAAAATCCGTTCGTTCGTGGTCATCGCGAGGAACAGCACCTTCACTTACAAAGGCAAGGCGGTCGATGCCAAGCAGATCGCGAGAGACCTCAATGTCCGCTACATACTCGAAGGCAGCGTCCGTAAGGCGGGCAAACGCGTTCGCATTACCGCGCAGCTGATCGATGCGAGCACAGGCCATCATGTCTGGGCGGAACGCTACGACCGGGAGCTCGCGGATATCTTCGATCTCCAGGATGACATGACGCAGACGCTCGTCGGCGCCCTGGAACCCGAGCTGAACGCCGCTGAGCGTGAGCTGGCCATCAACAAGCCGCCGGAGAATCTGGACGCCTGGGAAATCTATCAACGCGCGCTGTGGTACATGTGGACCTTCGAAAAGGACAAAGTATCCGCCGCCGTCGACCTCTTTCGACGCGCCATCGAAATCGACCCGTCTTTCGCATCGGCGTACGCTTACCTGTCGTACACCCACTACCAGCACGTCGTCATGGGTTGGGTGAATAACCCGGATCGCTGGCTCACCGAAGGTAGGGCGGCAGCGAAAAAAGCCCTGCAATGCGACGACAAGGATGCAATCGCCTATTTCTCGGCCGGCCGTATACACATGATGCGCGGTGAGCACGACAAATCGGTCGCCGCACTCGAAACATCTCTGGAGCTGAATCCGAGTTTCGCGCAGTCCTATCACGGATTGGGCATGGTGCTGGCATTGTCCGGACGCCACGATGAAGCCGTGGGCATGACCGAAAAGGCGATCGCCCTGAGTCCGCGCGAACCCATGATGTGGGCCTTCACTGTCGTGCACGCGTTCGCCTGCATCCTCAGGGGAGACGATGACGACGCACTCGTGTGGGCTCACAAGACCGTTCAGAATCCAAACGCAACCGGCTACTGGCCATACGCAGTGCTCGCGGCTGCCAGCGCGAACCTTGGCAATCTGGATGAGGCCGGCGAAGCGTGTCAGCTTGCTCTGCAGCAGAAACCCGACCTGACCCTTACTTTCGTCAACAAGAACCTGCCGACCAAACATGAGGGCGGCCTGGCGCATTACCTGGAGGGGTTGCGTAAAGCAGGATTGCCGGAATAGCGACTGCCGAGCGCAGCGCCGCATTGCAGGAGGCAACCGGAGTGGCGAACGGACCGCCCGGATTTTGTGACCCGACGCAGTTCCCTGTACATTCAATGCCGAACTCCCCGAAAACCAGGAGGCCCTGACGTTGCACGGCTTTTCAGAACCGAAACTGCACTACATTACGCGCCACATCGAGCATTACGTGGATGACGGCAAGTTACCGGGTGTGCTCTGTCTCGTCGCACGCCACGGCGAAGAAGCCTACTTTCACGCCTATGGCAAGCGCGACGTGGAGCGCGGTGCAGACATCACGCGGGACACGGTGTTTCGGATCTACTCGATGACGAAACCCATCACCAGCGTGGCGCTGATGCAGCTCTACGAGCAGGGCCGCTTTCAGCTCGACGATCCGGTCGACCGGTACATACCCGCGTGGAAGAACCTCGAGGTTTACGACAGCGGCGAAGGCGATGCCATGCGGACCTCACCTCCCGCGACGCCGATGACCATCAAGCACCTGCTGACGCATACGTCCGGGTTGACTTACGGCTTCATGGACGAGCACCCGGTCGGCGTGATGTACCGCGAGCGGAGGATCGGCGGATTGTCGGTCAGCGGTACGCTCGAGGAAATGGTGGATGCGCTCGCCGACATTCCGTTGCGCTTTGTGCCGGGCACGCGCTGGAACTACGGCGTGTCCACCGACGTGTGCGGCTATCTCGTACAGCTTTTTTCGGATCGGCCGCTGGATGACTACGTGCGCGAGCAGGTCACGGGACCGCTCGGCATGACCGAGACGGACTTCCGGGTGGTACCCGAGGCACACGACCGACTTGCTGCCTGCTACGAGGCCACCGACGGCGGCGACTTCCGGCTGCGCGACGCCCCGGAAACATCGGTGCTGCATGAACGTCCCACGTTTTTCGCCGGCGGCGGCGGCATGGTCTCGACCATCATCGACTATCACCGCTTTGCGCAGATGCTGCTTAACCGGGGCGAGTTGGAGGGCGTGCGCGTACTCGGCCGCAAGACGCTCGAGTACATGACCCTGAATCACATGCCCGGCAATGTCGATCTAGCGGCGATGGGGCAGCCGGTTTTCAGCGAAACGCCCTACGAAGGCATAGGTTTCGGGCTAGGTTTCTCGGTGGTGATCGACCCCGCTGCGGCGAACGTGCTCGACTCGCCGGGCGAATACGCGTGGGGTGGCGTTGCCAGCACCTACTTCTGGGTCGATCCCGTGGAAGACCTGGTCGCGCTGTTCATGACCCAGTTGATCCCCTCTTCCACCTATCCGATCCGCCGTGAGTTGAAGACCCTGGTGTATCAGGCGCTCGTGGACTGACCGGAACGAGCCTCGCCCGACGCAGTGGCACACGTGCGAATCAACCGACATACGTATTTCCACCTGTTGCTGACGACGCTTCTGCTGACCGGCATCATTCATGTGCAGCTGCGGTTCGGGATGCGGCTCACCAGCGTGGACACGCAAGCCGGCTGCGACGTTCGGGAACTGCTGGCCCTGCCCTGGTGGAGCCTCCCCTATGCCGTCGTCGCTGCGTTGCTTTCCGTCCCGCGCCTGCGCGATTGCGGCATGTCGGGCGCCTGGGCAATCGCGCTGTTCCCGCTGCTCCTGGTGGGGTTGGGCTGGCTCGGCGTAGTGATACTGCTCGCCTATCCGGGCAGTCAGATTACGACGGAGTACGGTCCGGAACCGGGGCCACTCGGCTGGGGCGGCATTCTCGGTGGCTGGCTGCTCGGGGTTCTGCTGGCAACTGTGCTTGCGCTCAGTGCGATGCCGCCCATGGGTCACAGCTTCTCGTCGCACACGTCGCTTGCCGGAGACCGGGTGCTGGAGTTCGGCCGTTTACGCAACGTCACGGAGGCGTACTGGGACCTTTCGAAGCGATTTCCACCGCCGGCGTCGACACCGACGACCTACGCGGGCGAGCTTGCGCAATGGTACGGCTATGAACTCACCAGCGAACAACGCGCTGACGGCACCATTGTCATCGGCGTGAGTGGCGCCGGTATTCCCTGCAACGAGCACGGCACCGTTACCTGGATACCCGGCGTTAAAAAAGACAAGCTGGTATGGAGGTGCACCTCGACCATACCGCGCCCGCTAAGGCCGGCGTGTCCGCCGGACCTGCTCTCGCAACTCAATGAGTGAGTTGTTGATCTGTGACACAAACGTTTATTGCCAAAAGTCGTTACATGAAAAAGTAGATGGAGATGGCATCTTCGGCTCCCGATGTTAGTTGACGTAAGTCTTTCGCGCACGGACTGCGTAAAGTTCGGCGGCAGTTCCACTTCGACCCATTGATCCTAAGACATGTATTGATAAAGAGACTGGGAGATGCAGATGTTTGAGCGAACAATGAAAAGGGTGACGACCGCGATTTGCCTGTCGGCGCTGGCCGCGTGCGGTGGCGGTGGTGGTGGCGGTGGCCCGCCCGCCCCAAATCTGGCGATAACGGCCGCCAATGCGCCCGATGTGGTCGAAGCCGCCTATCGGGCTGCGCCCGGCGTTGAGATCGGTATTTTCGGGGGAGAGAGCGCAGGCGCTCCGGGGCTCGCAGTCCAGTCGCTACCCCGGTTCGTGCGTAACGCGCTGCGTCCGCATGCAGCCCGCTCCAGCGCGGTCATGCCGCAGGGCACAGAGGCATGCGACAGCGGCAGTGCCCGCCGATCCGAACGGGTTCGGAACCTACAC
The DNA here is from genome assembly GCA_024644045.1 of Chromatiales bacterium. GTDB lineage: Bacteria > Pseudomonadota > Gammaproteobacteria > JAHELT01 > JAHELT01 > JAHELT01. The sequence goes on along the minus strand of JAHELT010000012.1, from coordinate 21,632 downwards.
ATTCATGAGCTGCAGGCTCGGGTCGATCACCCTCAACGGGGTCATAACGATCAGCGGCACGGGCGACTTCACCGGCAACAGCTTCAGCGGCGGCCTGAGTTTCTCCAACCTGAGCGTCTCCGGCAGCGGCATCCAGACCGTCACGCTCAACGGAACGATCAGTTTCAGCTGGACGACTTCCGGCGCTGTAGAATCCGGCACCGAGAGCGGCGGCTATACTGTTTCTTCGGGCGGCGACTCGATCAGCGTGTCGGGTTACTCGTCGACCTATCAGTACGACGCGGCGACCGGCGAAGAAACTACGACTGCCCGCTACACGCTGACGAGCACCTTTCTTGGCGGTACGATCTCAGTCTCGACCGGACAGACGATCGTGTGGCTGGACTTCGAGCCCTATCCGCGCGGCGGCCAGCTCGTGATCACGGGCGCGAACTCCGGCGTGCGCGTGACGATTCAGGGCAGCGGCGCGCCGAGTGGCGTGGTGCTGATCGAAGTCGATGCCGACGGGGATGGCAATTACGAGTCGAGCGAAAACCGCACCTCGTCGCAGCTTATCTCCTGAGTGTGAAAAACTTCCGGCGCGGAAGCGCAACCACTCGCGAAACGACAGGGACGTCGATTCGCCGCTGCACTGAAGGTTCACGCAACAACGCGCACACGCTGATTTGCAGCGCCGCGTGAGCGCCGCACGGAAAGCTTCTCCAGCTCCTGCGCCAGCACCTTCACGCCGTCGACGATAGCGTCCTGCGGGACACCATTGTTACTATTGTGCCGTTGATGCCTAAGAGATCGGCATTAACAACAAACGCAACGGCTGAAGTGGGGAGCGCGTGCGGATCAACAGCATCGAATCGTTCAGCAATGAGCACGTCTGCATGGTACGCGTACGCACCGGCGACGGGGCCGAAGGCTGGGGACAGACTGCGCCCTACCACAGCGATATAACCGCACTGGTGCTGCACCGGCAGGTCGCCCCGCACGTGCTGGGCGCGGAAACCGACGACATCGGCGCGCTGGTCGAGACGGTGCTCGAACGCGAGCACAAGTTTCCGGGCTCCTACCTGCGGCGCGCCGCCGGCGGGCTCGATACCGCGCTCTGGGATCTGCACGCGAAAGCTCAGGGTAGATCCGTGTGCGAGCTGCTCGGTGGAACCCCCCGGCCGCTGCGCGTCTACGGTTCCAGCATGCGCCGTGACATCACCCCGGAGGATGAGGCGGAGCGCTTGTGCCGGCTGCGCGAGGAACACGGGTTCGACGCGTTCAAGTTCCGGGTGGGCAAGGAATGCGGCCACGACGAGGACGAATGGCCCGGCAGAAGCGAGGCGATCGTGGCGGAGGTCAGTCGCCGGATGGACGACGAAGTGGCGCTGCTGGTCGACGGCAACAGCTGTTACACGCCGCGCAGGGCTATCGAGCTCGGCCGGTACCTGCAAGATCACCGCATCTGTCATTTCGAAGAACCCTGCCCCTACTGGGAACTCGAGTGGACGCGGGAGGTGACCGAAGCGCTGGACCTCGACGTGACCGGCGGTGAGCAGGACTGCGACATCCCCACCTGGCGCCGGATGATCGACATGCGCGCGGTCGATGTGATTCAACCGGATATCTGCTACCTCGGCGGCCTCTCGAGAACGCTGGAAGTGGCAAAGCTCGGCCAGCAGGCGGGGCTGCCCTGCACGCCGCACAGCGCCAATCTGTCGCTGGTGACGGTGTTCACGCTGCACATGATGGGCGCACTCGAGAACGCCGGTCCCTACGTCGAGTTCTCAATCGAGGGCCTCGATTACTACCCCTGGCAGGACCGGCTGTTCGAGCCGGCGCTGCGTGTCGAGAATGGCAAGGTACAGATCCCCGCAGACCCGGGCTGGGGCGTGCGCATCAATCCCGACTGGCTGCACAGTGCTCAGTATCAGATCAGCGAGCACCGCAACTGACCCTTCGCCGAAGCACCGCTGTAGAATGGTCGAGTGCGAACAAAGCGAACGGACTGCCCATGGCGATCAAACGAATCTGGCACGGCTGGACGACCCTGGAGAACGCCGATGCCTACGAGCACATCCTGAACAGCGAGGTGTTCCCGTCAATCGAGGCGAAGGCGATCCCGGGCTATCACGGCATCGAGCTGCTGCGCCGCGATCTGGACGACGAGGTCGAGTTCATCACCATCATGACGTTCGACTCGATCCAGAACGTGATCAATTTCCAGGGCGAGGACTACCAGCGCTGCTATGTGCCCGATGCCGCGCAGGCGGTGCTGAAACGGTGGGACAGGACCTCGGCTCACTTCGAGCTGAAAACGGCGCGAACCTCCACCTAGAAACGGGATGGATTCAGCGAGAACCGGCGCTGGTGTTCAACCAGCCACACGGCGCCGCGCTGCCGGGAAATCTATCCCCTTTTTTACCTATACTTGTTATCTACCTGTCATGCTTCGGTAGCACACTTGGCGGCGCTTAGTGCTCAGCAACACCAAGGCGTGTGTGCACCGGGCCAATGACCCGGCGTCGCCCCGTCCCGGGCGATGCGCCACCAATCTGTGGAGGAAAGCCAGTGACTGAAAAGCGTAAACCCCACCTTTCCTTCGACGAGTTCGACGAGGTCAACTACCCGCGCCCGCAAGCGACCGACTTTGCCGGCCTCTGCGAGCGTCTGCTGTCGCGGCGTGATTTTCTGTCCGGCACGGCTGCCTGCGGCGCCACCGCTTTCCTGATGAGCGCGTGCGCGGTGGCGCCCCCGGGCCGCAGGGCTGCAATGGGCGAGCCCCCGCCATTCGAGCCGATCGGCGCCAACACCCTCGACACCGTTACCGTGCCGAAAGGCTACCGCTGGCAGGTCCTGGTCAGGTGGGGCGATCCAATGTGGTCCGCCGGCAAGCCATTCGATCATGCCACGCGGGGCACCGCGACATCGCAGACGCTCGCTTTTGGCGACAACAATGACGGCATGGAGCTTTTCACCCACGACGGCCGCTCGATCCTCGCGGTGAACAACGAGTACACGAATCTCGACATCATTCACGGCAACCGCGCGTCCAGAAAGCCGGAAACCGCCGACGACGTGCAGAAGACCAAGAACGGCCACGGCATCAGCATCATCGAGATCGCGGAGACGGGTCGCCGATGGACGCTGGTCAAGGACTCGCCCTACAACCGCCGCATCACCGCCGATACGCCGATGCACATCACCGGCCCCGCGCGCGGCCACGCGCTCATGAAGACAAAGGCCGATCCCTCCGGCACCACCTCGCTCGGCACCTTCAACAACTGCGGTAGCGGCAGGACGCCCTGGGGCACCTACCTGGCGTGCGAAGAGAACGTCAATGGGTACTTCTCCTCGAGCGACCCGGAGCTGAAGCCCTCAGCCGAGCTGACGCGCTACGGCTTCGGCTTGAAGGACTGGGGTTACGGCTGGCGCAGAGTCGACGATCGCTTCGATATCGCGAAGCATCCGCACGAGCCGAACCGTGTCGGTTACGTGGTAGAAATCGACCCGCTCGATCCGGATTCGACCCCGAAGAAGCGCACCGCGCTCGGCCGCTTCAAGCACGAGAACGCGGCAGTCGTGGTCGCCAGGAACGAGCATGTCGTGGTGTATCTCGGCGACGACGAGCGGGGCGAGTTCCTGTACAGGTTCGTCTCCCGCCGGAAGCATCTGGCGAACGGCGACAACGCCGACCTGCTGGAGGACGGCAGCCTGTATGCAGCGAGGTTTTCAGACAACGGGCGCGGCGAATGGATCGAGTTGACCCCGGCGGCGACCGGCATCGCCTCAACAGCGGAGATCTGCATCCACACCCGCCTGGCGGCGTCCGCCGTCGGCGCCACCACCATGGACCGTCCCGAATGGATCGCAGTCAACCCCTTGAAAGCCGAAACTTACTGCTGCCTCACCAACAACAAACACCGCGGCGTGAAGCCGAACAAGGGCGGCGATGCCACGCCGGCGGGCGGCCCGAATCCACGCGAGAAAAACCTCTATGGCCAGATCGTACGCTGGACGCCCGACAACGGCGACCACACGGCCGCCAGCTTCGCCTGGGACCTTTACGTACTCGCGGGCAACCCCACCGTGCACCAGGACAACCGCAAGGGCTCGGCCAACGTCCACGCCGACAACATGTTCAACTCACCGGACGGTTTGAAGTTCGACAGCCGCGGCGGCCTGTGGATTCAGACCGACGGCAACTACTCCAACGCAAAAGACTTTGCAGGCCACGGCAACAACCAGATGCTCCTCGGAGACCCCCGCACCGGAGAGATCAAGCGTTTTCTGGTGGGCCCCAAGGAATGCGAGGTCACCGGCATCGCCTGGAGCGCCGACCGCAAAACCATGTTCGTCGGCATCCAGCACCCCGGCGAAAGGCAAGGCGAGAGCCACTGGCCCGGCGGGGGCGACACCGTCCCCCGCTCCTCCATCGTCGCAATCACCCGCGACGACGGCGAGCCCATCGGCTGAACGAGCCGGCGCAGGGCATTCCCTGCACCGGCCGCTACCCCCTTCATTCGAGCGCGAAGTCGACCACACCGCCGCCGGGCGTGAGGTCACCCGAGATCCTGTTGTTCGGCACACTGCCGTCAGGCGCGGCCACGAACAGTTCGATCACAGTGTCGACAAGCTGATCGGCGGCGTAAACGAGCCGCGATGCGTCCGGCGTCCAGAGGAACCTGTCCAAATCCCCGTTAGGCGCCATAGGCCCCGAGACCTGCACAACGGTCGATCCATCCGGTCTCGCAGTGAACAGCTCGAACACATTGTCCTGGTTCTGGTCAGCAAGGTAGGCCAGCCACTGACTATCCGGCGACCACAACGAATTGAAACTGACGTCTCCGCCTGTGACCAGGGGCCCCGACACCTGCACAGTGCTGCTGCCATCCGGGGCGCTGACAAACAACTCGAAGAGGTCACTGGCATTTTGCGTGGCCAGGTAAGAGAGGTGCGCACTGTCCGGCGACCACGAAAACTGGAAAACCTGGCCGTCGGCCACCAGCGGCCCGGATACCCGCCGGTTACCGCTGCCGTCGGGCCCGCTGACAAACAGCTCGAGCACGCCGTCGGCCAGCTGGTCGGCAGTGTAGGCGATCGCCGAGCTGTCCGGGGCCCACTGAAACAATCCGCTCACATCGCCGTCGACCGGGACCGCCGAGACCCTGACGTTACCCGTCCCGTCGGGAAACACGGTAAACAGCTCGAACCGGTCGTTGATCACGACATCGCCCTGGTAGCCGATGCGTGAACCGTCCGGCGACCAGGCGAACGTGTCCACTGACCCGTCGGTGACCAGCGGCGGCGAGACGCGTGTATTCCCGCTGCCGTCCGGGGTGCTGGTGAAGAGCTCTAACCTGAAGCGGTCCAACTGGTTGGCCCGATACGCAAGGTACTGCCCGTCCGGCGACCACGCGTAATCGAACCGCACATCCCCGTTCGGCACCATCGGGCCCGAGACCCGTACGTTGTCGCGGCCATCGGCGCTGCTCACGAACAGCTCGAACACGTTATCGGTGTTCTGATCGGCGCCATACGCGATAGCATCGCTGTCGGGGTTCCAGACGGGCACGAACGCGCCGCCCCCCAACACCAGGTCGCCCGATACCCGGACGTTGCCGCTGCCGTCGGCAGCGCTCACGAACACCTCGAAAACACCAGCTGTGCGCTGGTCAGCGCTATAAGCCAGAGCATTGCTGTCGGGTGACCAGACAAAATCACTGCGTACACTACCCCCGGAAACCAACGGCCCGTTAATCTTGCTCACGCCGCCCCCGTCGATACGCGCGGTGTAGAGTTCGAAAACATTGTCGGTGTCTTGATCGCCCCAGTACGCCACATGTTCCCGGTCAGGCGAAATACGAAACAGGAAAACACCACCGCCGGGCACCGGCGGCGGATCGTTGAGCCGTACGACGCTCTCACCGTCGAGCGTCGCGAGGTACAGCTCGAACCGTTCGTTGATGTCTTTGTCCGCACGGAACACCACGAACTGGTCAGTCACCTGGCGCTCAACGACGTGCAGCGTCTCCATGGTGAGCGCCTCGACCGTGACACGCAGCGCGTAGCTTCCGGAATGGCCGGCGGCATCCGTCGCCTCTACGGTGAAGTCTAGCTCGACGTCTTCATTCACAGGCGGCACCCGGAACTGCGTAACGGCACTGTCCGGACCTTCAAGCTCAACCGCGGGCCCGCCGGTCTGCGACCATTGGTAACGCACGTCAGCGCCGCCGTCTTCGACGTCGGCGGAGAGCATCACCCGCAGTCCCGGGGTCGCCTCACCCGATGCAGTGGCGTGTACGGTGAGCATGTCCGTGGTGGTTTGATTGACCTCCGCATCGAGCTGCCCGGGGCCCCCGCCGTCGCAGGCGGTGAGCGTGAAACCGAGCAGCGGCACTGCCATCCAGGCCAGCGAGCGCGAAATCTGAGCAGAGAACATGGCGACCTCCTTCATGGTTCGAGAAAAATCGCAGGGGACACGTGTACGTCTACAACAGGAATCGCGGTAATGCCAGTAAGTGACGGAAAGCTTTACAGTTTTTCTGCCATTGGCAGCCAAACCGCGGCGAACTGCGCGACGATCGCACCGCAAACGCCCAACCGCGGCCCGACCGCCCCGATCAACAGTTGACAGATTCGTTTTGTGTAACATGTACGTTACGTAACAGATCCGTTAAATACTGATGACCAGTTCCGAGGTCGATGAACAGTTCCGCGCACTGGCCGACCCCACGCGCCGCGCGATCCTCATACGCGTGTGGTCGCAGAAAGTCGCTGCCGGCGAGATCGCCAACCATTTCGCCATCTCGCGCCCGGCCGTGTCGCGGCATCTGCGCGTGCTGCGCGAGTCGGTGCAAGTGCACGTGAGCGGTACAACCCGCTACTACCGCGCCGACCGTAACGCACTCGGCAGCCTGCGCGTGCACTTCGAGGCGTTCTGGGAAACAGGGCTCCCGCGACGTCTCCCCTTTATCAGTAGCACTCTCAGCTAAAGTCTGGCGGTTACTGAAAGTGGAGCGAACGCGCCGAAGAAAGCGCGTATTGGGAACGACGACGAACTGGGTAAGACGCGCCCACTACCCAAACCATGTGTGGGGCTACGATTTTGTCTTTGATCAGACAATCGACGGTCGCACGCTGAAGTGCCTGGCGGTGGTCGATGAGTTCTCCCGTCAGGGCATCGCGATCTGCCCCGGCGCGCAACCTGACCGCCAGCGATGTGTTGCGTATTCTCGATCAGCTGTTCCAAGAGCACGGGCGACCGGGTTGTCTACGCAGCGATATCGGCCCGAAGTGGTTTGTTCGGCGGTGCAGAGCTGGCTGAAGAAAATGCTGGTCGATAACATTCTATTCAGACTATTACTGGTTGGTGATCTTAAGATCATTCGCTCTGATGGCACTTAGCAACAAACCAGATAAATCGGCGGCTGCCATCTGTACCGCCTGGTTATAGTGCACGACTCTATCGTTAAAATCGTTATAAAGGTAGTACATGTTTCTTATACGCGAGTAGTACTTGCCCTTCTTTGTATACATTTGTTCGCTAGCTACGAGTCGATCCTCTGCTATTTGCTGAAGCGTGGATGACTGACGGCACTCAAACCACAGCATTGACGCCGCCAAACCCACCTGTAATGGTGGGTAGTGAAATGGCGCATTGTATCGTTCCTCGTTCTCAACTAACTCCTCCAACCATTGTCTACATTCTTCGTCGAAACGTCGCGGTGAAATCGCCTCGTCGAGTATGATGTGACCAAGCGCGTTGAGCCTATTCATTATTGGATATCTGTGATGGTTAATTGATTGTCGTAGTATCGAACGTATCACTCCCGGCCATCGTTTTCCTTTCAGCCCTTCTTCAATTGCTTCTCTTCCAACTGTGAATCAACTTGACTAAGATACTTCTCTGTTCGCGGTTGGTCCGAAAATACTGTTCTTCGAACATCGCTAAAGCGCAGGCCTTTGTCACGACTGTTACGGGCACTTGGTTTCCTGGTGCGTACTGGATCTCGCCGGTAAGAGTAGCGGCACGCTTGAACGAGAGCGTCTTCTCATCGCTCTACCATGCACGGCAGATTGTTGATCGCTGGCGTGCGCACTACAACGAAGAACGTCCGCACAGCGGCATCGGTTACCTCACACCAGTTGAATACCGCTCTCAACTCGAGAAGGCTGCCTGACGTGAAAATTCCTAGATTCGCTGTGGGCTCAGTTTGGGGAGGACGTCACGGGCAGCAATTCGCTGGACACCACTGGCGCTCGAAAAGTATTACTTTCGTTGTTCCGCTTCACTCGTAAGTCTGCCCGCAGTACACAAAGTCCTTGAACTGGTTCCAGGTGATCGCGGGCATTTCGGTTTGCGGGCGCAGGAGGTCGCGCGGGTCGGCGTCGGTGATCGAGCCGTCGTCCCGGCGCACGGCGACGTTGCCCGGGACCAGCCGGCGGCGGGTTGCCGCGCCGGGTTCCCAGCGGCCGAACGCGCCGGCGAGTGCGGATTCGAGATAGCCGGGTGGGTCGAAGTTGTACCAGCGTGAGTTGCGCGGGGAATCGACGCCGAAACTGCGGAACCGGGCTTCGAGCACGCCGCTCTCTTCCATTTCGTGCAGGTCGACGATCTGGCGGATCAGGGTGGCGCGCCAGCCGTCGAAACCGGGCGCTTCGTTCGGTAGCTCGTCATACTGTGTGCGCCACTGGTCGTCGAACGGGTGCATCTGCTCCGTGAACGCGGCGGTGAGCAGCGCGAAGAAAGCGTCGATGCTGATCGATTCGTGGCTGGCGAAGCGTTCGCCCGCCGGGAGCAGCGCCCGCAGGTAGGCTTCGAGTGAGCGCTCGCAGGTTTCCTTTTCCTCGACGAGCGCGGCGATGGCGAGATACAGATCGCGGTTGGTTCGTATGTCGGGGGACGCCATACCGTTCGGCTACAGGTTGCCTGTTCTCAGCCCGCGACCGGTTCGCGCGACAATGCGGCAGCGTCGACGAAGGGACAGGCCGATACGAACGCAGCGAGTGCCTGCTGTCTTTGAGGCATGCCCGCCGGCTGCTGCATGATGTCGCGCAGCCGGGCGATCGCCTGCGGGATCTGCGATCGCTGCTCCAGCAGGTAGTTGAACTGCGCATCGCACGCGGGGATCGGCGCCGGGTAGTGCCGTATTTCCTCCTCGACCGAGGCCAGGCGGGCGCTGAGGAGCGCCTCGACCCGTTCCCAGTCCAGCGGTTGCTGCTGCTTGCTCATGCTGCCAAGTGCTTGCCTATCGCACGGAACCTTGTCATATGCGCATTCTCGGGCAGCTTGCGTACCTCGTGCCAGTAGTCCTCACGCACATCAGTCGTCGACCGCGGCCGCAACGCCATCCCTGCCGTCCGAAACAATTGGCCTTGGCGGCGCCCCAGCCGCGCAGCCCGTTACCGGCCAATTTGTCCAATGCGCGTCGTTGCCATCGCCTGCCCTGCGCCCGGTCCGCACCCGGCCGTACTCCCTGTGCCTCAGTGAACGGTGTACGTCGCTTTTTCTTCGAACTCCCGCTCGTACCACGCGAGATAGTGCTGGGCCCAACCGAACCACTGCTCGTTGTTGCGGTTCGGGTTGAGGAGGTCCTGCCTGACCGTTTGCTCGACCCGCCGTACCCGGGGGAACACGCGGAGCAGCCGCAGCAGCCAGAAATACACGCGCGGCGGTGGCGGCAGCGGCGCCGGATAGTGCTCCAGCGCACGCTGCACGAAGTCCTTCGCCTTCGCGTAGTCTTCGAGGCCCAGGTGGATCCGCGCCAGCCGCTGCAGGCTGGCGAAATGCCCGCTGTCGATGGCCAGCGCTTCCTCCGCAGCCTTGATGGCGGACTGCGGATCGCCCACGCGCTCGTAGCACATCGCCATCGTGGCCAGCGTGTGCGGGTCGGGGCCCACCGTCTTCTTGATCGCGCGCAGGTGCACGAGCGCCTGCTCGTAATCCTGGCGGCTGATGCAGCGGGCCGCTTTCATCTGACGCACGATCTCCGAACGCATCCCCGGATTATCCAACAGGGCCGCGGCATGAACAATGCACGGATGGGCCATCGCGGCCCAGCGCCGCGGCAGGGGCGCCCGCATGCGTAGTGATTGTCAGCCGCCTGACCGTGGAGCACCCCAGTACGCCCAAGCCCTGTCCGTTGCATACGCCGGAGACGACAGTAGTTTGTCGCCTCCCCGCCGTGAATATTGCACGGGCCGGGCGTGACGTGCTGCATACGGGCGGCGGCCGGCCTCTGTCATGATACGGTTACCGGACAGCGCGCGAAGGAACAAGGGCGCGCCGGCGATCGGCGGCGCACAGCGTCGGATCGACGGGTTTGTGGGCGTTGCTTTCCTGCCCGCGGACCACGGATCGACAGCGTCGGCGCCCGGCGAGGCTGCGGACGAGGAGTTTGACATGGCTACCCACGCACTACCGCTTCCGGCGGCAATGCATCCGCGCGAGCACGAGATCCGCAGCCAGCAGCTGAAGATCCATTTCCAGTTCTCACCCTACCGGCTCGCGATCCATTTCGTGGTCGCCACCGCGGTGACTGCCGTCCTGTGGGAAGTCGTGCCGCTGCCGCGGCTGGTAACGTGGTACGTGGCGCTGACGGCGGTACTGGCCGGTTGCGCGGCGCTGGTGAACCTGTTTCACCACCAGGCGGCCGGGCAGTCGCACCCGCTGTGGCAGCGCTACGTGATGGTCTCGGGGCTGGTCGTCGGCCTGCTGTGGGGCGCCGGCGGTGTGCTGCTGTTTCCGTACGAGTCGCTGGAGCACCAGATGCTCCTGCTGCTGCTGCTGATCGGGCTCGGCACGGGGTCGCTGTCCTCCTCGGTCTACCTGCCGCAGTTCTACAGCTTCTTCCCGCTCGCGATGCTGCCCATCACCGTGGTGCTGCTGGTGCAGGGCACCGCGATCCACACCGCAGCGGCGATGGTGACGATGCTGTTCGTCACGATGTACCTGATTTCGGCGCGCGAGCCGGCGCGGCGGCTGCTGAACATGGTGCGACTGCAGGTCGAGAACGACGATCTGCTGGAGCAGCTGCGGTTGCAGAAGACCCAGGCGGAGCAGGCCAGCGTGGCGAAATCGAAGTTTCTCGCCGCCGCCAGCCACGATCTGCGCCAGCCCCTGCACGCGCTGATGCTGTTCACCTCGGCGCTCGATCAGTTGACCCGACGCGGGGCGCAGCGCCGGATCGTCGACAACATCAAGACCTCGGTGGGCGCGATGGAGGAGCTGTTCAACGCGCTGCTGGACATCTCGCGCCTGGACGCTGGCGTGCTGCAGCCGGAGATCGACCACTTCGATCTCAGCGTGCTCACCGAGCGCCTGGCGAACGACTTCACCCCCGAGGCGCAGGCCAAGGGCCTGGCCCTGCAGGTCGGTACCTGCAACCTGGTAGTGCACAGCGATGCGACCCTGCTGGAGCGTATCCTGCGTAACTTCGTCTCCAACGCGATCCGCTACACGCACCACGGCGGGGTCAAGATCCATTGCGTGCGGCGCGACGAGAGCGTGCGCATCGATGTGGTCGACACCGGCATCGGCATTCCCCACGCACGCCAGCAGGAGATCTTCGACGAGTTCCACCAGCTCGACAATGCCGAACGCGACCGCGCCAAGGGGCTGGGCCTCGGGCTTGCCATCGTGGAGCGCATGGCGCGCCTGCTGGACCACGCGATCGGGTTGCACTCGGTGCCCGGCAAGGGCTCGTGCTTCTCGATCACGGTGCCGCCGGGCGATCCGGCCGTGGCCGCCGGCGACGAGGTGCCGTGGGCGGACGCGGTGCTGAGCGACCTGGTCGGGCTGCGGGCCATGGTGATCGACGATGAGGTCGGCGGCCGCGAGGGGATGCGGGCGCTGCTCGAGCTGTGGGGGTGCGAGGTGAGCCTGGCGGGGTCCGAGGAGGAAGCGGTGGGCGTGGTGCGAGCCTCGGGGCACTTTCCCGATGCGCTGATCGTGGACTACCGCTTGCGCGACGGGCGCAACGGCATGCAGGCCATCGAGCGGCTGCGCCGCGAATGCAGGCCCGGCATCCCGGCGCTGATCGTCACCGGCGACACCGCCGCGGACCGGTTGCGTGAGGTGCGCGCGAGCGGCTATCAGCTCGTGCACAAACCGGTGCAGCCGGCGATGCTGCGCGCATTCCTGCGCAACGCGCGCAAACGCAAGCCCGCTCCGCCGGCGTAGCGCTCAGCGGTTGCCGGTTTTCGGGCGCGCGCGCTCACCGGCGCGCACCGCCTGCGTGCGGTTGGTGACGTTGAGGGTTTTCAGCACGGCGGTGACATGCGCCTTGACGGTGGCTTCGGTCAATCCCAGCTCGGCGGCAATGATCTTGTTCGGCTTGCCCTCGGTCATCTTGTCCAGGACTTCGAGCTGGCGCGGCGTGAGCTCGGGCGCGGACTTGGCCACCTCGCCGGTGTTGCCGCCGAGCAGCGCGGGCGGCACGTAGACACCGCCGGCGAGCACGAGCCGCAACGCGCTCAGCATTACGGGTGCAGTGGCCGACTTGGGTATGAAGCCCATCGCGCCGCTATCGAGCGCGCGGCGCATGTCCTTGCGCTCCTCGGAGCCCGAGAGCACCACGATCGGCAGGGCGGCGTGCTGCTCAGACAACGTGTCGAGCGCGGCAAACCCGCCCTCGCCCGGCATGTCCAGATCGAGCAGCACCAGCGTGAAGTCCGCCTGGGCGCCGATCGCCGCCAGCGTCTGCGCACAGTCGCCGGCCTCGACGATCTCGACGTTTTCATCCAGTTGCGCGAGCACGTGGCGCATGCCCTCTCGGAACAGCGCGTGGTCATCGGCGAGCAGGATCTTCATGTCACTCTGCCAGGTTTTGATGATGAATCGCTGCGGAGACCATTAGAGCATAGCCGATCGCCGGGGCCTCTTCGACCATGGTCTTACGACCAATGTCCAATTTACGCCAGGGGCCAGACGCCTACAATGCACCTCAGCAGCGCACACACCTGTCTTGCACCCAGACGGATATCCGGGGAATTTTTCACAGCGGCCAGGTACCCATAAAGCACTGCATTGCCTGGCGGTTTGAAGAGAATGAGCGAACGACAGGCCGGTAATACGGCCGATCGAGCGCCCTGCTCGAAGGATGGTCTGAACCAAAGGGAGTACCGTCATGAAACGCAATCCGAACAACCTCTCACGCACGCCGCTGAGCCCCTACCTGTGGCAGTTCGAGGCCTTCATAGCGGCGGCCGAGTCCGACCGGCACGCGGCCACCCGCTACATCGATGAGCCCGTGTCCGGGCGCGACCGCCGCTGGGTCGGCCGCGGGCAGTGGCTCGGCAAGCGCCTGCAACAACTCGTGGCCGCACTGCGGCAGCTGGTCCCGGCCACGCGGCGCACGTCCTGAGCTGATCTCACGAGGGATTGACGCCCGTGCCGCTGCCCCCGGGGCGGCGGTGCCGGGAGGATTGCCCGGTACATGGAGTTTATCGGTATGAAGGAATGGACGAGAAAATCGATCCTGTGTCTGCTGCTCTCGGTGCTGCTCGTCAAAGGGCTGACCGCGGACGACGGCAAGGACGAGCAGCCCCGGCTCAGCACCAGCTCAGCGTCTACACAGCAGGGCTAAGCGTCGCGCAGCGCAGCTTGATGCGCTCAGGCGTCCCCCAGTGCAAAGGTGACGTACACGATCGGTGTTTCCTTGCCGCCGACGGCGGCATAAAGACGGCGCGCAGCGACGTTGTCGACTTCGGTGCCGAGCCAGGCACCCTCGCAGCCGAATTGCCGGGCGCGCGAAAACAACGCGGTCATGAGCAGACGTCCTATGCCCTGTCGCTGGTGCGCCGGTGCCACCCCGATTTCGTTCACCCAGAACTCGGGCAGCTTGTCGGGGTGAACATAGTGAACGCCGGAGGCCATGCCGACCACCTGACCGTCACGCAGCGCGACGACAAGGTGGTGCCGCGGGTCGGCCAAAAATTCTTCGGTCAGTTGCGGGTCGATCGCGTTGTCGAATACGTCCACCGCCACGTTGTCGAGCAACGACGCATCACCGGGGCCGAGCACACGGATTGTGACCGGCGCGCTCATTTCAAACCAGTTGTCCGGCTGACGCATCGCGCTCGTTGATTCAGCTTCATTTTCCTTCCTCGACCGGCTATCTCGGCCCAGACGCCGAGAAATGCGCGAAGCCGATCAGAACCAGAAACACCACACCGTACATCGCCATGAGTTCGCCGCGACCCGCGCCGACCGCCGGTGCGATCACCAGAATCGGTGCCAGGAAGAACGCGACGCACAGCGGCAACACGATGAGCACGTAAGGATTGGCGAAGTTCCAGGTCCAGCCGAAGCGCCAGCGGTTGCGCACGATGATGCGCGGATCGTCCTTGCAGCGGTAGACAATCCCCAGCCACCAGTGGCGATCGTCCTTTCGCAACTGTTCTGCCTGGTCGCGATTCACGGTGCTACACGCTCGCGAGCGGCGCTCGGCTACGGCGAGGTGCCGGTCGCGACGCCATTGTCGCGAAGGATCTGCACGAGCGCGCCGCTGATGCCGTCCGTGCGTGGCCCTTCCAGGATCAGAAACATGACGCGCTTGTCCCGGTAGCGGTAACGCGGCACCACGGGCTGCGTGTGAATCTGCCGCTGCGAGGCGGGGTCGTGAAAATCGATGTAAAACCAGACGCCGTCGTCATCCGGGTTGGGCACCCCGGCGGTCCACCCGCCGCTGTGTGTCGGTACGTGCGTTCGGTAGCCATAGTCGATGGTCAGTCGATCCCCGTCGCAGTGCTCGCGGCAGCTGAACGCCGCCAGTTGCGGGTACCGGTTTTTTAGGCGTTCGATGCCGGCCGCGATTCCCTGCAGGGCGGACAGACAGGCGTCATCAGCTTCGGTTCCTGCACCCGGAGCGCTGCACGCGAGCCCCGTCAGCAGAGCGACTATACGCCAGCGGACCCGCCATCGCCCACACCGCGGCACGGCTCGGTGACTCAAGGTTCTTTCGAGGAACCCGCCTCGCCCTCCGGCGCATACCCCGCGTACTGCGGAAGCGAATCGGTAATGGTTGCAAGCGCGGACTTCGACGCGACGAAGATATGTTTCTCGGTGTCCTGGGGGTGTCCCGGGCTGGCGTCACCGTCGAGCGTCGCCGCCATGTACCACACGGCGTCCGGACGCTTGTCACTGTCGACGAGCAGGTGACAGCCGCAGTGGCGGCAGAAGTGCCACTCACCGTGCGGACTCGTGTAGGTGGACAGCGCACCACTGCCGCGCTCGATCACGAGGTGCTCTCGCGCCACGACCGCAAACGTGGCGAACAATGCGCCGTGCAGGCGCCGGCACCGCAAACAATGGCAGTGATACAACTCCTCGGCGGGGCCCACCACCCGGTAGCGCACGCGGGCACACTCGCACTGCCCGTGAATCGGTTGAAACGCGCTCATGCTCATTGCTCCGGCGCGCCGCCCCGGGGCTCAACCGGTGACGCCGCTCAGCTGGTAACGTTCCTCGACGGTAGGCGGTGGACCCGACACCACCACCAACTCGCGGGCAGGGTACAGCCCGGTGACCGGCACTTCCAACAACTGGGTGTAGGCGGATGCCGCTTTGGCCGCCGTGCTCACGGTCGCCAGTGTAATGTGCGGGACCCAGCGGCCCGGCAGGTAGTTGGGCCGGGAGGGGCCGACGAGATGCAGCTCGCGGTGCAGCACGCGGTGCAGCTCGGCAAGCTCCGGCGCCATCAGGGCCGCGGCGTACAGGACGTAGTGCTCGCCCATGAACGTGCCGATGCCGTGCACCCGGATGCGGAGCGGCGCGAAGTCGCCGGCCACCGCGCCGGTAATGACCGCGACATCCTCGACGCCCAGATCGTCGTAGACCGCCAGCGACAGGAACAGCTCCGAACCGGTCCGGTCGTACCGCGCGCGTGCTTTCTCGAGCACTTCGCTTGGGGTCGACAGTGCAACGACGGTGGGCATTGTTGCTACTCCTGATGCTCGGTTGGGGCAACGGTGCAGGGATGCGCGCATGACACCGGTTCGCGTACATCGAACGCATGGCTTGCGCTCACAGCTGCGCCAACCCGACGGCCATGAAGCCCTTGCGCAGCTCGAGCGCGCGTCGCAAGCCATCCGGAAGGTGGCCGATCACCTCGCGTACCTTTTGCTGGTCGTTGCTGTGACCCGCCAGCGCGCAGCCCCTGGCGAGCGCGTCCTCGAGCACCAGGCCGGCCAACGCCGCCTCGGCTTGCTTCAGCGCGTCGGAAACCTGCCCGGCGGTGAGAAAAACGTTCCCGAAGATCCCCGGCATGCGCGAGGCACGCTCGCAGCCGATCGCGTGCCACAGCAATGCGCCTGGCGTGCAGCGTCTGACGGAGATGAAACGATAACACGTTTCTGCGTTGAGAAAGTTTGCCATTTCGACACCCAGCTCAGCGAACCCGGGCAGGTTGAACGCCCGGACGAAGCGGTTGTACCACTCAGCGCGCCGCGGCTGCGCCTTCCGGCGACATGACGGCCTTTTCTACCGCCGCGGCAAACTGCGGCGCAAAGCGGGCTTCATCCTCGGGCGTGAGGAAGCCGCTCAACCACCAGTGATCAAACGACACGGCGCTTCACGGTTCTGCGTTGCAGGGCCGGCGATCTATGGTGACTCACCCTGCTCATCCAGGGCACCGCGCTTAAAGCTCTGCACATCGGCGTGGATTCTCGACCACGACCGTTGACTCGCGGTCCAGATCTGGAAGCCGGGCCGGATCGCCTCGGGATCGTCGAGCGAACTGACCGTGAACATGACGATCTCGGGAAAGCGTGTACCTTTCAGAAACAGCGGTGTCCCGCAGGCCGTGCAGAACTCCCGCACCATGGCATGGCCGCTGTCAGCGGTTTTCGTGTAGCTCGACAGCTGCCCCGATGCGACCTGCAGTGACGCGCGCGGTACGATGCCGAGCACGTGGTACGCGCTGCCACTGAGCCGCTGGCAGTCACGGCAATGGCAGTAGTACACGCCCTGCACCGCGGCGCCAAGCGCGTAGCGGACCGATCCGCAGCTGCACTCGCCTTTCATCGTCGGCGCCCGTCAGATTTCGCCTGAGCCACCACCAGATGAATGATGTTGGCCGGGTTGCTGATCCAGAATCCCGAAAAGGCCTCGGGCAGGGGCTCGATCTCGTCCCGCCGGGTACAGCCCATGCCGGCCAGATAATCCGCCGCCGCCTCACGGTCGTCCGTTTCGATCTCGAGCCACACCTCGGCCTGACTCAGCCCGGCGATCCTGTCAATCCACAGGTTCTTGTCACCGAACTCGAAGGCGATTGATTCAAACGCATCCGGTGAGCCCGCCGATTTCGGCTTGAACCCGAGCACGTCCCGGTAGAACGCAACGGTGTTGTCGTACTCGTGGGCCGGCACTTTCATCGCGATGTTTTTTCCGGGCCTGAATGCCGGTTTCATGAGTACGCCTCCCGTGCCGTGCGTCCGGCATCAAGCGAAGGTAGAGATTTCCCGCAACGCGCCCGCCTGCCACAGATAGAACACGGCGAGCGGTTCATCGGTCGTCTGGAAGCCGTGCGGCGTGCCCGAAGGAACGTAGACCACCTCCCCCGCACGTTTGCGCACACTCGGCGCATCACCGACCGTGAAGTCCGCCGAGCCGCCCATCACGACGTAGATCTCCTCGGCCTCGTGCCAGTGAATCGGATAGGTGATCGACGGCCCCCAGACGCCCAGGCCGCTGCGCACCCGCTCGCTGACGAACGGCCCGCGCTGGCCGAGAATCTCCGCGAACCCGTACCCGTTCAACATGTCGTCGCTCACCACGTTGTCTTTGCGCCGGTAGCTCTGCTCCCAGTGCAGCCGCGCGCGCTGTGTGATGAACCCCTCGATGAGCGGCCTCGTCCCGGCATCGGCGAGGCTCAGGGTCCGCTCGAGAAACCGTGTCGCCGGCAGCAGCACCGGCTCGACCGGATGCCAGGTGCTCCCCCAGTTGTTCACCGCATCGCGGAAACGCTGCACGTCACTGTGCGGGTGGGTAAGCGTGAAGTCCACGATGGCATTCAGCAGCGCCCGATCGAGCACTTCGTCACCGTTTTCGCGGACAGTCATTGGTACAACGCTACGCCTCGTCCCCACCCTTCTTACAGGGAGAAGGGCGTTTCTTTCTCCCCTCGCCCACCGGGAGAGGGGCGGGGGTGAGTGGTTTTCTTGCGGACGCTTTCAATCGGGCACGACCGCGGTCGCCTCTATCTCGACCAGCGCGCGGTCTTCGAGCAGCTCGGGCACCGGTATCAGGGCCATCGCAGGAAACACGCGGCCGATGACCTCGCGATAGGCCTGCCCGATCTCAGCGAGCTCCGCCAGGTAACGGCGCTTGTCTGTCACATACCACGTCAGCCTCACCAGATGTTCCGGAGCCGCACCCGCAGCCGCCAGTGCTTCACGTACGTTGGTCAGGGCCTGGCGCACCTGCCCCTGGAACGCGTCGGTCTCGAACACCTCCTCGGCGTTCCAGCCGATCTGGCCCGCAACGAACACCAGCCGTCCCCGTGCAACCACCGCGTTCGAATACCCGGTGGGCCGTTTCCAGTGGCTGGGATTGAGCGTCTCGTGCACCATTATTTCTCACCTTGCTTCAGTTTGAAGCGCTGCAGCTTGCCGGTCGCGGTCTTGGGCAGCGCGCCGATCCAGGCCACGGCGCGTGGATACTTGTACGGGGCGATGGTCGCTTTCACGTGCTCCTGCAGTACCTTGGCAAGCGCGTCGGAGGCTTCCACATCGGGTTTCAGCACCACGAACGCTTTGACGATCTCCCCGCGCTCCTCGTCGGGGACGCCGACCACGGCGCACTCGGCCACCGCCTCATGGCGCAGCAGAGCATGCTCGACTTCAGGCCCCGCGATGTTGTACCCCGACGAGATGATCATGTCGTCGGTGCGCGCGACGAAATGAAAGATCCCGTCCGCATCGACCCTGAACGTATCGCCGGTCAGGTTCCAACCGTCGCGCACGTAGCGCTTCTGGCGCTCGTCGGCCAGGTAGCGGCAGCCGGTGGGCCCGCGCACCGCCAGTTTGCCGATCTCGCCCGCGCCGACCTCGCGCATCTTGTCGTCGACGACTTTCGCCTCGTAACCCGCTATCGGCCGCCCGGTTGCCCCGGGCTGCGCCTCATCCAGCGTGTTCGAGATAAAAATGTGCAGCATCTCGGTCGCGCCGATGCCGTCGAGGATGGGCACGCCGGTCTTTTTCGTCCACTGCTCGAACACCGGCGCGGGCAAGGTCTCCCCAGCGGACACCGCGATACGCAGACTGGAAAGATCCGCGCCCTGGTCCATCGCCGCCATCATGATGCGGTAGGCGGTCGGCGCCGTGAAACAGATCGTCGCCTTGTAGGTCTCGATGATCTCGACCATGTTCACGGGCGATGCGTCCTCGAGCAGCGTCGCGGTCGCCCCGAAGCGCAACGGAAACACGGCGAGCCCGCCCAGGCCGAAGGTGAACGCCAGCGGCGGCGAGCCGATGAACACATCGTCCGGCGTGACCCCGAGCACGGATTTCGCATAGCCGTCGGCGATGATCATCAGGTCGCGGTGGAAATGCATCGTGGCCTTGGGCTGGCCGGTGGTGCCGGAGGTGAAGCCGAGCAGCGCGACGTCGTCGCGCCCGGTGGCGACGGCATCGAAGCGTACCGGCTTGCCGAGTGCGATGCGGTCGAGCTCCGCGTCGTGGTTGCTGGTGCCGTCGAAGCTCACCACCTTGTTCAGGTAGCGGCTGTCCTTGGCGCAGGCCACCAGCTCGTCGGCCATGCGGCTGTCGCACAGCGCAAGACTGACCTGCGCCTTGTCGACGATCTTGCTGAGCTCCCCGGCGCGTAGCATCGGCATCGTGTTGACGACCACCGCACCCGCCTTGGTCGCCGCCAGCCAGGCGGCCACCATCGCGGGGTTGTTGCCTGAGCGGATCAGCACGCGGTTGCCGGGACGGACGCCGTAGTCCTCGACCAGCGCGTGCGCCAGGCGGTTGGTCCAGTCCGCGAGCTCCTTGTAAGTGCGCCGGCGCCCGTTGCCGATCAGCGCGTCATGGTCGCCGAACCCCGCCTCGACCATGCGGTCGGTCAGCTCGACCGCGGCGTTGAGGTACTCCGGGTAGTCGTACTCCGGCCGTTCCAGCAGCATATCCGGCCACTGATCCGGCCGCGGCAGATTATCCCGGGCAAACGTGTCTTCGTGTGCACTTGGTCCCAGCATGGTGCAATCTCCCCGTTTCGTTCGCGCGCGCTACCGGGGCGCGCTGCTGTCACTGCGCCAGCGCATCGCGCGCAATAATCACTTTCTGAACGTCTGAGGCGCCCTCGTAAATACGCAGGGCGCGAATCTCGCGGTAGAGCGACTCGACCACGCAGCCCCTGCGCACGCCGTCGCCGCCGTGAATCTGCACCGCCTTGTCGATCACCCGCTGGGCCTGCTCGGTCGCGAACAGCTTGGCCATGGCCGCCTCGCGCGAGACGCGCGGCGCACCCGCATCCTTGACCCAGGCGGCCCGGTAAACCAGCAGCGCGGCCGCATCAATCGCAACGGCCATGTCGGCGACGTGGCCCTGCACCAACTGCAGGTCGGCCAGCGTGGCGCCGAACAGTTCCCGCTCACGGGCGCGCGCCACCGTTTCATCGAGGGCGCGGCGCGCAAACCCGAGCGCGGCCGCTCCCACGGTTGCGCGGAAAACGTCGAGCGTAGCCATGCCGACCTTGAACCCGTGACCGGCCTCGCCGATCAGCGCCTCACGCGGGATGCGGCAGTCGTTGAACCGCAGGCGTGCGAGCGGGTGCGGTGCGATCACTTCGATGCGCTCGGCGATCTCCAGACCCGGGTTGTCGCCGGTGACGATGAACGCGGAGATGCCTTTCGCACCGGGCGCCTCGCCGGTGCGCGCAAACACTACGTACAGGTCGGCAATACCGCCGTTGGAGATCCACATCTTTTCGCCGTTCAGCACATAGCCGTCCGCCTCGGCACGGGCGCTGGTTTCGATGTTGGCGACATCGGACCCGGAGCGCGCCTCGGAAAGCGCGAACGCTGCGATCGCCTGACCGCTGCGCGTGCGCCGCAAGAGTTCCTGCTGCTCGGGCGTTCCAAACAGTGAGAGCGCACCAGCGCCGAGCCCCTGCATGGCAAAACTGAAGTCCGCCAGGCCGTCGTGGCGTGCGAGGGTCTCGCGGATCAGGCACAGGCTGCGCACGTCAATCGCACCAGGCTTGTCTGGATCGACCGCGGAATGCGCGAGCCAGCCGTCCTCGCCCAGCCGCTGCACCAGCCCGCGGCAGGCCGCATCCACATCGGTGTGATCGACCGGGAGGTGTGTCTCGGACCAGGCGTTCAAGGCCGATGCAAGCTCGCGGTGCCGGGGTTCGAAGAAAGGCCAGTCGAGGAACCGTCGGTCCGCCATCAGTCGCCACCGAAGCGCGGTTTTTCCTTGCCGATAAAAGCCCGGTAGGCGCGCTCGAAATCCGCGGTCTGCATGCAGATCGCCTGCGCCTGCGCCTCGGCCTCGATGGCCTGCTCCAGGCCCATCGACCATTCCTTATTGAGCTGCGTCTTGGTGATCATGTGCGCAAACGTCGGACCGTCAGCCAGCCGTTGCCCGAGCGAGAGCGCTTCATCGACCAGCAGGTCGTCGTCCACCACCCGATTGTAGTAGCCCCA
>JAHELT010000099.1 GCA_024644045.1 Chromatiales bacterium | reverse complement strand
TTTCGCGGCCCCGAGCTTTTGCGATCCCGCGCTGCTGGAGCGACCCATGCTGGCCGACCGCATGGCCGAGCACGACATTCCCTCCATCTCGTTCAAGTACGCCGAGAACTCAGGCCAGATGCAACCGATTCGCGAGCAGGCCGGTACTTTCGCCGATTCCATCAAGTTGTGGAGTGAGTAATGGCTGACACCACCCAGACAGAAGCGGTCAAGGAATCCTCGATGCTCAAGCAGAAGGCCATGATCGCAGCAAACTACGATGCGCTCACCAGTACCGCCGAAACCGGCCGCAAAGTGGCCTCAACGTTCGTTCCCGGCAATCTCAACGAGTTGATCATGTGCTTCGACATGCTCAACAACCTGCCGGAGATCAACGCCATCAACAACGGCATGCGCAAGAAAAGCGGTGCGATGATCATGGACGCGGAGAAGCGCGGGCACTCCGAGGATGTCTGCACCTACGTCAAGTGCGACCTGGGCATGATGTCAAAGGGTAACCTCGCGCCGAACGGCAAGCCCATGCCGGCGCCCGACCTGCTGATGCTCTCCTATACCGGCTGTTTCACATTCATGAAGTGGTTCGAGCTGCTGCGCCACGAGTACGGGTGCGAAACCGTCATGCTGCAGGTGCCCTACGAGGGCGACGGCAAGATCACGCGCAACATGCGCGACTATGTAGTCAAACAACTCAAGGAGGTCGTGATTCCGGCTTTCGAGCGCGTCAGTGGCGTCAAGTTCGACATCGACCGTCTGCGCGAATACCTCAGGCAGTCCGCTGCCGCGGAAGACAATCTGGTGTGGGTGCTGGAAAGCGCCAAGAATGTCCGCTCGCCGATCGACGCGTACTTCGGCGGTGTCTACTACATCGGACCGATCTTCACGGCGTTTCGCGGTACCCAGGATGCGGTCGACTACTACCGGATCCTGCGCGGCGAGATCGAACAGCGTATTACCGCCGGCCAGGGACCCATCACCCCCGAGGGCGATATGGCCGAGGAGCGATTCCGCCTGGTGGTCGAGGGTCCGCCCAACTGGACCAGTTTCCGCGACTTCTGGAAGATGTTCTACGACGAAGGCGCGGTGGTTGTCGCCAGCACTTACACTAAAGTGGGCGGGGTGTACGACCAGGGTTTCCGTCACGATCCGGAGCATCCGCTGGAATCGCTGGCCGACTACTGCCTGGGCTGCTACACGAACCGCAACTTGCCGCAGCGCGTCGATCTCATAAGTAAGTACGTAGACGAGTACAAGGCCGACGGTGTGCTGATCAACTCGATCAAGAGCTGCAACAGTTTCTCCGCCGGTCAGTTGCTGATGATGCGCGAAATCGAGAAACGCACCGGCAAGCCGGCCGCGTTCATTGAAACGGATCTGGTCGATCCGCGCTACTTTTCAGCCGCCAACGTGAAGAACCGCATGGAAAGTTATTTCCAGATGATCGAACAGCGCCGCAAAGGCACTACGGCGGCAGCCTGAGGTTACACGCATGAAGTGCTACGTAGGTATCGATCTGGGTTCCACGACGACCAAGGCGGTGGTCATGGACGGACAGGGCGAGGTGCTCGGACGCGGCATCACCAACTCACGGTCCAATTACGACACTGCGAGCCGTGTTTCGAAGATGGAGGCGTTTGTCAGCACGCGCCTCACACTGTTCCGGCGCTCGCTGCAGGACATACCCGGTCTGGAAGAGGGTCTGAATGAGCTGCTCGCCGCGCTGGAACGGAACTTCCGCCTGGAGCTGTTTCTCGAGCAGCTGCAGGATCTCGAGCAGACCTGCCTCCAGAACGGCCGCGATCTCCGTTTCGCCAGCCGCCGCAAAGAAATAGCCACGGCGCTGGGTGCGATCTTCGAGACGCTGCGCGAGAAGCTCGCGGGTCTGTTTGCGCCCGACGTCGAGCGAAAGTCGGATTTTTTCCGCGATCTGGCCGGGTCTGAATACATGCAAGTTGCCGAACGGGTCGCGAAGGACGGCGGCATCGACTACGAGATCCTGCTCAACCTCTACGACAAGTCCATCATCGAGGTCGAGAATCGACCGCCCAGCGAAGACCTCGACGGCAAGTTCATGCAGGCCCTGGATCGTGTCTTGCGCGAAGGGCAGGGGTCCGGTGTCGCAAACGAGGCTATCCAGCAACCGGTCCGCGGTGCGCTGGGCGTCGAGCTGGACGAGGCCTATGTCGTGGGCACCGGTTACGGCCGTGTGCGGTTGCCGTTTCCCAAGGAGCACATTCGCTCGGAGATTCTCTGCCACGGCCTCGGCGCACATCTCATGTATCCGGCGACCCGCACGGTGCTGGATATCGGTGGGCAGGACACCAAGGGTATTCAGGTCGATGCCGACGGCATCGTGGTTAACTTCCAGATGAACGACCGGTGCGCAGCCGGGTGCGGCCGCTACCTCGGCTACATCGCCGACGAGATGAACCTCGGCCTGCACGAGCTCGGCCCCATGGCGATGAAAGCCAGCAAGACGGTGCGTATCAATTCCACCTGCACCGTGTTTGCCGGTGCAGAGCTGCGCGACCGCCTGGCGCTCGGCGAAAAGCGCGAGGACATCATGGCCGGCCTGCACCGCGCAATCATCCTGCGCGCCATGTCGATCATCTCGCGCTCGGGCGGGGTTAGCGACCAGTTCACGTTCACCGGCGGGGTTGCCAAGAACGAGGCGGCAGTCAGGGAGCTGAAGAAGCTGGTCAAGGAAAACTACGGTGAGGTGACGATCAACATCAATCCGGAGTCGATCTACACGGGTGCGCTGGGTGCCGCCGAGTTCGCGCGCCGCGCCGGGGAGGCTTGAGATGACGATCACGGCCGGCATCGATGTAGGCACCGGCGCGGTCAAGGCGGTGTTGTTCGAAGTGCTCGACGGTGAGTCCAAATGGCTGTCGCGCCGCAACGAGAAAGTCCGTCAGCGCGACCCGTTGCAGCTCGCTGAAGCTGCCTATGCGGCGGTTCTCGAGGAAGCCGGCGTTCGCTCCGACGAGGTCGAATACATCGCGACGACCGGCGAAGGCGAGAGTATCGCTTTCAGCACCGGGCACTTCTATTCCATGACAACCCATGCCCGGGGCGCGATCTTCCTCGAGCCCGAGGCGCGTTCGCTGCTGGACATCGGCGCGCTGCACGGTCGCGCTATCAAGATCGACGGCCGCGGCAAAGTGCTGAGCTACCGGATGACGAGTCAGTGTGCGTCCGGTTCCGGGCAGTTCCTGGAGAACATCTCGCGCTACCTGGGTATCGCCCAGGACGAGATCGGTGCCCTGTCGAAACAAGCCGACAATCCCGAGACTGTTTCAAGCATCTGCGCCGTGCTGGCCGAGACCGACGTGATCAACATGGTGTCGCGCGGCATATCCGCGCCGAACATACTGAAAGGTATTCACATCTCGATGGCGGGGCGGCTGGCCAAGCTGTTGCGCGTGGTCAAGGCCGAGACGGGGGTGACGTTTCTGAGCGGCGGGCTCGCGCTCGACGAGGGTCTGTGCGATGCGCTCAACGAAGCCCTGGTGGAGCAGAAGCTGCCCCTGACGGCCCGCAGCCATGTCGATTCGCCTTACGCGGGCGCGATCGGCGCTGCGCTGTGGGGTGCGTTCCGCCACGAGAAACTGATGCGTACGGGAGGGCTCGCAAAAGCCTCTTGACCGGCTGCGTGACGCTGAGGAGGACATACCATGGCACTGATGATTAACGAAGACTGCACGGGCTGCGATGCGTGCGTGCTGGAATGCCCGAACGAGGCGATTTCAGTCGGCGATCCGATCTACGTGATAGATCCGCTGCTGTGCACCGAATGCGTGGGCGCGCATGCCGAGCCGCAATGTAAACCGGTGTGCGAGCCCGACTGTATCGTCCAGCATCCCGATTTCGTCGAGACACCCGAGGAGCTGCAGGCGAAGTACGAGGAAATGCACGGTTGAGATGCGGGGGCCCGAAGTCATGTCAGACCAGTCAGCCGGCAACGACACGGTCGCGATAAAACCGTTGGCCGCTGCCGATTTCGAGGCGGTTGTCGCGCTCGACCAGATGCTGTCCCACGCATCGCGGCGCGGTTTCTTCGAGAAGCGATGGCAGGCGATGGCGCGAAACCCGCAGGCGTTTGTCGCGCTGGGCGCATACCGCGGCACGGCGATCAGCGGGTTTGTGCTCGGCCACGTGCTCCAAGGCGAATTCGGCGGCAACGCTCCGGCGGTGGTCCTCGACGCCGTGGGCGTGGCGCTCGAGGAGCAGGCGCAGGGCGTGGGGCATGCGTTGATAGACCATGTGATCGATGCGGTTCGCGCGCTGGGCGGCGGTGAGCTGCGTACGCAGGTAGCCTGGGACCAGTCCGGGCTGGTGAGCTTTTTCGCCCGCTGCGGTTTTGCGCTGGCGCCGCGCCTGGTGCTCGAGCGCGACACAGAGCCCGTGACGTTCTAGGGGTAGTGCATGAGCGCACCAGACACACAGACCACGCCAGAAGGGCAAGCGCACGCATCCACGCTATCCGCTGAGCTCGACTACAGCTCGCCGAGCAGCGACGACCATGCTTCCCTGGCTCGTGACACCGTGCCGGTGCGATCGCTGCGCGCTGAGGACTTCGATGCCGTGGCGCGTATCGACGCGCATATCACCGGGCGCAATCGAAGCGCGTACCTG
The DNA here is from genome assembly GCA_024644045.1 of Chromatiales bacterium. Lineage (GTDB taxonomy): Bacteria > Pseudomonadota > Gammaproteobacteria > JAHELT01 > JAHELT01 > JAHELT01. The sequence continues at coordinate 13,229 of JAHELT010000099.1, read as the reverse complement.
CAGCGAAAGTTTACCGAAGCGCTGGAAGAAACCGGCATACGCGTGTCGCTGGTGGCGGAAAGCGATGGGGCGGTGGCCGGTTTCGTCATGGCGCGGGTCGACTACGGTGAGTTCGGCCGCACTTCTGCTACCGCGGTACTGGATACTATCGGCGTCGATCCCGCTGCCGAACAGACGGGAATCGGACACGCCCTCATGTCTCAGTTGCTGGTAAACCTCCAGGCACTGCGTGTGGACAATGTGCGTACCGAGGTCGACTGGCGCTATTTCGGGTTGAATCGCTTTCTCGCGGACTGCGGCTTTGCCCCGGCGCAACGCGTCGCGCTGTCGCGGACGGTGGAGCGGGACACGCACCGATGAGTACGGACTCGGTATCCATCGCCTTTGCCGGCAGCGGCGGCGCGGGTGTGCTGACCGCCGGCAACGTGCTACTGGAAGCGGCGGCAAGTGCCGGATGGTACGCTTACCTGTCGCGGTCCGCCGGGCCGCAGATACGCGGCGGGGAATCGGTCACGCTGTTACGGGTCAGCCGTAACCGCGTTGAGTCCCACGACGATGACTTCCGGTTGCTGTTGGCGATCGACTGGCGTAACTTCGAGCGCTTCGTCGCGGAGCTCCCGCTCAGCGGCGACAGCCTGCTGATCGGAGATGCCGAGGCGGGACCCCTTCCCGAGTGTCTTGCTGCATACGCCGCCCGCTACTGTGAGCTGCCCTTGAAGCGCATCGCCAAAGGGATGTCGCAGGGGCGCCCGAACATGGTTGCGCTCGGTGTTCTGGCCGCGGCGATCGGTATCCCGTGCGACAAGGTCACCGAGGCGCTCGCGCATACGCTGCGGGACAAGGGGCAGGCCGCGATGGATGCCGGCGCCGCCTGCGTCACCGCAGGTATGGAATGCGCTCGAGAACTGCCACTGATCAAGTTGCCGGCGGCGCCCGCGCCTCGAGCCCACGGCGAGCGACTGCTGATCACCGGCAACGAAGCGACCGGGCTGGGCGCGGTGCGCGGCGGCGTGCGGTTCGTCTCCGCCTACCCGATCACGCCGGCGACGGAAATCCTGGAATGGCTCGCACCGAGCGTGGACCGGCTCGGCGGCACCCTGGTCCAGGCCGAGGACGAGCTTGCATCCGTAAATCAGGCCATCGGCGCTTCGTTCGGGGGCACGCCGTCCCTGACAGCCACCTCCGGCCCCGGACTCGCGCTGATGCTGGAGTCCATCGGTCTCGCCGTGGCCGCGGAAGTGCCGATCGTAGTGGTCGACGTCATGCGCGGGGGGCCCTCGACCGGCATCCCCACGAAATCGGAGCAGGCCGATCTCGGCATGGCGCTCTACGGGCTGCACGGCGATGCACCGCACCTGGTGCTGGCGCCCCTCTCGGTGGCGGATTGCCTGTTCACGACGCAATGGGCCGTGCACCTCGCCGAAGCGCTGCAGACACCGGCCATCGTGCTGTCGGATCAATCGCTGGGGCAATCCCGCGCGGTGATCGAACGCCCCGCCGATCTGGCGTTCATTGGGCGGCGCCAGACACTCGAGGACATCGGCGAGCGCTACGCGCGTTATGCAGTGACCACTTCCGGTGTTTCGCCGATGGCGATCCCCGGCATGCCCGGTGGGCAGTACACGGCCGAAGGCCTCGAACACAGCGAAGCCGGGACTCCGTCCGGCAGTGCTGCCGACCACGCCGCGCAGCTTCAGAAACGCCGCAGGAAACTCACTGACTTTGACTACGGCACGCACTGGGCCGAGATCGAGGGCGAGGCGACGACGGCGGTAATCACCTGGGGCTCGACGACCGGGCCGGTTCGCGAAGCGCTGAACAGACGAGCCGTCGCGGGCTGGGCGACCCGGATGGTCGCGATGCGCCTGCTCGCACCGGCGCGGCCGGATGCGATGCGCCAGGCACTCGATGGTGTTGAGCGCGTGTTGATCGTCGAGCAATGCGAGGGCGGCCAGTTCCACCACTACCTGCGCGCACATTACGACCTGCCCGCCGAGGTGAGAACGTTGTGCAAGCCGGGCCCACTGCCGATTCGGCCGCAGGAAGTGTATACGCGAATCGAGGACTGGCATTGAGCATGGACAACGGCATCGCAAATCCGGCCCTCTCGGCGAGGGACTACAAGTCCTCGGTCAAGCCTGTCTGGTGTCCGGGTTGTGGCGACTTCAGTGTCCTGTCTGCGATCACCAAGACGTTCGCCGAGCTGCAGCTCGACCCGGCGCAGGTTGCGGTCATTTCCGGGATCGGCTGCTCCTCGCGGATTCCCGCTTACCTGAACACTTACGGCTTTCACGGCGTGCACGGGCGCGCGCTGCCGCTGGGCGTGGGCCTCAAGGTGGCGCGGCCCGACCTCACGGTGCTGGTGACCGGCGGCGACGGCGACGGATTCTCGATCGGTGGCAACCATTTTCTGCATGCCTGCCGGCGCAACGTCGACATCACCTACCTGGTCATGGACAACCAGGTGTATGGCATGACCAAGGGGCAGGCGTCCCCGACCACAGCGCCGGACTGGGCGCTCAGTAAGCTCACCCCCGAGGGACCCGGCATCAACCCTTTCTATCCACTGGTCATCGCGCTCGCTTCCGGCGCCAACTTCATCGCGCGCGCATCGAGCAGCGATCCGAACGGAACGGCGCGCATGCTGGTCGACGCAATACGCCACCCGGGCTTCTCGTTCATTCAGGTGCTGAGCCCGTGCGTGACGTTTCAGCCGGAGCAGCGCGAGTGGAAAAAGCTGGTGCATCCGGCGCCGGTGGAGGCGACTTCGGATCCGGCCAAAGCCGCGCGCCGCCTGATGACGGACGACAATCTTTTCGTAGGTGTCCTGTACCAGGGTACCAGGAAACCTTTTCAGCCATGCCTGGAGGCCGATCTGGAGCACGCTGCCGAGCTCGACGAGGCGTTCGCGATATGAACGCGCCTTCCGTGGAAAGCTTGACTGTCGCCGAGCTGCTCGCGCACTCGCTCGCGATCGAAGCGGAAGCGGAGGAGCGCTACGCGATGCTCGCCGAGCAGATGGAGGTGCACAACAACGAAGCGGTGGCTGCGCTGTTCCGGCGGCTTGCCGAAATCGAGGGTAAGCACGTGGCCAAGGTGAGGACGATGCCCGGCGGCGATTCGATTCCGCACATCGCACCGTGGAATCTCCACTGGGCGGGCCAGACCAGCCCCGAGGCACCGGAATTCGGCGAGGCGCATTATCTGATGACCCCGCACCATGCGCTGGAGCTGGCGTTGCAGGGAGAATGCTACGCGGCAGAGTTTTTTTCCGAGGTTGCGGCGAGCGCCAGCGACGAAACGGTGCGCAGGATGGCCCAGGAGCTGGCGCAGGAAGAGCGTGAGCACGTAGCGCTGATAGAGCAATGGCTGGCCCGCTACCCGAAACCCGAAGCCGGCTGGGCGGAGGATCCGGATCCGCCCAACCAGGCATAGCGTGATGGACGTCCTGCAACCCGGTGGCTGGATCGAACCCGTAGGCTACGCGAACGGCGTACATGCGCCAGCGGGTCGTGTCGTGTTCGTTGCCGGGCAGGTTGGCTGGGATGAGCAACAGGTGTTCCGCACCGATGATCTCGCCGGTCAGTTCGAGCAGGCATTACGCAACGTGCTCGCCGTACTGAGCGAGGCCGGTGGCAAAGCGCAGCACATCTGCCGCCTGACCGCCTATTGCACGGACAAGGCCGCTTACCTGCGCGCGCGCCCGGAACTCGGGCGCATCTGGCGACGGCTCATGGGCCGCCACTACCCGGCGATGAGCATGATCTTCGTGACCGCGTTGCTGGACGAGCCGGGCAAGATCGAGCTGGAGGTAACCGCCGTGGTGCCGGAGTCGACACCGTGAACGCAACACCTGCACGGGACGACAGGAGGCGCCGACGACCGAGGAGGTAGAACGCCGTGGATATCAATCACAAAGTGGAGCGGTTGCTGGAGCGAATGTGCGACTCTCCGCAATACGAGACCCAGGGTGCCGTGCTGTTCGTCGATCTCGAGCGCCGCGAAACGCGCAGGGCGTACCTTCGGGTCGAGGTGCTGAAAACTTTCCTCGGCGGGCGCGGCGCCAACATGTTCCTGCTCTACAACCTGTTGCAGGAGGAGTTCCCGGCGCTCGATCCTCGAGTGCCATTGATCTTCGGGGCCGGCGTACTGACGAGCTTTGTGCCGGGTGCGCCGCGCGGCAACGTCACCAGCGTATCGCCCGACAGCGAGGCGATTCTCGACTCGAACGCCGGCGACTATTTTCCCGGCTACCTGCGCCGGCACGGTTACGATCATCTGGTCCTCTACGGCGCCAGCGACGCGTGGACGTTGCTGCGTATCAGTGGGGGTGACATCGGTTTCCATGATGCCACGCCCTACCTGGGCATGAACAACATAGAGCTGACGGCCGCCATCGAGAAGGATTTCGACTGTGTCGAACGCCGCAGCATGGCGCTTGCGCGAATTACGCAGGCCGGTGAGAACCGGGTCCTGTGCAGCGGCATCATGGCCGGGCCCAAGTCCATCTGGTCGCGTGGCGGTGGAGGCGCCAAGATGGGCGCGCTCAAGCTCAAAGCGGTGCTGATCCAGGGCGTCCCGCCCGAGCCTGCGCACAGCGCGGACTACAAGCGCCACAACAAGGACATCGGTAAGAAGATTCTCGCCACCAGTGTCATCAAACGCGCGCTCAAGACCGTCGGCACACCGTTTCTGTACAAGCCCAGCCGACTGCTGGGCGCCATGGGCACGAAGAACAACCAGGAAACGACCTGGTCGCCGACGCTGGACGCGGACAACTTCGATCCGTACCGGCCCGGCATGGACGGTTGCTACAAGTGTCCGGTGCACTGTCGCGCGCGCAACGACATGACGCCGGAGGGCAAGGGCGGCTGGGGTGCCGGCTCGCTAAGCGGATTGCGCGGTAACGTCAGCTATGGCCGGGCCGGGGCGGACGATACGCCCGTGCACGAGAAAACCTACCGTGGCATCAGGGGCGATGGTGTGTTCGACCGGTACGACAAGGGCGACGGGCCGGAGTACGTGACGCTGGGCAAATTCGGGCCTAACCTCGGCATAGATACGCCCGAGCACGTCCTGCGCTTCAACAACATTCTCAACGACCTGGGCCTGGATTCCGCGAGCACGGGCAGCGCCATCGCCTGGGCTATGGAGTTGTACCAGCGGGGCCTGATCGGGGCTGCCGAGACCGGTGGTCTGAAACTCACCTGGGGCAATCAACCCGTCATCGAACAATTGCTGTTCATGACAGCCGCACGTGAAGGCTTCGGTGACACTATTGCAGACTCTGCGCGGGCAGTGGAGCGAGGCAAGTACCCGCGCGAGGCGCTCGACTACCGCATGGCAGTCAAGGGGCTGTTTCAATCCGATCCGCACGACTCGCGCATTCTCAAGGCTTTCGCGCTCGGGCTGGCGGTGGCGACCCGCGGCATGGACCACCTGCGCAACCGGGTGACGCTCGAGATAAACGCACGCATCAACGACGATGCCGAGTACAAAACCGCTTTGTACGGTGGCGCGGTGGCTGCGGAACCGAACCGCTACGACGGTAAAGAGATTGCCGTGCGCCGCTGCGAGAACACGTTTGCCGCAGGCGATGCTGTCGGCATGTGCCGGTTCAATACCAAGCTCTTCAACTCGCCGTCGCTCCCCGGCTGCGACGATTTCGCCGTGCAACTCAGCGATCTGACGGGCATCGCGTTCACGCCTGAGGCGCTCGAGGAGATCGGACGCAACATCACCGGGCTCGAGCGCATGCTCAATTTCAGGCTAGGCTTGCGCGCGTGCGACGACACCCTGCCGAAGCGCTGGTTCGAAGAAGCGAACCCGAGCGGCCCGTTTCGCGGGGAGATGATCGACCGGCAGGAATTCGAGGCGCTCAAGGAGCGCTTTTATGCGTTGACGGGGCTTAACTGCGAAGGCGTGCCCGCGCTCGACTGGCACACGGCGCTGTCGCGGGCAACAACGGGCTTCGCGCTCACGGTGGACCTGCCAGGGAGTCTGCCGGGTGCCCCCGAGGGTGCCGTGGTGATCGATCAGCCGATGAGTAATCTGCTCGAGGTGCGCGGGGCGCTGCGGCGCCTGCTGCCGGAAACCGCGAGGTACCTCGATGAGGAGCTGTTCAATCTGGCGCTCAACGACCAGCTCGTGCTGGCAGGCGAAGGCGACGTCGCGCTGCGCGACGGTGATCGCGTCACCGTGGTGCCCATAATCGCCGGCGGGTAGTCGAATGACGGTCCGAAAACGATGAACCTGGCAGGCGCCCTTTTCGCCAGTGCGCGGCAGCGAGGCTACCTGGACGTGCCGGCCCTGTTGCACGCGGGTGGCTGCATGTCGTACGCAGACCTGCACCGCCTGAGCAACCACGCCTCGAATCTCCTGTGTCAACTGGGAATCGCTCCGGGCGAGCGCATACTGATCCTGTTGCGGGACACGCCCGAGTTGATCGCGCTGTTCCTCGGTGCAGTGCAGGCGGGTGTGGTACCGATGGTGCTGTCCACGCGCATCTCATCGGAGGACCTCGGCTACGCGCTGAGTGACAGCGCTGCCGCAGCGATCTTTGTCGAGGCGGAGCTGCAATCACTGGCCGAGGGCGCGAGGGACCGTACGACCTGCCTGTACAGCCGCTCCGAATTTACCGTTCGGCTCGGCAGCACCGGCGAATTCTTCGAGCCGGTCGTACGCCGGGATGCCGACGCGGCATTCTGGGTGTGCTCGTCCGGCTCGACCAGTCGCCCCAAAAGCGTCGTGCATACGCACGGCGGTGTTGCCGCGTCGAACGGTTTTCACCGCGACCAGCTGAACCTGGCGGTTGGCGCCCGGATTCACTGCACCTCGAAGCTGTCGTTTGCCTACCCGTTGAGCAACGCGCTGCTCGCAGCCATGGACGTAGGGGCGAGCGTGGTTCTTTACCCGGATTGGCACGACCCGGCGTCGCTGTTACAGACCATCCAACGGTACTCACCCGAAGTCGTGTTCAGCACCCCGACGCTCTACCGGCGCGTGGCGCATGCGTGTGCTGACGACAGTCGGGCGTTGCTCGGTGGCGTTCGCTCGTGGGTATCGGCCGGCGAGCACCTGTCCGCAGAGTTGAATGACGCGTGGCGGTCGCTCACGGGCCGCGCGATTCTCGATTGCTACGGCACGTCGGAAACGCTGTTCCTGATCACGGCGACAGCGCCGGGCGAGGAGCGGCCGGACTCGGCGGGTCGTGCCATACCAGGTTCGGATCTGCAGCTGCGCAGTGCCGGGGGGCGCCCTCTGCCCCGCGGCGAGGTGGGTGAGCTGTATGTACGCCATCCGTTTCTGGCCACGGGCTATGCGGACAATCCTGGACAGACGGCACGGCGTTTCGGCGGCGGCTGGTTCGCGACCGGCGACCTGTTCATGCAGGACGTCGAAGGATTCTGGTTCTATCGTGGACGCGAAGACAGCCGCATCAAGATCGCCGGGCAGTGGGTTCATCTGCAGGACATCGAAGACGCGGTGGCCGTGGAGGACTGCGTGAAGGAGGTGGCCGCGGTGAGCGTTCCCGACGAGGACGGCCTTTCGCGGGTCGCGTTGTTCGTCGTACCCGAAGCCGGCTGCCCGCACGAGCGTGTCGCTGCCGACGTCAAAGTGCGGCTGCGCCGCCTGCCCACCCACAAGCGACCGCGATGGCTGGAGTTCACCGACGAGTTGCCGCGCACCAACACGGGAAAAATCAAGCGCCACGAGTTGCGCACGCTATTGAGAAGGCGTTCGGATTCGCTGGCTCACGCTGCTGAGCACAGGCCAGGTGTCGCGAGTCATTGATGTAGACTCTTCATAACAGAAGTTGTTGCGGAGCACCGGTAATGAGAACGCAACCTCCCGCAAGAAGTGAACTCGAGGCGATCGAGACGGCGAGCCGCGATGAGCTCACGGCTTTGCAGATCGTGCGGCTGAAGCAGACGCTCAACCATGCATACAGACAGGTTCGCGCTTACCGGAAGATCTTCGACGAAGCCGGCGTTCATCCGGATGAACTCGAGGAGCTTTCGGATCTCGCCAGGTTTCCCTTCACCGCCAAGGACGATCTGCGCAAGGCCTATCCGTTCGGTATGTTCGCAGTGCCGCGTACACAGCTGGTTCGGGTGCACGCCTCCAGCGGGACAACCGGCAAACCCACAGTCGTCGGCTACACGCAGGGCGACATCGATACGTGGACGGCGTTGATGATGCGCTCGATTCGTGCAGCCGGTGGAAGGGCCGGTGACATCATGCACAATGCCTACGGCTACGGTCTCTTCACCGGCGGCCTCGGCCTGCACTACGGCGCCGAGCGGCTTGGCTGCACGACGGTGCCGGTGTCAGGCGGCATGACCGAACGCCAGGTGCAACTCATCGAGGACTTCAAGCCGGACATCATTGCGGCGACGCCTTCCTACATGCTGGCAATCGGCGACGAGTTCGAGCGCCAGGGCCTGGACGCACGCGAGACTGCGCTCAGAATCGGTCTGCACGGCGCGGAGCCCTGGACCGAAGCCATGCGCGAGGAAATCGAGGAGCGGTTCGATATCGATGCGCTGAACGTCTACGGCCTCTCAGAGGTCCTGGGACCGGGCATCGCCGCGGAGTGCATCGAGAGCAAAGACGGGCTGACCCTGTGGGAAGACCATTTCTACCCCGAGATCGTCGATCCCGGCACGGGCGAGGTGCTGCCGGATGGCGAGATCGGCGAGCTGCTGCTGACCACGCTCACCAAGGAGGGATTGCCGATGATCCGCTACCGTACGCGCGACCTCACGCGCCTGCTGCCGCCGAGTGCGCGCAGCATGCGCCGCTGCGCCCGTATCACCGGACGCAGCGACGACATGATGATCATTCATGGCGTCAACGTGTTTCCGACGACCATCGAAGCCTTGATTCTGGAGCAAGAGGCGCTCTCGCCGCACTACGTGCTCGAACTGCGCAAGAAGAACCGCCTCGACGACCTCACGGTCGTGGTCGAGGCGCGCCCCGAGCTGTGGGGATCCGGCGAGGCGGCCATGTCCGCAAAGGGACAGGCGCTGCAACACCACATCAAGGCCATGATTGGCATCACCACGACGGTCAAGGTGGTGCCGGAAGGCAGCGTGGAGCGCTCGGCCGGCAAGGCACAGCGGGTGATCGACCTGCGTGAGTAGCGCTAGAGCTGGATCCGGGCAAGGGGGACAGATTGATCATTCGTTAAGACCAGAAAAGTAAACGCGTAATATTATCAGTTACCCAGGTGCGGGCGCCCGTTGCAAAGTGCCGCACTGTGCCCCACTAAGCAGGGCCTATCACGGCAAAACTCCGGCAAACCGACCTGGTATAGACCGATCAACAAGTCGGATACACAGGCCGTAAAAATCGCGCACGGAACGAATCCGAACTCGCCGGGAGTTCTTGGCATGCCCGGGCCGGAATACCCCCGAACAACAGACCTAATCGATTTCGATCACTTGGCAGGAACGCCGACAAAACGGACCGCACGGAGAAGCGTAACACCACAACTATACTGCGTTGCACAAGGCGAGATTCGCTCCATCTCAGGACATTCAGTGCGAAGTCGAATGTGCTCGGTCGTCAGAATTAATCGTTTTTTTGATGTAGATCATTGCATCGGCATTCACCGTTTCTTTACTTAGGACTGTGTTTCGAAACTACCGCGCCAACGCGAATCGTTCTATTTTGATTATCGACGTCCTACTCGGTAACGACGCAATTTCCGCCTGAATCACGGGTTGATTCCCACGGAACCACTGTGATGTTGTTTCGTCGTCAAATGATTACAAGACGAAGTACGATTAATGTAGAATTAATACGTTTCCATAGCCAGGGATGCTAAATGGTAATCTATCCGGACATAGAACTACTCGACGGACGTCTCGCCAACTACCAACACGGCTCCAGCGAAGAGTTCATTTTCTACGATCAATCACCCCTGGAAACCGCACTCCAATTCGAACGCCAAGGTGCCCGGTGGCTGCACATTGCCGACCTTGACCAGATCTACGACAACGACAAGCACAATTCCGCAATCATTCTCGACATCCTAGCCAAAGTAGGTATCCCCGTTCAGGTAGCGGGTGGCATCCGTACGATGCGGGCGGTGAACTGGTGGTTCGAGCACGGCGCAGCGCGAATCGTGCTCGGTACGGTCGCCCTCACAGACCATTCACTTGTCGTTGAGGCAAGTAACCGTTACCCGGGTGCTATTGTGGTCAATATCGACACCCGGGATGGCCACATGATGATCGACGGCTTGCGGCAACAGACATCGTTCAACGCGGTCGATCTGGCCTTGGACCTGCAACGCACCGGCATCGCTGCAGTAATCCACACTGACATCGACCGCTTTGTCGGCAACCCAGAGAGCAATCTTGCCCTGACGGCAGAACTCGGTCGCAAACTCAGTATACCGGTGATTTCCTCCGGCACGGTCGAGACCATGGATGATTTGGCGAGATTGACCTACCTGTCCAACATCGATGGCGCGATTATCGGGCGCGCTTTGCTGAACAAACGCATCGAGCTGCGCGCTGCGCTGCGATTGGCCGCGCAACCCGCTGCCAGCGACAAAACCGGGCAATCACCTCACCTGGGTGCGCTGAATACCGCGGGCAAAGGGGTGCGCGTCTATTTGTCAGGCTATTCCTCCTCGCCCTCTGCGCGCTGGTGGAACAACGAGTTGCGCCAAGCGATCACCGATGACAACGCCTACGTCGAAGTCTGTATTCCGCAGGAGGACCTGCAGACGCACACTGCGCACTCACTCGCTGATCCGAAAGCGCTGCAGCAGTATCTCGATGAGCTTGAACGTGCCGACGTGGTCGTGGCGGTGCTTGACGAGATAGAAAACGAGATCTGGTCGGGGTTCGAGTGCGGGTTCGCCAAGGCGAGCGGTAAACCGGTTATCGGCCTGAAGATGATGGCGCCCGAGGACGACGCTACTCACGGCAGCAGCTCACTGGCGCACATTTGTGACAATGTGATCTTTTACGAATACTCCGATGAAGCGCAGCAAACGATCAACTACCTCGCGAAGGCGGTGAGCAACCGCCTGCTCGAAGCGGCTCGAGTGGCGACGCCGGGGGTAACAACACCCGTCGATTTCGTAGAGCGGCTACAACTACGAGCCGTATGGTGACCGTGACACCTCGCAACAAGACCCGGTTTTAATGTCGTCCGTTGTTGCTTTCGATGCTTCAGCAGTGGTTCGCTTGCGCTCGTCTCGCTGTTCCATTCCTGCCACCTTCACCGGCGACTTTTCCGACGCTCACCACCACGGCTCTTAACCGCAGCAGCTCGGGGCGGTTTGAAGCCTCCCCCTGAAGGGCGGCTCCGGAGGCCCTACCTCCATCTGTGTTGGAGTTACGGCATTGAAAAGACCTCCTATCTATTTCGTGCCTCGTGGCACACGCTGCATTGCAACATACTTCGCCGTCAGTCCGTTTATGTCGTTACTGCCGGCAACCGGACGGCCCGGTCTGTCTGAGTCGGATAGATAGCTGACAGTCGCATCGATCTGGCCAACGGCGCAACGTCGCTCCGGACCTCCTCGGCGGACACCCTGAGACGGGTCACAGAGTGTCGCCAACGATTCGCATCAGAGTCAGCGCCTTGCTCGAATCTTCACCGGCTGCACCGCCCGCGAAGCCGTCTTCGAGAAACCGCGAGTAGCCTGCGAGCCGAGCGGGATCCACGTCGCTCAGTTCGCGGAAGGCCATCGCCCAATCGCCGAAGGCGCGCGTCTCGATGGGGAGCTTCCACAGCATGCGAGTGCCCGTGTGGCGTGGGTCCTGCAGAATCCGCTGGTAGAGGCGCATGACCGCTTCTTCCTCGCCCTCCAGAACCTGCATGAAGGTGCCTTCGTGATACACCAGAAGGCCGGTGATATTGTTCGCTTCGTTGTTCCGACGAGAGACTTCGAGCAGTGCAACGAGCGCGTTCTCATCCACCCCGTTGGTAGCAGAGCTGGTGTATAGCAACTCGATCAACATAAATCGCGCGTAGCCCAAGTGCTGGCGGTGTCCGATGTTACCAACGCATCACTGTCGAGCAAAGGATGCTCGAAAAACCGCGCGCCGAGGGCTCCCCTTCTCGACGCACCACCGCAGACGTTGACACTTTGAGTGCACCGAGCTCGAGTGTCTCGCGAAGTACCTCTTCAACGCCGTAGCCGGTCATCATGGCGCACTTCGTCTGTGGTGCTAACACGCACAGCCGACGCAGACAATTCGTGCCATCCATGTCGGGCAGCCTTTGTCGCGAGACCGTTAAATACGTGCTGCGGCGCAACAACGGTGATCGTTGGTCCTTTCTGTAGGCGATCCTGGCCGTTTGGCGTTGGAACCACGATGGCCGCTGAGCCGACTTTCCGACATTTCAGAACGGCGACGACAGCAGCCTTTGCTGCACTGCATCAGGCAGAGATCGGCAGGCCATAAGTGGACATTCATTATGGCTAGTTGTTTGCCCCTCTGGCTGGAATCGGACATCATTTGCCGGTTCGGTCTGACCAGGAAGCCATAGCGTGGGCCCGACACCCTTGCCTCGGAAGCTAGCCGCGATCCTCTATGCCGATGTTGCCGGCTATAGCCGACTCATGGGCCGCGATGAGGACCAGACCCACCGGACGCTTTGTGATTGCCTCGATCTGATTGCGCAGCGCGTGGAAGCCCATCGTGGCGAGATAAAGCATTACGCCGGTGACGCGGTGCTCGCCAAGTTCGATGCCGTGCTCGATGCCCTCTCGTGTGCTACGGACATGCAAAAGTGTCTGAACACTTCCAACGCGAACTTGCCTGCCGACCAAAGATTGGAGTTCCGTGTCGGTGTTAATCTGGGCGACGTAATCGAAGATCGGGGCGACATCTACGGCGAGGGCGTTAATGTGGCGGCACGGCTGGAGTCTCTAGCGGAAGCTGGTGGCATTTGCATCTCCGAATCGATCAGGGTCGCGATCGGCAATAAGCTTTCGTGTCAATACCAACTCTTGGGCGAGCAGCAGTTCAAGAATATCGCCGATCCAGTCCGAACTTATCGCGTCGTCGTGACGCCAGCGAATGTCGGCACCGCGACGCTGCCGCCAGACTGCGGATTCGCAATGTGAAAAAGGCCGATGCGGGCAGCTACGCCGTGCGGGTCGGATCGCGATCCAGCGGCAACGCCATTCTGAAGGTCACGCCCGGGAGTCCCCGGCCTGAACGATATGCGTCTCCAGTGCCGCGGGCGGTGTTCTC
>JAHELT010000011.1 GCA_024644045.1 Chromatiales bacterium | reverse complement strand
ACTGATCAGTGCGGCCAGCGACGAGACGCGGAAGGTGAGTGTCACCGCCACCCAGGTCAGCAGTCCCAGCGCGCCCGTGATCCAGGACAGCCCGAACACCGCCCCGAAAGCCGTGGCCACGCCCTTGCCGCCGCGGAACCCGAAATACACCGGGAACAGATGCCCCAGGAACGCGCCGCCGGCGGCCGCCGCCAGGACCAGGGGCTCGTCGCTCAGCAGCCGGGCGGCGAGCACCGCCAGCAGGCCTTTCAGGGAGTCGCCCAGCAGCGTCAGCGCCGCGGCCAGCTTGCCGCCCGAGCGCAGGACGTTGGTGGCACCGGGATTGTGCGAGCCGACGGTGCGCGGGTCGGGCAGACCCATGGCGCGGCACACGATGATCGCCGTGGACAGCGATCCGATCAGGTAGCTTCCCAGGCTGACGCCGGGCAGCAGCAACGAGTCGAAGGTGATGGCCATGGGTGCCGTTCAACGGTTTCCAGTCGATTACGACGCTGGTTTGCTGGCAGTATATCCGGTTGCATCCCATCACGGGCCCGGAACGCTGCATCGACGTGGATACCCTCGACAAGAGCGCCGTTCGCCGCGCGTTCAACCGTGCTGCGGCCGAGTACGACCGCCACGCGGTACTGCAGCACCAGGTGTGCGAGCGTCTGCTGTCGCGCCTCGACTACATCCGCTGCCAGCCGCGGGTGGCGCTGGACCTGGGAGCGGGAACCGGGCAGGCCGCCCGTGCGTTGCTGGCGCGCTACCGCGGCTGCCGCGTGATTGCCGCGGATCTCTCGCGCACCATGCTCCAGACGATCGGCAGACCGCGCCCCTGGCGCCGGATCGCGCAGCGTGTGCAATGCGATGCCGAGGCACTGCCGTTCGCCGATGCGAGCGTTGACCTGCTCGTATCGGCGTCCACCTTTCAGTGGTGCGGCGACCTCCCGCGGCTGTTCGCCGAGATCAAGCGGGTGTTGAGCCCGCAGGGGGTGCTGCTGTTCGCCACCTTCGGGCCGGATACGCTGAAGGAGCTGCGCCAGGCCTGGGCTGAGGTGGACGATGCCGTGCACGTGCACGAGTTCGCCGACATGCACGAACTCGGTGACGCGATGCTGAATGCCGGGCTGGTCGATCCCGTCGTGGATACCGAGTGGCTGCACGTCAGCTATGCGCAACCGCAGACACTGATGCGGGATCTCAAGGTGGTGGGCGCCGGCAATGCCAGCAGCCGGCGGCGGCGAGGTCTTCGCGCAAGCGAAACGCTGCGCCGGGTCGCGTCCGCTTATCCGCGAAGTGCCGACGGAGCCTGCCTCGCCACCTACGAGGTTGTCTACGGGCATGCGTGGGGCTCGCAGCTTCGTCGAAGCACTGTCAGCGTAGCCTTCGACAGGCGTTCGTGAAGGGGTTGCGGCGCCCTGCCGATCGTGCCGAAAGCCGCGCCGATAGCGGTTGAGCGGCGCCTTGCCTTTCAGCTAACATGCGCCGCGTGATTCCTGGAGATGCCGCAACGCATGTTCGCCACGCACGTTGACGCTCCCGGGGGCAATGCACGAATTGTAGTCCGCGCGAATCAATCGTTGAGCTGGCGCGGGAATCTGACGGTATTACTGAGCCTGGGCGTGGTAATGGCCGCTATCGCGACTGGATTCGCGTTCATCGGGCTCTGGATGGTCCTCCCGTTTGCTGGATTTGAGCTGCTGGTGGTGGCGCTCGGGCTCTACCTGACGTGCCGGCGGCTCGCCAACAGCGAGGTCATCTCGCTGTCGCCGCAGACGGTCAAGGTCGAGACCGGCTACCGCTACCCGGAACGCAGCCGCTGTCTGCAGCGCCACTGGGCCAAGGTCGAGCTGTGCTCGGGATGGACGCGCGCGCAGCCGAGCCGGCTGTTCATCCGGTCGCACGGCCAGGCGATCGAAGTCGGTGCCTGCCTGACCGACAAAGAACGTGAGAAGCTGGCGCGCGAGCTGCGCCGGCTGCTGGCGGACCCCCGGTCCGCGGAATGAATTGAGCTTAAACCTTCCGGAGATGGCGCGAATGAAGGCATTCACCAAACCGGCTGCTGCGCTCGTCGCGGCGCTGTTCACGCTGGCCGGCGCCGCCGACGCCGCCTGGGAACTCAATATGCCGGTCGGCGTAACCAAGATCAGCGAAACCGTCTACGACCTGCATATGCTGATCCTGTGGATCTGCGTGGTGATCGGTATCGTGGTGTTCGGCGCGATCATCTATTCGGTGATCTACCACCGCAAATCCAGGGGCGCCGTGGCGGCCGAGTTTCACGAGTCCACAGCGGTTGAAATCGCCTGGACCGTGGTTCCGTTCGTGATTCTGGTCGGCATGGCGGTGCCCGCCGCCAAGACGCTGGTCGAGATGGAGCAGACCGGTGATTCGGACATGACGCTGAAGGTCACCGGGTATCAATGGAAGTGGCAGTACGAGTACCTCGACGATGGCGTGACGTTCTTCAGCACGCTGGCGACGCCGCGCGAGCAGATCTACGGTGAGACCGAGAAGGGCGAGAATTACCTGCTCGAGGTCGACAAGCACGTGGTGCTGCCGGTGGGTAAGAAGGTACGCATCCTGCTCACCTCCAACGACGTGATCCACGCCTGGTGGGTGCCGGACCTGGCGGTGAAGAAAGACGCGATTCCGGGGTTCATCAACGAGATGTGGACACGCATCGAGGAACCGGGGATCTACCGCGGCCAGTGCGCGGAGCTGTGCGGACGCGATCACGGCTTCATGCCGATCGTGGTCGAGGCGGTGCCGGAGGACGAGTACAAGGCCTGGGTGCAGCGCATGAAGGGCGCGACTGCCGAGGCGAGCGACGAGGGCATGCGCGAGTGGAGCAACGCGGAGCTGATAGCCCGCGGTAAGGACGTCTACGCCAGTTCCTGCGCTGCGTGTCATCAGCCGAACGGACAGGGCATGGCGCCGGCGTTCCCGGCGATCGCCGGCTCGCCGGTCGCCACCGGTCCGGCCGAGGCGCATCTGGCGCTGGTGCTGAACGGCAAGCCGGGCACGTCGATGCAGGCGTTTGCCGCACAACTCAGCGACGCCGACCTGGCCGCGGTTGTGACGTTTCAGCGTAACTCGTTCGGCAATGCGAGCGGCGACGCCGTGCAGCCCGCCCAGGTTGCGGCCGCGCGCAACTGAATTTGAATCAAGTGAGTGTTAGGAGCCCCTTATGAGCGCAGCAGCTGACGCGCATCACGATGATCATCACGGTTCGGGATACGGCTGGAAACGCTGGCTGTACACCACCAACCACAAGGACATAGGCACGCTGTACCTGTGGTTCGCGTTTGTCATGTTCATCATCGGCGGGATTATGGCGCTGATCATCCGCGCCGAGCTGTGGACGCCGGGCATGCAGATCACCGATCCGCAGTTCTTCAACAGCATGACCACCATGCACGCGCTGGTAATGATCTTCGGTGTGGTCATGCCGGGGTTCGTGGGTCTGGCGAACTGGATGGTGCCGATGATGGTCGGCGGGCCGGATATGGCCATGCCGCGCATGAACAACTGGAGTTTCTGGATCCTGCCGTTCGGGTTCGGCATCCTGCTGTCCACGCTGTTCATGGAGGGCGGCGCGCCCGCCGCGGGCTGGACCATCTATCCGCCGTTGAGTCTGCAGGGCGGCGATCACGTGCCGTTCATGATATTCGCCATTCATATTCTCGGTGTGTCGTCGGTGATGGGCGCGATCAACATCATCGCGACCATCCTCAACCTGCGCGCGCCGGGCATGACGCTCATGAAGATGCCGCTGTTCGTATGGACCTGGCTGATAACAGCCTACCTGTTGATCGCGGTAATGCCGGTGCTGGCGGGCGCGGTGACCATGCTGCTGACCGACCGGTTCTTCGACACCAGCTTTTTCAGCGCGGCCGGCGGCGGCGACCCCGTGATGTTCCAGCACATCTTCTGGTTTTTCGGCCACCCGGAGGTCTACATTCTGATCCTGCCCGCGTTCGGTATCGTTTCGAGCATTATTCCGACGTTCGCGCGCAAGCATCTGTTCGGCTACAGCTCGATGGTCTACGCCACCGCGTCGATCGCCTTTCTGTCCTTCATCGTGTGGGCCCACCACATGTTCACGGTCGGCATGCCGCTGGCGGGAGAGCTGTTCTTCATGTTCAGCACCATGCTCATCGCAGTGCCAACCGGAGTCAAAGTGTTCAACTGGGTCGCAACCCTGTGGAAGGGCTCGATGACTTTCGAGACGCCCATGCTGTTCGCGCTCGGGTTCATCATCATGTTCACGATCGGCGGCTTCTCGGGCCTGATGCTGGCGATCACGCCGGTGGATTTTCAGTACCACGACACGTATTTCGTGGTCGCGCATTTCCACTACGTGCTGGTACCGGGCGCAATTTATTCGATAATCGCCGCGGTCTACTTCTGGATTCCGAAATGGACCGGCCACATGTACGACGAGACGCTAGGCAAGTGGCACTTCTGGCTGTCGACGATTTTCGTCAACGTGCTGTTCTTCCCCATGCACTTCGTGGGACTGGCGGGCATGCCGCGTCGGATACCCGACTATGCGCTGCAGTTCGTCGACTTCAACCAGATCGCGACGATCGGGGCGTTCGGCTTCGGGTTCTCGCAGCTGATCTTCCTGTATCTGGTGGTGAAGTGCATCAAGGGCGGCGAGAAAGCCACTGACAGGGTGTGGGAAGGCGCGCACGGTCTCGAGTGGACGTTGTCTTCGCCGCCTCCCTACCACAGTTTTTCCACGCCCCCCGAGGTAAAGGCGGAGCACCACATCTAAGATGCGCGGAGCGACCTTGCCGAACGACCCGGATGTGATCGCGGCGCGCCGCGCGGCGGCACGCCGCACTGCTGTGGTGCTGGCGGCGGTCGCGGTCGCGTTTTATGTCGGCATCATGCTGATCATGGCGAGCACCTGAGATGGCGGGCTCAATGCAACAGGCGCACTCGAAAGTCGCGCGAAAGCTGCTGTTGCTGACCGTGTGCATGTTCGGGTTCGGGTTCGCGATGGTGCCGATCTACGACGTGTTCTGCGATTTGACCGGGTTGAACGGTAAGACCGGACGGGTCAGCGAAGCGCAGAGCGCACGCATGGGCGTGGACGAGAATCGTCTGATCACGGTGGAGTTTGTTTCGACGATCAACGGCGGCGCCGGCCCGTGGGAGTTCGCGCCGGCCCAGGCCAAGATGCAGGTCACCCCGGGCGAGCTCTACACCACGCACTACCGGGCACGGAACCTGAGCGCCGCCGAGCGCGTCGGCCGTGCGGTGCCGAGCGTCGCGCCCGCGGTCGCCTCGAGATATTTCCAGAAGACCCAGTGCTTCTGCTTCGAGAAGCAGGATTTCGCCGCGCATGAAGCGCGCGAAATGCCGCTGACCTTCGTGATCGATCCACGCATACCGCCGGGCGTGGACACGGTCACGCTGTCGTACACTTTTTTCAACGCCGAGCCGGCGTGACAAATCGCGAATCTAGAGGGGACTGAACCATGTCTGACGCTGCTCACGGTGACGGTTACTACGTACCGCATGAAGCACGTTGGCCGATTTACGGCTCCGTCGGCCTGACGCTGCTGCTGTGCGGCTTCGCCGTTATGCTGAACGGGGGCGATACCGGCTCGTTCATGATGGTCGTGGGGCTGCTGGTCGTGGTGTACATGATGTTTCGCTGGTTCGGGGACGTGATCCGCGAGAGCGAGGGCGGAACCTACAAGCACTGGGAAGACACGTCGTTCCGGTGGGGCATGAGCTGGTTCATTTTCTCCGAGGTCATGTTCTTCGCCGCTTTCTTCGGCGCCTTGTTCTATGCACGGGTGTTTTCGATTCCCTGGCTGGGCGGCGACGGCGCCGGCGGGGCGTTGTCCACGAACGCCTTCCTGTGGCCTTCCTTCGAGGCGGTATGGCCCACCAACGGACCCGCTGCAATCGGTGGCGCGTTCGAGATCATCGGGGCTTGGGGCATACCTGCGATCAACACGCTGATCCTGCTGACCAGCGGCGTGACCGTGACCTGGGCACACTGGGGCCTCAAAGAGAACAAGCGCGGCACCCTGATCTTCGGCCTGTTCCTGACCGTGGCACTGGGCGTGCTGTTCGTCAGCCTGCAGGCCTGGGAGTACATCCACGCCTATTCCGACCTGAACCTGACGCTGGGCGCGGGTATCTACGGGTCCACGTTCTTCATGCTCACGGGCTTTCACGGTTTTCACGTGACCATGGGCGCGATCATGCTGTTCGTGATACTGCTGCGCGCCATGCGGGGCCACTTCACACCGGAGAACCACTTCGCGTTCGAAGCGGTGGCCTGGTACTGGCACTTCGTCGACGTGGTCTGGCTGGGCCTGTTTATCTTCGTCTACTGGCTTTAAGCCAGCGCATCGGTCGGCTGCGCGCAGCGCTGCCCCCACGGGCGGCAGCGCTGCCGCTTCAGGGAACGATGCCGTGCGGCGTGATCAGCCCGGTAGCTGCGCCCAGCATCAGCAACGCGAAGGCCGCCAGCGAAAGCCCGACGCGCCAGGTAAGCGCGCGCACCGTACGATCGGTCTTACCGCGATCCCGCATCATGAAGAACAGCCCCGAGCCCAGGCTGGCGATGATGACCAGCAGCAGCAGAACCACGATGATCTTGACGAGCATGGGCTATCCTGTGAAGCCTGTGGGCGAGAGTCGGGTAACTTTAGTGACGAATTGTGCAGAACTCAATGTACATTCAACTCGGACAGTTCAGAACCACGCTGCGCCCGTGGCCGAGCGCGATCGTGACCCTGGGTCTTGCGATCCTGCTGGGGCTGGGCACCTGGCAGATGCAGCGCGCGGCCGAGAAGCAGCGAGTGCTGGCCGAGCATGACAGCAAGATGCACAGCGAGCCGATCGCTTTGCCCGGCGCGGGTGCCGTACCCGCCGAGCTGCTGCATCTGCATCCGGTAACCGCTCGCGGCACGCTGGACGGCGCACGCACCATGCTGCTGGACAACCGTATTCGCAATCGCACCGTTGGTTACGACGTTCTGGTACCCCTGCGTCTCGCCGGCGGCGATGCAGCCGTGCTGGTCAATCGCGGCTGGGTGCCGCGCGGTGCGCAGCGCGACGTGAAGCCGCGCGTAGAGCACCCGACCGGCGACGTTCAGGTTCGCGGGCTCGCCGTGCTTCCGACCCGTGGCTACCGGCTGGGCGGGATGCTGGAGCCCGAAAGCGCCTGGCCGCACGTGGTGCAGTTCGTCGCGCTCGAGGAGATGCGGACGTTGACCGGCTATGAGCTGCTCCCCGTCGTGCTGCGCCTCGCCTCGGAAGACCCACTGGCGCTCGATACCGGCTGGCCGGTCATCACCATGGGTCCGCAGCGCCACTACGGGTATGCGGTGCAGTGGTACGGGCTGGCTCTGGCGTTACTCGCCGTCTATCTGGTGGCGAGCACGAGGCGCCGCATATGAGCGATACGCGGGCTGCGGATGACGTCAGGCGGCGGCGCGGTCGCCGGCTGTTGATCTTCGTGTTTGCCGTGTTCTTCGTGCCGCTGGCCGGCGCCTGGCTGTGGTTCGCCAACATCGACACCTGGCAGCCCGACGGCGGCACCAACAACGGCGAGCTCATCGCACCGGTCTGGCCGCTGAAGGACCCGCGCCTGCAGACCGTCGAAGGCGAGTCCCTGGGCGGCGCGGCGCTCGAGCGCAAGTGGGTCCTCGTGCATGTAGTGGGGGATTCGTGCGACGAGCGCTGCGAACGCAACCTGTATCACACACGGCAGGTACGCATCGCACTCGGGAAGGACATCAGCCGCGTGCGCCGCCTGCTGCTGGTCGCTGCGCCGGACGCGCTCGCACCGGCCACGGCCAGAGAGCATCCCGATCTGATCGTTGCCTTCGGTGACGATCTGGTGAGTCAGATACGCTCGGCGACGGCCGGCATGCCGACGCAGGCCGACGCGATCTACCTGGTCGATCCGCTGCTCAACCTCATGATGCGTTTTTCGCCGGACCTCGATCCGCGTCTGGTGATCAAGGATCTGAAGAAGCTGCTCAAGGTGTCACGCATAGGATGAGCCCCACTGCGACCATACCGCGCGTGTACGCGAAGCTGGTTCTCGCCGGCGCCGGCCTGGCGCTGGTGGTGGTGATGCTCGGCGCGTACGTGCGGCTTTCGGACGCCGGCCTCGGCTGCCCGGACTGGCCCGGATGCTATGGGCGGCTGCTGGTTCCGGGTGGCGAGGAGGCGCGGGTCGCGGCGGCGCAGTTCCCTGAGCGCCCGCTGCACGTGGCGAAAGCCTGGAAGGAGATGGCGCACCGTTACGCCGCCGGTGTGCTCGGCGCCCTGATAGCGCTGCTCGCCGGCATCGCCTGGTGGCGGCGCCGCGAGCTGCCAGTCGGGCTGCCGAGCGCGCTGCTCGCGCTGGTGATCTTCCAGGCGCTGCTGGGGATGTGGACTGTGACGCTGCTGCTGAAGCCTGCGGTCGTGGTGGCGCACCTGCTCGGCGGCTTCGCCACCCTGTCACTTCTATGGTTGCTGTGGCTGCGCCGTGCCGCACCGCCACCGGCCGTCCTGCAGTCGCCGGGGCTGCGCGGACTGGCGCTGCTGGGGCTCGCCGCGCTGCTCGCGCAGATCGCCCTGGGCGGGTGGACCAGCAGCAACTATGCGGCGCTGGCCTGCGTGGACTTTCCGACCTGCCGCCAATCGTGGTGGCCCGTGGACATGCGTTTTGGCGAGGCGTTCGTCCTGTGGCGCGGGCTCGGTATCGACTACGAAAACGGCGTGCTCGGCGACCAGGCACGCGTCGCAATTCACGTAGCGCATCGCCTGGGCGCGGTGCTCACGGCACTGCTTCTGGCCGCGCTCGCGATCACCGCTATCGCTGTGCGCCCGACCCGCGCTATCATGCGCGCCGGCTGGGCGATGCTCGGCCTGCTCGGCGCACAGCTCGCGCTGGGCGTGGGTAACGTGGTGCTGAGCCTGCCGCTTGCGGTCGCCACGGCGCACAACGGTGTCGCGGCGCTGTTACTGCTCTCGTCGATAACGTTGCTGCATCTGTTGTACCCCGCACCGTCGGTGCGCCGGGTAAGCTACCCCGCCGCTGCACGGCGGCACACACCCTCAGGATTGGATTTCGAGTCATGAAAGCGACATTGGTAGCACAGGGCTGGCTGCGTTGGCGCGACTACTACGCGCTGTGCAAGCCGCGCGTAGTTGCGCTGCTGGTGTTTACTGCGGTAGTCGGCATGCTGCTGGCCTCGCCGGGTATCGTGCCTCTGGATGCGCTGCTGTTCGGAATGCTTGGCATCGGCCTGTCAGCCGCGTCTGCTGCAGCGATCAACCACGTGGTGGATCAGCGCGCCGACGCGCGCATGGCACGCACCCGTAACCGACCGCTGCCCAGCGGTGCGCTGGATACCCGGCAAAGCCTGCTGTTCGCGTTCGGCATCGGTTCTCTGGGCATGTTTTCCCTGTGCGCTTTCGTCAACGTGCTGACCGCGGTGCTCACGTTCATTTCGCTGATCGGTTACGCCGTGATCTACACCATGTACCTCAAGCGAGCCACGCCCCAGAACATCGTAATCGGCGGCGCCGCCGGCGCCATGCCGCCGGTGCTGGGCTGGACGGCGATTACCGGGGAACTGCACGCCAACGCCCTGCTGCTGTTTCTGATCATTTTCGTGTGGACGCCGCCGCACTTCTGGGCGCTCGCCGTCGCCCGCCGCGATGATTATGCGCGCGCCGATATCCCGATGCTGCCGGTCACGCACGGCAGTGCTTTCACGCGGCTGCAGATACTGCTTTACACCCTGTTGCTGTCTGCAATCACACTGCTGCCCTATGCTGTCGGCATGAGCGGCCTGCTCTACCTGCTGGCAGCGCTGGTGTTGAATGCGGTGTTCGTGCGCCACGCGGTGCGGCTGATGCGCGATCCGGCCACACGCCAGGCGATGCGCACCTTCCACTATTCCATCACCTATCTGATGTTTCTGTTCGCTGCGCTGCTCACCGATCACTATCTGCGGATTCTCTTCGCGTAGCTCGGCGCAACGGCCACAAAAAAGCCGCGCAATCGCGCGGCTTTTCAGTGCCTTGCCCAGCGCCGGGTCAGGCGATGAGGTGGCCTTTCAGCTTTTTCATGGCATTGTTCTCGATCTGCCGGATACGCTCGGCCGATACGCCGTACTCGGCCGCCAGCTCGTGCAGCGTGGATTTATCCTCTGCCAGCCAGCGCCGGGCAATGATGGTGCGGCTGCGCTCGTCGAGTTCCTGCAGACCGGCGGACAGACGTTCGTGCTGCTGCTCGCCCAGGTCCTCCTTCTCGAGCACGCTCGACGGGTCAGCACTGTCGTGCGCCAGGTAGGCGGCGGGCGCGAGCCCGGCTTCGTCATCGCTTCCCGCCGGTGCGTCGTAGGAGGCATCATAGCCACTCAGCCGCGACTCCATCTCGCGCACCACGCCGGGGTCTACACCCAGGTCTTTGGCCACCGCCTCGACCTCCTCAGGGTTGAACCAGCCGAGGCGCGACTTGGCGCTGCGTAACTTGAAGAACAGCTTGCGCTGCGCTTTGGTGGTGGCCACTTTGACGATACGCCAGTTGCGGATCACGTACTCGTGGATTTCGGCCTTGATCCAGTGCACGGCGAACGAAATCAGGCGCACGCCGACGTCGGGGTCGAATCGCTTTACCGCCTTCATCAGCCCGATATTGCCTTCCTGGATCAGGTCCGCCAGCGGCAGCCCGTAACCGTTGTAGCCGCGCGCGATGTGCACCACAAATCTGAGGTTCGAGAGCACCAGCATACGCGCGGCTTCCAGATCACTCTCGTTGCGTAGCCGGTAGGCCAGCGCACGTTCCTCCTCGGCGCTCAACAGCTCGAAGCTCGCGACCTGCTGCAGGTAACCGCTCAGATCGCCGGCCAGCGGCGCTGGCAGGGAATTGCGAGGCAACGCTAAAGCTTGGTTCATTGATGGAGTTTCCCGTTCTTGACGTTGACGCTATTTTAGCACTCGACGCATTAGAGTGCTAACTCGAGTAAACGTTCATTAACAGACGCTAATATAAGCGGATACGCTTATTATATATATAAATCAATGTGTTGAAGCCCTCTCAGCGTGGCTCGATACGCTTCAGGTGGCGTCCCACGGCGAGCCAGGACCCCAGCCAGCCGAGGGTGGCGCCGCCCCCCAGCACCAGTGCGGCGAGACGCCAGTCGACGGTCTGCAGGCGGAAGCCGCTGCCGTAGAGCCCGGCGAGTGCCGCGACCGGCCCGTGCAGCATCCACAGGGCCAGGCTGCTGAGCGCCAGCGCGCAAGCCCCTCCGAGCAGCCCGTACCAGATGCCGCCGTAAAGGAAAGGCCGGCGAATGAAGGCATCGGTCGCCCCGATCAGCTTGGTCACCTCGATTTCGGCGCGCCGGTTGAGAATGTCGAGGCGAATCGTGTTACCGACCACCAGCAGCACCGCGAGACTCAACAGCCCTGCCAGGGCGGTCACGCTGCGCCGCACGATCCGCAGGATCGCGTGCAGGCGTTTCACCCACTCCACGTCCAGCTGCGCGAGGTCCACGCCGCTGAGCGCGCTGAACGACTCGGCCATGATCTGCAGTTCGGCCGCGGTCAGATCCGGTGCCGGCTCGACGACGATCACGCCCGGAAGCGGATTGTCCTCCAGCGCGTCGAGCGCGTCGCCGAAGCCGGACATCGCCCGAAACTCGGCGAGCGCCTGTTCGGGGCTGAGGTATGTCACGCCCGCCACGCCCGGTTGCGCCCTCACCTCCTCGCCGAGGCGTTTGGCGTCAACGCCCGCGACGTCGCTCAGGTACAGCGAGATGCGCGCGTTCGCATCCCAATCGCTGCTCGCCGACTGGGCATTGACGAGCAGCACGTACGCAGCCGTCGGCAAGGCGATGGAAATCCCGATCACGGCAATCGTCATCAGACTCGCGAGGGGGCTCGCCAGCAGCTTGACTAGGCTGAAGTAGAGCATCTGGCGGTGATGCTGCAGATAGGCCGCCACGCGCCGCATCGCCGGACCGCGCCTGGCGGTGTTCACCTCAGTGCCCGCCGTTCGGCGCAGTCGAGAGACGCCCCTGCTCCAGCGTCAGCACCGGGCAGCCGAGCGCCTTGACCAGCACGATGTCGTGGGTCGCAATCAGTACCGTGACCCCGACCTGATTGAACTGCACGAACAGGCGCATGATTTCCTGCGACAGCTGCGGATCCAGGTTACCGGTCGGTTCGTCGGCAAGCAGCATCGCCGGGCGGTGCACCACCGCTCTGGCGATGCCTATACGCTGCTGCTCACCTCCCGACAGGGTCACCGGCATGGCTTTCTCCTTATCCAGCAGGCCGACTTTGTCCAGCGCTGCGCGCACCCGGCGCCCGATCTCGCGCCGTTGATAGCCTGCGATTACCAGCGGCAGCGACACATTGTCGAATACCGAGCGGTCATACAGCAGATGGTGATCCTGGAACACGATCCCCATGCGCCGCCGCAGCCAGGGAATCTGTCGCCGCGGCAGCTTTCCGAGGTTGCGCCCGTCGACGATCACCTGACCGCGGCTGGATCGTTCGATGGCGGCGATCAGTTTCAGCAGCGTGCTCTTGCCGGCGCCGGAATGGCCGGTGAGAAAGGACATGCTGCCGGGCGGCAGATGGAAGCTGACCGAGCTGAGCGCCTCCTGCCCGCCCGGGTAGCGCTTGCTGACGTTGTCGAAACGAATCATTCCGCCAGCAGCGCGTCGACGAAGGTCTGCGCATCGAAAGGCTGCAGGTCCCCGGCCGACTCCCCGACACCGATGAAACGCACCGGAATGCCGAAGCGATGGGCCAGCGCGAACAGCACGCCGCCCTTGGCGGTACCGTCCAGCTTGGTGACGACCAGACCGGTGATTCCTACCTGCGCGTGAAACTGCTGAGTCTGGCTCACCGCGTTCTGTCCGGTGCCGCCGTCGACCACGAGCAGCGTTTCCTGCGGCGCGTCGGCGTCCAGCTTGCCCAGCACCCGCTTGATCTTCTGCAGCTCCGCCATCAGCCCGTCCTGGGTGTGCAGGCGCCCGGCGGTGTCGGCGATCAGCACGTCGATTCCGCGCGCTTTGGCCGCCTGCAGGCCGTCGAACGCAACCGAGGCGGCATCGGCGCCATCGCCCTGGCGCACCAGCGGAACGTCCAGGCGCGCCGCCCACTGCGCCAACTGCTCGACGGCGGCCGCGCGAAACGTATCGCCGGCCGCGAGCAGCACCGATTGCCCGCCCTGCTTCAGCTGCTGCGCGAGCTTGCCGATGGTGGTGGTCTTGCCGACCCCGTTGACCCCGGTGACCAGGATCACGAACGGGCGTGCATCGGTGATCTCCAGCGGTGCTTCGCAGGGCGCCAGAATGTCGAGCAGGATACGGCGAAGCTCTGCGCGCACCGCGTCGGTATCGCTCACCCGGCGCGCATCGACGCTCTGACGCAGCGCCGTGATCACCGCGGTTGTGACCTCCACGCCGACGTCGGCCGTGAGCAGGTGCGCTTCCAGGTCTTCGAGCAGGTCCTCATCGATCGCGCGTCCCTGAAACAGGTTGATCAGACCGCCGAACAGACCGCCGCGCGTTCTGGTCAGCTTTTCGGCCAGCGCGGGCGCGGCGCCTGGAACTTTTTTGCGTCGTTTGAAACTGAACACTTAGTTATCGCCAGCCCGTGGAGCCTCGCCGTGTGTGCGGCGGGCATGCGTATAGCGCGCGCGAAGCCGCAGGCCGATACTCGCCGCTTGCGCTGCGGCAGGTGTCCGGGCTGCAGATCTCGTCGATCGGGCTGAAATAGGGAGCCGTCCCGGGCGCGGTGTCATAACATTACCAATCCGCTAACCACGGCGGCGCGCAAAATCGCTATCCTATCATCCACGCCAGAGGGGCCAAACACGACCGTGAACAGAATCTCCAGGGTCATGCTGCTGCTGACGCTGCTCGCCGCTTCCGGCGGTGCGAGCGCCGGCGAGCGCCTGCATGAGTACGTGCTCGACAACGGGCTGAAGATCATGGTGCAGGTCGATCGCAGGGCGCCGGTGGTCGTCTCTCAGGTCTGGTACAAGGTCGGCAGCAGCTACGAGCACGACGGCATTACCGGCGTGTCGCACGCCCTGGAGCACATGATGTTCAAGGGCGCCGGCAACCTCGAGCCCGGTGAATTCTCCGAGATCATCGCCCGCAACGGCGGGCGGGAGAACGCCTTCACCGGACGCAACTACACGGCCTACTTCCAGCGCATCCATCGCGACAAGCTCGAGCTGTGCCTGCGCCTGGAGGCTGAACGCATGCGCGGCCTGACGCTCAAGGCGGCAGAGTGGGCGAAAGAGAAAGAGGTCATCAAGGAAGAGCGCCTTAACCGCACCGACGACCGTCCCTCGAGTGTGACTTACGAGCGCTTCACGGCGACCGCGTTCGCCACCAGCCCGAGCCGGCACCCCATCATCGGCTGGATGCATGATATCGACGCCATGAGCGTGACCGATCTGCGCGCCTGGTATGACGCCTGGTACGCGCCCAACAACGCCACGCTGGTAGTGGCAGGCGACGTGGACCCCGGGGAAGTGCTGCGCCTGGCGAAACGCTACTTCGGCCCGCTCGAGGTCCGCCCGGTCGCGCGTCCCAAACCGCGCCCCGAAGTGCCGCAGCATGGCCGAAAACGCGTGCATCTGCGCCTGCCGGCCAAGGTGCCGTACCTGGTGATGGGCTACAAGGTGCCGCCTCTGCTGCTCGCCCGCCGGGCCGCCGATGCCTATGCGCTCGAGCTGCTGGCCAGTATCCTGGACGGCGCCGACAGCGCCCGGCTGGTCAGCAACCTGGTGCGCGACACGCAGACCGCGACCGATGCCGGTGCCAGTTACGAGCTTTACGACCGGCTGCAGACGCTGCTCCTGCTGGATGCCACGCCGGCGCCCGACAAGACCCTGAAGCAGGTGGAAACCGCGCTACTGGCGGAAGTCGAACGGCTGCGTGACCAGCCGGTCGGCGAAGCGGAGCTGGCGCGGGTCAAGACCCGCATCATCGCGGGCGAGGTCTACAGTCGGGATTCCGTGTTCTACCAGGCCATGAGAATCGGTGTAGCGGAAACGGTCGGCGTCGGGTACGCGACCGCCCGGGAGTACCTCGACGGTATCCGTGCGGTGAGCGCCGAAGACGTCCAGCGCGTCGCGCGCGAATACCTGGTCGAGGACCGGCTGACCGTCGCCACCATGGAGCCTGCCGATGGCTAGAACCGGCCTGGGCGGGCTGTGCCTGCTGGCGCTCCTGGCCGCGTGGCCGCTGCAGGCGGGCCCGCTTATCCAGACCTGGACGACCGCCAACGGCGCACGGGTGATGTTCTATCCGGCGCCCGAGCTCCCCATGCTCGACATCCGCGCGACGTTTGCGGGGGGCAGCGCCCGTGACGGGACGCAGCCGGGTGTGGCCAGCATGACCAACGGGCTGCTCGCCGAGGGGGCGGCGGGGCTGGATGCGCAACAGATTGCGGAACGTTTCGAGCGGGCCGGCGCCCGTTTCGCCAACGGCGCGCAGCGCGAGATGGCGTGGGTCGCTCTGCGCACCCTGACCGGTCCGGCGAGCCTGGAACCGGCGCTGGACACGTTCGGGCGAGTGCTGAGCCGGCCGGATTTCAAGCGCGACGACGTCGAGCGCCTGCGTCTGCAGATGCTCTCGGCGCTGGATCAGCTCGAGCAGTCCGCCTCCAGCGTGGCCGAGCGCGCATTGTACCGTGCGCTGTATGCGGACCATCCCTACGCCAATCCGCCGCAGGGCGAACGTACCTCGATCGCTGCGCTCGACAGCGGCGCCGTTCGCGCCTTTTACGAGCGCTACTATGTCGCGCGCAACCTGACGCTGGCGCTGGTCGGCGACATCGACCGGCAGGCTGCCGAGCGCATTGCAGAGGGGATCGCCGCCGGGCTGCGCGCCGGCGGGAAGGCGAGCGAACTGCCGCCGGCGCCGGCGCCGCAGGCCGGCAGGACCGTGCGGGTGCCGTTTCCGTCCCGCCAGTCGCACATCCTGATCGGAACCATCGGTATGCGCCGCGGCGACCGCGACTACTTCGACCTCTACGTGGCCAATCACGTGTTCGGCGGCAGCGGCTTCGCGTCGCGTCTGTTGAGCACGATCCGCGAGCGCCACGGACTGGCCTACAGCGCTTACAGCTATTTTCTACCGATGGCGGAACGCGGGCCGTTCGTGCTGGGAATGCAGACGCGCAACGCGCAGACAGACAGGGCCATCGATCTCGCCTTGCGAGAGCTCGAAGCCTACCTTGCCGACGGCGCCTCTACAGGTGAGCTGGAGGCGTCCCAGCGCAACATCACGGGCGGGTTTGCGTTACGCATCGACAGCAACCGCAAGCTGCTGCAGCAACTGACGACGATCGGGTTCTACGACCTGCCGCTGGATTACCTGGACCTGTTCAACGACCGTATCACGGCAGTGAGCACGCGCTCGCTGCACCAGGCGCTGCGCACGCGCATCGATCCGCAGAGCATGGTCACAGTTATCGTTGGCGGCGACGCCGGCTGAGTCCGGCTCGTGAAGCGCGCTTACGGAACCAACCAGGTTCGCATCATCGCCGGACAATGGCGCGGGCGGCGCATCGGCTTCGCGGATGTACCGGGGCTGCGGCCCACCGGCGACCGGGTCCGCGAGACGTTGTTCAACTGGCTGCAGGCCGGGATTACCGGTGCAGCCTGCCTCGACCTGTTCGCGGGCAGCGGCGCTCTCGGTCTGGAAGCCGCTTCGCGCGGTGCCGGCCACGTGGTGCTGGTCGAGCAGGATGCGCGCGTCTGCCGCCAGTTGCGCGGTTCCCTGGAGGCACTGCAGACAGCACGTGTCACGCTTGTGGAGCAGGCCGCGCTCGCGTACCTCGCCGCTGCGCCACGGCCTTTCGACATCGTGTTCGTCGATCCGCCGTTCGGCGGGGAGGATGTGCCCGCCGTCGCGCGAGCGTTGCAGTCCGGCTGGCTGGCTCGGGATGCCAGGATCTACGTCGAGCAACCCGCCGATGCGCACACCGTAGCGCTGCCCTGGCGATTGCTGAAACGCAAGACCCAGGGCAACGTGCTGATCCGCCTGTATGCAAATGACTAGGTCACGCGCGCGCGGGGCCAGCGCGTTGCAACCGGGTTCGCCATGGTGCAACATCGTTGCAGCTGAATTCGGGGGCGAGAATGAAAATAACCGCGATCTATCCGGGCACGTTCGATCCTATCACCAAGGGCCACGTCGACGTGGTCGCGCGCGCCAGCTCGATGTTTGACGCGATCAAGGTTGCGGTGGCCAGCAACCCGGGCAAGACGCCTTTCTTCGGCCTCGAGCAGCGCGTATCGCTGGCGAAATCTGCGCTCGAAAAACTGCCGAATGTCGAAGTCATCAGCTTCGGCGGCCTGTTGGTGGACTGCGCCAAAGACAACGATGCAAGTGTGATCATCCGCGGGCTGCGCGCGGTGTCGGATTTCGAGTTCGAAGTGCAGCTGGCCGGCATGAATCGACGGCTTTCCGCCAGCGTTGAGACGGTGTTCATCGCCGCGTCTCAAGAGTACGCGTTTCTGTCCTCGAGCCTGATTCGCGAGATCTCGAGGTTGGGTGGTGACGTGACGGAGTTCGTGCCCGCCAACGTCAACGCCGCGCTGCTTGCACACACGGGATAAGGCGCGACCATGGCGTTGATGATCACCGACGAGTGCATCAATTGCGACGTGTGCGAGCCGGAGTGTCCGAACCAGGCGATCAGCCCCGGCGTCGAGATCTACGAGATAAACCCGGATCTTTGCACCGAGTGCGTCGGTCATTTCGACAACCCGCAGTGCGTCGAAGTCTGCCCGGTGGAGTGCATTCCCAACAATCCCGACTACCCCGAGACGCCTGACCAGTTGATGCTCAAGTACGAGAAGCTGATGGCGCTGCGGTGAAACGGCTGCTCGCCATTGCCTTTGCGTTGGCCTGCAGCGCAGCCGCGGGCGCGGGTCCCGGGAAGCACGCCGTCGCCGCGGCGCATCCGCTGGCCACCCGGGCCGGGCTGGAGGTGCTCGCGGCCGGGGGTAATGCCTTCGACGCCGCGGTTGCCGTCTCGGCCGCGCTGGCCGTGGTCGAGCCCTACAGCTCGGGGATCGGCGGCGGCGGGTTCTGGCTGCTGCACCGTGTCGCCGACGGCACGACGATCATGCTCGACGGACGCGAGAAAGCGCCACTCGCCGCGCACGCGGACCTGTACCTGGATGCCTCCGGCAACGTCGTTCCACGATTATCGATCGACGGCCCGCTGGCCGCCGGCATCCCCGGGGCGCCGGCCGCGCTCGCGCACCTCGCGCGCCACTATGGGCGGCTTACGCTGGAGCGCAGCCTGGCTCCGGCAATACGCCTGGCACGCGAAGGCTTCGAGGTCGACGAGAAGTACCGGCGACTCGCCGGGTGGCGTCTGCCGGTGCTGCGTGCATCGGCGGCCGCTGCGGAGATATTTCTGCTCAATGGCGAAGTACCGCCGGCCGGCTACGTGTTGCGCCAGTCGGACCTGGCGAGGACACTGGAAAGCATGGCGTCCAGCGGCGCGGCCGGGTTCTACCGCGGCCCGGTCGCCGCCCGGCTGATCAGCGGCACGCGCGCGGCGGGCGGCATTTTCAGCCGCGAGGATTTCGAGCAGTACCGCGTCGTCGAGCGCAGTCCGGTCCGTTTCGTGTATCGCGACATGCAGGTGACCTCGGTGCCACCGCCGTCCTCCGGCGGGATCGCGCTGGCCACCATGATGCACATCCTGGAAGGGTTCGATCTGCCGGCCGCGGTCGGTGTCGACCGCAAGCATCTCATCGTGGAGGCCATGCGTCGTGCCTACCGGGATCGCGCGCAGTATCTGGGCGACAGCGACTTTCATCCGGTGCCGCGCGAGCTGCTGCTGTCGCGCGCGTATGCGGCGGGTTTGCGCGCGGGCATTCGCCTGGACCGCGTGACGCCGAGCGCGTCGCTGCCCGGCGCTGCGCCGGTCGAAGGGGCGGACAACACCACCCACTTCTCCATCATCGACGCCGAGGGCAACCGGGTGGCCGCCACGCTGTCGATCAACTACCCGTTCGGCTCGGGCTTCGTGCCGCCGGGTACCGGCGTTCTGCTGAACGACGAGATGGACGACTTCTCCGCCAAACCGGGCGTGCCCAACGCATACGGACTGGTCGGTGCCGCCGCCAACGCCATCGCACCCGGTAAACGCATGCTCTCCAGCATGTCGCCGGCGTTTCTGGAAACCCCGTCGCGCCTGGCCATCGTCGGCACACCCGGCGGCAGCCGTATCATAACGATGGTGCTGCTGGCTGCACTGGCATTCCAGGAGGGGGGCAGCGCCGGGCAGATGGTCGCGCTGCCCCGCTACCATCATCAGTTCCTCCCTGACCGCGTTCAGTTCGAACCCGGCGCGATAAATCCCGGTGAGCGCTCGATCCTGGAGAACCGCGGGCACGTGCTCGAGGCGCGCGAACGGCCTTACGGAAATATGCACGTGGTGGTCTGGGATTACCGCGACAACAGCGTGCAGGCGGCTTCCGATCCCCGCGGCACCGGCATGGCGAGCGTGGCGTCGCCTTGAACCGAAGTGCGCTGCGATGAAGTTCGATGCAGTCAGGACCGTTCTGCAGGATACGCCCTACATGGGCGTGGACGAGGGCTGGGAGCTCTACAATTTCGTGCTGCGCGAGCGGCCCGCCCGCTGCCTCGAGCTGGGGCACGCACACGGCGCCTCGAGTCTGTACATCGCAGCGGCGCTCGACGAGCTGGGCCAGGGACATCTGGACTCAGTGGATCTGCAGACCTCTGCCGACCGGGTGCCCAACATCGAGTCGCTGTTCGCTCTGGCCGGTCTTGCGCACTACCTCAGCATCCACCGGGAGAAAAATTCCTATACCTGGTTTCTGAAGAACAGGATCGAGCAGCAGACCGTGGCCGGGGTGTGCCAGCCTTGTTACGATTTCTGCTTCATCGACGGCTGCAAGAACTGGACGATCGACGGTCTCGCGTTCTTCCTGGTGGAGAAGCTGCTCGAGCAAGGGGCGTGGATTCTGTTCGACGATTACAGCTGGACGCATGCCAGGCACAAGCACAAGACGCAGAACGACGGCATCACGGTGCGCAGCCTGGGTGCCGAGGAGATTGCGCAGCCGCACGTGGAAAAAATCTTTCAGCTGCTGGTCATGCAGCACGAACGTTTCTCGAACTTCGTGCTCCAGGATCGCGCGTGGGCCTGGGCGCAGAAAACGCCGGACGGCCGCAAGGCGCTGGAGGTCACCACGAAAACCCCGCTCCCGGCGCGCTACAGCGTGCGGCCGCGCAAGCAAGGCATTAGCGACTGACCGGGCTGCCACCCGGCGGGTGCGTCCGTTGCCAGCTTCTACGGGCATCACCAGCCAGGCTGCGAGTAAGCAAGCGATGTTCTGCCGGGTGTGTGAAAACGACGTAACGGCATTTCTCCCCTACGGACTGCCGCCCCGGCTCGGGCGCTGCCCGCACTGTGACGCAAAACCCCGCAGCAGGGCGATGCACTGGTACCTGGGTGAAAAAACCGGTGCCCTGGTCGGTCGCGGTTGCGAGGTTCTGGAGGTAGGTCCCTCGCGTATCGCCATGCGTGCGCACCTGGCGGTGCTCGGCCGTGTGCGTTACACGGCAATCGATACGCGATCGCTGAAGTTCCACGCGTCGTTGACTGCGCCGCACCGGTTTCTGCGCATGGACGTCACGCGTATGCGCTTCGCGGACTCGGCTTTCGATCTGATCCTGTGTAATAACGTTCTGCCCTACGTAGCGGACTTCCGGCAGGCTCTGGCGGAGCTGCGCCGCTGCCTGAAGGCCGACGGTGTTGCGATCCTGAACACGCCGATGCAGGGGGATACCACCTGCAGCGCACGCGAGCACCGCGCCGCGCATCCGGGGCTCGGTGACGATTACTTCGCGGAGAACGGCGACCAGTGGGTCTACGGTCGGGACCTGCTGGCGCACATCGCCGGGGCCGGATTACAGGTACGCTGCGAAACGCCGCTGGCGGGGAGCAGCGCCGAGTTCCTGCGTTACCATGGCCTGAACGCCGATACCGAGTTCGTGCTTGCCGCCAGATCGGCCGCCGGTTTGCCGCCAACCACGGGCGGCGCGGAAACACCGGAACCGCGCTGAACCCCCTGCAGGTTGCGGTCGGCGTGTTCCGTCCATGCCGCTGGGCTACCAGACAGTAATTTGCACCTCGGCTTTCTCGGCTAAACTCCCCACCCATGCGATGTAGATCTTTTGACCCGGCGGCTGGCATGCGCGCGTGGCTCAGCCGGCGGCTGGTGGCCGCCGTGCTCGTGTGCTGCTGTGTTGCACTGCTCGTGCCCGGCCCGGCCGGTTTCGCTCAGCCGAGAACCCAGGCGGGCGGCGCCACGGTCGAACTGCTTGAAAGCCGCATCAAGGAAGTCGAGGGGTCCAGCGAGCTCGACGAGGCCACCCAGGAGGCATTGCTCGAGCTGTACCGCCAGGCAATCGGCTACGCGGAACAAGCGCGCGCGCACAAAACGGCTGCCGGTGAATTCACGCGGGCGCGCGAGACGGCGCCCGAAAGGGCACGCGCGGTACGCGCCGAGCTCGAGGCGCTCGAATCCGACGTTCCCGCGGGCATTCCCGGAGCACTGCAGCGCGTACCGCTGCCCGAGCTCGAGCAGCAGGTGCTCGGCGAGAAAGCCACGCTGGTCGCGCTGGAAGCCAGGCTCGGCGAGGTCGAGAAGGCGCTGGAGCTGCACCCGCAACGCGCAACCCAGGCTCGCGCCCGCCTGGCCGAGGCAAAGGAGCGCGAGGCGGCAATTGCCGCAGCGCTGAGGGGGCTCTCCGCCGAGGACGCCCTGGCACCGCTCGGGGAAGCGCGGCGCTGGGCCCTGCACAATGAGGCACTGGCGCTGAGCGCCGAGATCCAGCGCCTGGATCAGGAACTGCTCAGCCAGCCGATGCGCAGCGAGCTGCAGAACGCGCAGCGGGACAAGCTCACCCTGGAGGTGAAGCTGCTGTCCGAGCGGGTGCAGCTGATGGAAACGCTGCTGATAGACCGGCGGCGCGCAGAAGCGCAGATGGCACGTAATCAGGCCGAAGCGACCGAGCGTCAGGCGTCCGGGAAACATCCGCTCGTGCAGAAACTCGCAGAGGAGAATACGAAACTCGGCGAAGTGCTCAACACCCTCGCCGGGAAGCTGGAGGAGGTCACCTCCGAGGAGAACGCGGTCACCGAAGAGGCCAAGCGCACGGCGGAAAACTTCCGCCTGGCACGTCAGAGACTCGAAATCGCGGGGCTGAGTCAGGCGCTTGGGCAGGTGCTGCTGGAGCAGCGCCGCGGGCTTAAGGATGCGGAGGAATTCCGCCGCGCCGAGCGCCGCATCGAAGACCTGATCGTGCAGGCGAACCTGCGCCAGCTGCGGCATCAGCAGGAGCGTGGGCAGTTGCGCGATATCAAGGGCTACGTGGAAGGCCTGCTCGCAGGGCTGCCGTTCGCGGGACTGGCGCCGCCGCTGCGCGCGGAACTCACTTCGCTGGCCGAGTCGCGGCGCGAGCTCATCGACAAGGCGATTGCGGCCGATGATACTTTCCTGCAGCGGCTCAGCGAGTTCGATCATGCGCAGCGCCAGCTCTCGGAAACGGTCGCCGCGTACCGCACGTTTCTGGACGCGCGCCTGCTGTGGATCCGCTCGGGCGATCTGCCGTCCCTGACCACGCTGGCATCGATCTCGCAGACGCTGGCGATCTTCACCTCGCGCGAGCACTGGCTGTCGCTGCGCCGGGCGTTGCTGCAGCCGGCGTCCTTCCCCTGGGTGCTGATGCTGGGGCTGACCGCTTTCGCCGTCCTGATCGCCAGACAGAAGACGTTCCGCGCGGCGTTGCAGCGCAGCGGCGCCAATGTTGGCGCGCTTCGCCACGACCGGTTCTCGAACACGCTCAAGGCGGTGGCCTGGACGCTGCTGCTGGCCCTCCCGTGGCCGGTGCTGTTCCTGACGCTGGGCCTGCATCTGCAGATCGCCGACGGCCGCGGATCGCTCGCGCTCGACTATCACCTGGAGGACGTGCTCGCTTCGAAGGGCCAGTTCGTGCAGTCGCTGGGCGTTGCTTTCCAGTGGGTGGCTCCGCTGACCTTCTACTTCGCAGCGCTGCGCGCGTTCTGCAAACCGTCAGGACTGGCAGTGGTGCACTTCGTATGGAGCCTGTCCAGCACGGAACTGCTGCGCCGGGAGGTCAGACGCCTGGCGCTCGTGTTCATACCCACCGCGTACCTGTTCACTACGACGATCGTCTACGATCCGAGTTCGCTGGGCGGCGGCGTGAGCCGGCTGTGCTTTGCTATCGTCATGGGCGCGCTGGCGTGGTTTTTCTTCCGGGTGCTGGCGCCGGCGAGCGGTGTCCTCAGCGGGTATTACAGCGCAAATCCGAGAAGCCCGTTGACCTGGTTCAGGTACCTGTGGCTGAGCCTCGGCCTTGCCGTGCCCCTGGCGCTGGCCGGCCTGGCGATCGCGGGCTACGTGTACACCGCCGGCGTGGTCGCGGAGCGGGTCGTGGACACGCTGTGGCTGGGAATCGTGCTCTTGTTTTCCCATCAGTTGATCGTGCGCTGGCTGCTGCTGATCCAGCGCCGGCTCGCGTTCAAAGCTGCGCTCAAGAAGCATCGTGCGCAACGCGCGGTGCAGCAGGACAGCGATACGGGCGAAGTCGAGACCAGCGTACCGCTGGCCGAGGAGCCGGAGGTCGACTTCCAGGCGCTCGGCGCAGACACCGCGAAGCTGATCAACACCGTCCTGATCATCGTCGCGGCGGTCGTCGTCTGGGCCGTCTGGGCGGACGTGCTGCCGGCGTTCCGAATCCTAGACGACGTCACGCTCTGGCATTACAGCTCCAGAGTCGACGGCGTCGACAAGGTCGTACCGGTCACGGCGAACGACGGCATACTCGCGCTGGTAATCCTGGTGCTCGGCCTGGTCGCTGCCAGGCGGTTGCCCGCTCTGCTGGAAATCGCCCTGCTGGCGCGGCTCAAGATGAGCGCCGGCAGCCGCTACGCGGTCTCCACGCTGACCCAGTATGCAATCGTCGGCGCCGGGGTGATCATGCTGTTCAAGATCCTCGGCGGTGAGTGGCTGGACGTGCAGTGGCTGATCGCCGCGCTGGGCGTGGGTATAGGTTTCGGACTGCAGGAGATCGTGGCCAACTTCATCAGTGGTCTGATCCTGCTGTTCGAGCGCCCGATACGCATCGGCGACGTGGTCACCGTGGGCGACACCGACGGCGTCGTGACCAAGATCCGCATCCGCTCCACCACCATTCGCAACTGGGACCAGAAAGAGCTGGTGGTGCCGAACAAGGAGTTCATCACCGGGCGCCTGTTGAACTGGACGCTTTCCGACCCGGTCACACGCATTGTCATTCCCGTCGGCATCGCGTACGGCAGCGATGTTGCGCGCGCGCTGGAGCTCATCGATGAGGCTGCGCGGGAACACGAGCGGGTGCTGCGGGAGCCGCAGCCGCTGGTGACTTTCGAGAGCTTCGGCGACAATGCGCTGACGATCATGCTGCGTTGCTACATCGGTTCGCTGGACCAGCGCCTGCTGATTGCCAGCGAGCTGAATCAGGCGATCAACCGGAAATTCGAACAGGCCGGCATCGTCATCGCGTTTCCGCAGCGCGACATTCATCTCGACACCGCTCAGCCGCTCGATGTGCGCATACATCGAGTGCAGCCGTCGGACGCCGATTCGCCGCGCTCCGGCGGTCAGTCAAAGCTGCACCCGGTCGGAGAAACGCGCCGCAGGACGAGCAAGCCGACGGGATCGGAATCGGGGGGGTAGGTTTCGCAATGCTGCTCGAGTTCCGCGCGAGAACCGCAGCGGTGCTGGCGGCACTGGCCGTCACCGGCACCGCGGGCGCGTGCTTCGCGCAGCCCGATGTGTCGGCCGTACGCCTGCGCTCACTGCAGGCTCAGCACGTGCTCCAGTTACACCTTGAGCAGCGCGAGCACCGGGCCGGTCTTGGCGCCGAATCCGCGCAGTCGGACCGGCGGCTGCGACAACGGCACGATCTCGAGCGAATCGACCAGCGGCAGCTTCAACAGCGCCAGCTGCGCCAGCAGCGGGCACTTCGCCAGCGCCTGCGTGTCAGCCGGGACCCCCGAGCAGCGGCGCTGTTGTCGCTTCAGCTGCAGACCTTTGAACGGCAGCAGCGTGCCCGGCGGCTCGGTTTCACCGTGCAGCGGCGCAGGATCCCCCGGTAACGGGCGGCGCGAGATACTCGCGCGACGGGCGTTGCGGTGTGCGAGACGCTCAGTCGCCGAACTGCTTTACGGGCTCCTGATCCGGCGACCGCGCGCTGCACTGGCCGGTGCATCTGATCAGACGCTCGGCGCAGCTTATCTCATCGAACGCGTCGCCCAGCAGGGCGTCTTGACCGTCCCCCTGATGCGGCCGCTCGGCGTTGTTGCAATGCTTCAGCGTGGCGGCGAACACCGGTTCGCTGAGCCAGGTCACGTCGAGGCAGTCCGGCTTTCCCTTGCCGAAACGGACGCCCAGGCGATAGTTGCCGCAGCGCAGTCCGCCGTGGCTGATCACTGCCTCCACGCGCCAGGTGCCGTCCCTGCGCAGCAGCGCGCGGCCGCCTTCGAATTCGAAATCGAGCCGCGAAGGCGCTGACGGCGCGACCGAATCGCTGAACTGTTTTGCTTCCGCGAGCTGGCGGAACACCGTGTCGTCAGCGAGTGCCACGCTTGCCGCAAGCGCCGCCCCCAGGATCGCGAACCGTCCGGTGCGGTAAGGGAAACGTCTGCGTCCATGGTTGTTCATCGGAGCTCTCTTTGGCGATGCGGCGCAGCGGAAAACACCCGGAGCACCGAAGGTCATTCTATACCGGCTTGCGAAAGACCGTCACGGGCGGCAGGTGAGCGTTCGGGCACCGTTGTGATCGGACAGGCATCTACGCATAATCGATGTCGGCCGTGCGGCTGTTCGAACTATAACTACAAGAACCCCATGTCGCAGCGCATGCAACACGCCAGGATTGCTACACTGCTCGTTACGTTTCTGTGCCTGGCGGCAGTGCCGTCCTGGGCGGTGCGGGGCGCGACCATCGGTATCGTGGGCGACGGGGACGGCGCGCGTTGTTTCGTCTGCACCCGGCTTCTGATCGAGGAAATTCTCGCGCTGACGCGCGGTGAGTTCGACGTCCGCTTCCCCGAGAGCAAACGCATTCTCGGCGACTGGTCACGTGCTTCGGTGCGCGCCGGGCTGGACCGGCTGCTGGGCGATCCCGAAGTCGATCTGATTCTCGCGATCGGGCCGCTGGCCGGCAGCGAGGCCGCCAGACTCGGACCGCTGCCCAAGCCCGTCATAGCACCGCTGGTGATCGACCCGGTGCTGCAGGACATGCCGCGGGTCGAGGATACCAGCGGCGTGCGTAATTTCACCTACGTCGCACCGGTGAAGAACTTCGAGCGCGACATCGAAGCGTTCCAGCGAATCACACCCTTCGAGCGCCTGGCGATTCTCGTCGACCGCGGCTTGATCGAAGCGCTGCCGCAGCTGCAGCGCCCTGCGCAGCAGGCCGCGCGGCAGTACGACTATTCCTCGGTCGTGGTGCCCGCGGACGATAAGGTGCTGGAACTGCTCGCGCGTCTGCCCGCCGACATCGATGCCGTGTTCGTCACCCCGCTGACGCGTTTCAGCGAAGACGATCTGGAAGCGCTGGCGGATGCGCTCAAGGCGCGCAAGCTGCCGAGCTTTTCGCTGTGGGGGCGCCAGGAGGTGGAGCGCGGGATACTCGCCAGCATGGCCGCGGACGACGACGGCCAGCGGGTGGCGCGGCGTGTGGCACTGAACGTTCAGCGGATCCTGCTGGGCGAGGACCCCGGCGGATTTGGCGTGTCGATCAGTCAGCGCGAACGCCTGACGCTGAACATGCGCACGGCCCGTGCCACCGGGGTGTCGCCCGCCTGGGACGTGCTCACCGAAGCGCTCAAGCTGTTCGAGCAGGTCGATGACGAGCCACGGCTGCCAACATCCGGCGCCGGGATCTGTTGAAGAGTGTCACCATCAGCGCCGGCATCGAACCCGGGATCACCGCGGCGGAGGTGTTCGCCGAGTTGCAGCCCTGGCTGGAAAGCGAAGCGCAGTTCTGGCCGGTGGGTTACCGCTACGAGTTCGGGGGCGAGGCTGAGACCTCGGGTAAGGCCAATCAATCGATCGCCGAGAAACTGCCCGTCGGCGCGTTGATAATACTTCTGCTGCTGGTTGCTCAATTCAACTCGTTGCGCAAGCCGCTGATCATACTGATGACGCTTCCACTGGGCATGATCGGCGTTACCGCGGGATTGCTGGTTCTCGATTCCTACATGGGATTCATGACGTTTCTGGGCATCATTTCGCTGGCCGGCATCGTGATCAACAATGCCATCGTTCTGCTGGAGCGCATCGACATCGAGATCGAGGACAACGGGCTGGCGGCATTCGATGCGATCATCGAAGCGGCGCAGCGGCGCCTGCGTCCGATCCTGCTGACTACCGCCACCACGGTGTTCGGGTTGATGCCGCTGCACTTCGGCGGCGGGGCGATGTGGGAGCCGATGGCGATCTCGATCATGGCGGGCCTGCTGTTCGCCACCGTGCTCACGCCGGGGTTCGTTCCGGTGATGTACTCACTGCTGTTCCGGGTGTGCCCGGAGCAGGCGGATCAGTGATCGCGGGGTGACGCCTCAGGCGTGCGGGTCCAGCGAGAAGATTTCAAGCGTGGTGTGCTTGCCGCGCACAGCAGCATCGCCGAGCGATCGCAAGGCATGGCGGTCGCGGGTGAGCGCCACGGTCGCGCCTGAGACCAGAATCCCGGTGCCGTGTTCCTTATTGAGCTGTTCCAACCGTGCAGCGATGTTTACTGCGTCTCCGTGCACGGTGTAGTTCACGCGGTCGCCCGACCCGACATTGCCGGCAATCACCTCGCCGGTGCTGATGCCGATTCGAATGTTCAGCCGAACGCCCGCAAAGGCACGCTGCGCAACTGTGCGCTGCATGCCGGCGGCTGCGTGCAGCGCGTTATCAGCGTGCCGCTCGTCCGCGACCGGCACGTTGAACGTGACCAGCAGCGCGTCGCCCTGAAACTGATTCACGGTGCCGCCGTGCTGGTTGATGCTTTCGATCACGGCGGGAAAGTACTCGTTCAGCAGCTGTACTACGTGCTCCGGGGCGCGCTCCTCCGCGAGGGTGGTGAACGCCTCGATGTCCGCGTATAGAATCGACGCCACGGTTTTTGCGGGTTGCAGGCTGCCGCGGCCTTCGACGATCGCCGTGACCACGTCTTCGGGCACGTAACGGCCGAACACCTCGCGGATCACCTGCAGTTGCCGGGCCGCCGCCTCGCGCAGGGTCTTGCGTTGCAGGGTTGCGTCGATGCGCGCCTTCAGCAGCGTCACGTTCACCGGTTTCGGCACGTAGTCTTCAGCGCCCAGCTCGATGCAGGCGACCACGCTGTCCGTTTCGGTAAGCGCAGACACCATGATGACCGGCAGCTCCGCGAACCCCCGGTGATTGTGCAGGTACTCGAGCACGTCGAGGCCGCTGACCTCGGGCATCATGATGTCGAGCAGCACGAGATCGAACTCGCCCGTCTCGAGTAATTCGATCGCTTCACGCCCGCCGGCCGCCGTCCGGATGTTCGTATAGCCCATATGCCGCAGTTGGCGAGACAGGGTGTACAGATTGTTGTCGTCGTCGTCGACGACCAGAAAAGCGACCTCGTCCGGGTTCATTACATGCTCGCTGGAACTGGCGGCCAGTATAGCCAATCGCCGTCGGCGGCCCGCAACGCGCTCAGCGCTGGCAAAGCGGGCAGAAAAAGCTCGAGCGCTGGGCGATGGTCTCCTGCCGCAACGTGTGGCCGCAGTGCAGGCAGGGTTCGCCGGCGCGACCGTACACGGCCAGCGCATGGCGAAAGTAGCCAGGTTCGCCGTCGGGACTGGCGAAATCGCGCAGCGTCGTGCCGCCGAAGCCGATCGCCTGCGACAGAACCTCGCGCACCGCTTCGCAGAGTGCCTCGTAGCGGGCTTGGGAGACACGCCCCGCCGGGCGGCGCGGATGAATGCCGGCCGCATGCAGCGCTTCGCTTGCATAGATGTTGCCGACGCCGACCACCACGCGGCTGTCCATCAGGAACGCCTTGACCGCTGCCCTGCGGCCGCGTGCGCGGCTGCGCAGATACGCGCCGTCGAACTCGAGGTCGAAGGGTTCCGGACCGAGCGAGCGCAGCAGCTTGTGGCGCAGCGGCTGGCGGCTCCACAGCACCGCACCGAAACGCCGCGGATCGCGCAGACGAAGACACGTGCCGTCGTCGAACACCACGTCCACGTGGTCATGGCGCTGGGGCGAGACGCTGGTTGCGACCACGCGCAGGCTCCCAGACATGCCGAGATGTATGATCGCGCTGCCGCGCTCGTTGTCCAGCAGCAGGTACTTGGCACGCCGACGCACGGCGGAAATCGGCAACCCGATCAGCGCCTGAAGTTGCGCTGGTACCGGCCAGCGCAGGCGTTTTTCACGCACGTCGAGCGCGACCACCGGCTTTCCGACGATCAGCGGTTCGATACCGCGGCGGGTGGTTTCGACTTCGGGCAGCTCAGGCATGCACTGTTGGCGTTGCGCTCAACGGCGCCTGCGGCGATACCACACCAGCGCGCCGCTGCCGAACAGTGCAAGCGGGAGCACCAGCAGAAACGCGAAGCCGTAACCGATCAGCAACGGCAGCGACAGGCGTACATCAATGTCGAGGTCCGGCTGGCGCTGCAACTCTATGAACGCGTCGTCGCCGCTAAGCCAGTTGATCAGCTTGAGCCCCAGCTCCAGATTACCGCCGTTGTCGATGTAGCTGTTGGACAGGAAATCGCCGTCGCCGATCACCGCCACGCGCTGTTCGCTGCCGTCGCTGCGACTGCGGGTGAAGGCGAGGCCGAGGTCCAGTGGTCCCGCCGTGTCGCCGGCCTGCGGATCGAAACGGGCATTCGCGACGTCGCCTGCTTCCGCCCAGCTTTGCGCGCCGCTGCGCATCAGGGGCGTTACCTGCCAGCCGCTGTCGAGCGTGCGTATCGCCGTCGCCTGCGGCAGCACGCAGATGCTGCGGAAGCCGCGGGTCACCGGATGCTCGGCGGCGAAATCGGCTGCCAGCGTGAAATCCAGCCCCACGTTACCGAGCCGTTGCGCGCCGGGGTCGGCGACGACACCCGGTACCAGGCGCATGCCCAGCGCCTCGGCCAGCGCGGTCAGCCCGCCCAGCTGGTTGGGCTCCAGCAGCCACAGCAGATTGCCGCCCCGCTGCAGATAGTCCTGCACCAGGGCGATTTCCCCGGGCAGATAGGCGGTGCGTGCGCTGGCGATCACGAGCACGTTCGTATTGTCGGGCAGCACCGCGGCCAGCGCGAGACTCTGCTGGAACAGGCGGTAGCCGCTCAGCTGCAGGCGCTTGCCCCAGTCACCCAGCGCATGATTGGCGTCCCCCAGGGGATCGCGCTCGCCGTGACCGGTAAGAAAAACGACCCAGCGGTCGGCGCCGCGGGCAAGCCGCAGCAGCGCATTGGTCAGGCTCTGCTCGTTGACGAAGCGCAGGCGCTGCTGCGCCTCCCCGTAGCGCACGAACAGTTCACCGCCGGGGTTGATGCTCAGCTCGCGCGCGGTGTCCGGCGCCCGGCTTGGATCGACGAACGCCAGCTCTATGTCCGCCTTATGCCGCTGGTAGCGCGCCACCAGCTTGCGCAACGCCGCCCGCCCCGGGTCGCCGGTGGCCAGGTAGGCCGTGAGCTGCACCGCGCCGGGCAGGTTCTGCAGCAGCGAGCGGCTGGCCGCGGAAATCGAGTTCCGCTCGGCGCGCGTCACGTCCAGCTGCCAGTAGTGCCGCTGACTGAGCAGCGCGGCTGCCGTGGCCAGGGCCAACGCAACGCCATACCAGGCGGCACCGGACAGCCACCGGGTTTCGAAACGGCGGCGGCCTTCAGGGGGACTCACGCCGCCC
Source organism: Chromatiales bacterium (assembly GCA_024644045.1). Taxonomy (GTDB): domain Bacteria; phylum Pseudomonadota; class Gammaproteobacteria; order JAHELT01; family JAHELT01; genus JAHELT01. Next base: position 26,108 of record JAHELT010000011.1, on the reverse strand, counting down.
CGCCAGCTGCTTCGCGCCTGCCGCCAGGCACAGCGCGATCGCGATCGCGAAGTACGCCAGGTCGCGGGTATCCAGCAGCCCGCTGTAGAACGCTTGCAGGTGATGCGGCAGCGAGATGAACCGCGTCGTAGCGGTCAGCTCGGTCCCTTCCACCTGGCCCACCAGCCACAGAATGATGAGCACCGTGAAGGCGGCCACGGCGGCGATGCCCGGGTGACCGGCAAGCGCCGAGAAAAAGAGGCCCAGCGCCAGCCCCAAAGCCGCGCACAGCCAGGTGCCTAGAATCGCCAGCAGGAGAGCGCCGGGGTCGATTGCCACCCAGAAACCCAGAATCAGGGGCATCAGCGCCACCAGTATCAGCGCCAGGGTCAGCAGACAAAGCGTGGCCAGATACTTGCCGAGGACGATGACAACGGCACTGACCGGCGCACTGAGCAGCAGGCGCAAGGTGCCGCCGCTGCGTTCGCCGGCAATCAGATTCATGCTGAGCAGCGGCGCGATGAACAGCAGCAGGCCGCTGAGCGGCATGAAAAACCGCGGGATGATGTAGGCGCTCAGCCCGACGGTGCCACCCGCGGCACGCAGGCTTTCCTGCTGCAGCAGGAAGTCTTCCAGGTGGATGAAAAACAGGTATGCGCTCAGGAATTGCAACGCGCCCAGCACCACCCAGGCCGTGGGGGCGCCGAACAGGCGGAGCAGCTCCCGCCGGACGATGACGCGCAGCGTGCTCACGGCGGGTCGGCCGCGTCGGCGCTGTAGGTGAGCTCCACGAAAATCTGCTCCAGCGACGTGCCCGCATGCAGCTCCAGCACGTCCCACCCCCGCTCGACGGCCAGACGCGCCACTGCGGGCGCCGGGTTCGTGTGTGGCTCGTAATCGAGAATCGCACGTCCCTCCGCGCCAGGCGCAACCCCGGTGACGCCCGGCACCGCGCGCAGCGCTTCAATGTCGGGGGGCTGCGCGCAACGCAGGGTCAGGCTCCGCGCGGCGTTCATGAGCGCGCTCACCGGACTCTGGTGGGCGACTCTGCCCGCGTGCAGGATCAGCACGCGGTCGCAGATCGCGGTGACTTCGGGAAGGATGTGCGTGGACAGCACCACGGCGCGCTGTTTCGACGCCTCGACGATCAGATCGCGCACCCCCTGCAGCTGCACCGGATCCAGCCCCACAGTCGGTTCGTCCAGGACCACCACCGACGGATCGTGCACCAGCGCCTGCGCCAGGCCGACGCGCTGCTGATAGCCTTTCGACAGATTGCCGATCAGGCGCCCGGCAACCTCATCCAGCCCGAACTGCGTGAGAACCCGGCCGCAGGCGGCTGCGGCCGGTGCCTTCGCGAGGCCGCGCAGGTGTGCACAGAACTGCAGGTACTCGCGCACCGTGAGCTCGGGGTAAACCGGTGGACGCTCGGGCAGATAGCCGATCAACCGTTTTGCCTGCCGCGCCTGCGTCTGCAGATCGAAGCCGCCGATCGTGATGCTGCCGGCGCTCGGCGCCAGAACGCCGCAGAGCATGTCCATGGTGGTTGACTTGCCGGCGCCGTTGACTCCCAGCAGACCCAGGATCTCCCCGCGCCGCACACTGAAATCGACCTCGCGAACCGCTGCCAGGCTGCCGAAGGAGCGGCTCAGGCGCGTCGTTTTGATGAGCGGCGGGGTGTCCATAGCAGCGGCCTCAGCGGGCTTTCCGATGGTCGCAGACGTTGAGTAACCCGGCCCACAGTGTGCACGACGTGCGCGCCGACAGCGGAGCTGGCGGCGCTGCGGAGGCGGGCCGGCGGCGCGCTCACTATAGTTCGAGGCCGCGTAAATGCAAGCGCGGTCGGCCGGCGGCGCGTGCTCAAGTCGCTGGCGGCGTCTGCCGCTATCCTCTATAGTTTCGGCAGGGTGTTGCTCCCGCCACGACCAGAAGTCCAGACTATGATTAACTTTTTGTCTCAGGGCCTGTTGGGCTTGCCGTGGTGGGGATACGTGATCTTTGCGCTGGCATTGACTCACCTCACGATTATCTCGGTGACCATCTACCTGCACCGATCCCAGGCGCACCGGGCGGCCGAGCTGCACCCGGTTCCCAGTCACCTGTTCCGTTTCTGGCTGTGGATGACGACCGGCATGGTGACGGGTGAGTGGGTGGCGATCCACCGCAAACATCACGCCAAGTGCGAGTCGCGCGCCGATCCGCACAGCCCCTACCGGTTCGGGATAGGCAAAGTGTTGCTGGAGGGTGCCGAGCTGTACCAGGCTGCACGCAGGGACACACAGACTATCGAGCAGTACGGGCACGGAACGCCGGCGGATTGGATCGAGCGCAACGTCTATTCGCGGTTCACGTACGGCGGGATCTACCTGATGCTGTTCATTGACGTCGTACTGCTCGGACTGCCGGGGCTCACCGTGTTCGCCGTGCAGATGTTGTGGATACCGGTGTTTGCCGCCGGCGTGATCAACGGGTTGGGCCACTGGTGGGGATACCGCAACTACGAGACGGCCGACGGCTCCACCAACATCGTGCCGTGGGGCATGCTGATCGGCGGCGAAGAGCTGCACAATAATCACCATGCCTACCCGAGTTCGGCCAAGCTGGCCTCGCGGCCCTGGGAGATCGACCTTGGCTGGCTGTACCTGCGCGCCCTGTCCGGTATGGGGCTTGCCAGGATAAAACGCATTGCCCCGTGCCCGGTGATCGATCCGAACAAGGCGACGATCGATCTCGACACCGTGAAGGCGGTGGTGCTCAGCCGCATGCACGTGCTCGAGACTTACGCCCGTCGCGTGATGCTGCCCGTGCATAAAGCCGAGCTGGCCAGGTCGCAAGGCCATGTGCACAAGCTGCTGAAGCGTGCACGCCAGGCGCTGATTCGCGAAGAGACCCGTATGGATGCCACCAGCCGGGGACGCCTGCGCGCGGCGCTGGAAACCAGCAACGTGCTGCAGACCGTTTACGAGTACCGCGCCCGCCTGCAGGCGATCTGGGACAACGCGGCGCCCAACGACAAACTGTTGAATGCCCTGCAGGAATGGTGCGCTCAGGCCGAAGCCAGCGGCATCAAGGCGCTGCAGGAGTTCGCCGTGCGGCTTCGGGGTTACTCGCTGCAGCCGCAGCCCATCTGATCGCGCTTCAGCCGGCCGCCCGGCGTTCGGCCGGCGTATCCTCCGGCATCCCGGCCAGCGCCGTGCAGTCCTCTATCGCGTAGACGTCCACGGTCCGCCGTCAGTTGAAGATATCGACGTCTATGCCCTGATCGCGCAGCGCCTCGGCCCGCTCCGAGATAAAGCGCTGAAAGTTCGGTTCATGCCGGTAGCCGCCGCTCAGCACATAGTCGAGCAGCGACTGGGTGTGAAAAGTCTTGAAGAACGCCTCGCTGCGGATCACTTCCGCGCCCGTGCTGTCGAACAGCACTATGGACGGCGCGTAGCTGATATTGAGCTGCCTGGCCCACTCACGTGCCGTGGTCGGCTGATCGCCGGGCGTGGTCACCGGGGTATGCGACCACATGTCCAGCTGCACGGTGTCGAACTTCTGCAGCAGCTCGCGCGTCAGCCCGTCCGCCAGAACCCTGGCGTGCAGGGTGTCGCAATTCGGGCAGTCCAGCTGCTCGAAGAACACCGCTACCGGCTTGGCGTTGCCGCTGCGCGAGAGGTTGTACGGCGCCTTGGCGAAGAACGGCTCGCGGTTGAGCCGCTTCTCTTTAGGTGGCGGCAGGTGCGCCTGGAGGTAGTCGCGATACGGTTGCGCCTGCTCGCGCTTTTCGGCGACATACTGCAGGGCGAGCTTGAACTCGGCCGGCGGCTGATAGCCGTTCAGGCGCAGCGCCACCTTGCCCTGCTCGTCGAAGAAAATCAGCGTCGGCGTGAACTGCACGCGCAGCGCGGCGGCGAACGTTTTCTCCGTGTAGGCCTTGCCCGCCACGGTCACCACCTCACGATCGCCCCACATGTTCACCGCGATGACGTCGAACCTGTCGCGTACGTAGCTTTCGATGTCTTTCTGCGCGAGATTGACCTCGACCAGCTGGCTGCAGTAGGGGCAGCCGTCCTGATGGAACATGACCAGCACCCGCTTGCCGGCTTGCCGGGCTTCCTCGATGTCCTCGTGGAAGTCCAGGAAGCTCTCTTTGAACCAGGCGGGGTACTCGGTAGGCCGCGCGCCGAGGAATTCGCCGCGCTTTACTTCGGCCTCGCTGCCCTGCGCGTATCCGCTCGCGCCAAGCATGCCAGCCAGCAGTGTGGCGGCAGCAACGTAACAGAACTGACTGCGGCTCATATCGATGCTCTCGCACAGGACCGTGGAGAGCGCATTGTAGCAGGGTATGTAAACGCCGGTTGCCTCCCAGTCGGGAGATAGGGAGACCCGTACACTGACGACAGCGGGCGTTGCGTGCCGGGGCCGAGTGCGCGTCGGGCTAGTGCTCGGCTTTGACCTCGTGCGTGGCGTCCACGCTTCCGTCTTCGCGCACCGACTCCAGGCGGACGTCGAATCCCCACAGCCGCGCGAGGTGCTTGAGCACTTCGTCGGCGCTTTCGTCCAGCGGCCGCCGGTCGCATTCCAGGTGCCGCAGCGTGAGCGAGCGGTCGCCGCGTCGCGCAACATCGTGCACCTGGATGTTCGGTTCACGGTGGCTCAAGTTGTACTGCTCGACCAGAGCGCGCTTTATCTTGCGGTACCCCGCGTCGTCGTGAATCGCAACCACTTCGAGGGCGTCGTCCTCGTCGTCGTCGATCACCGTGAAAAATTTGAACTCGCGAATCAGCTTGGGCGACAGGTACTGGGCGATGAAACTCTCGTCTTTGAAGTTACGCATCGCGAAATCCAGCACTTTCAACCAGTCGCCGCCGGCCCAGTCCGGAAACCAGCGCCGGTCCTCGGCAGTGGGATTCTCGCAGATGCGGCGAATGTCGCTCATCATCGCGTAGCCGAGCGCGTACGGATTGATGCCGGAGAACCGCGGATCGTCGAAACCGGGCTGGCCGATCACGCTGGTGTGCGACTGCAGAAACTCGAGCATGAACCCGTCGTTGACCAGGCCTTCGTCGTACAGGCGGTTGGTGAGCGTGTAGTGCCAGAAGCACGCCCAGCCTTCGTTCATCACCTGAGTTTGCCGTTGAGGATAGAAGTACTGGGAAAGTTTGCGCACGATACGCACGATTTCGCGTTGCCAGGGCTCCAGCAGCGGTGCGTGCTTTTCGACGAAGTACAGCAGGTTTTCCTGCGGTTCTCGGGGAAAGCGCTCTTCCTCGTCGGCGCCCTCGGGCTTTTCGGCCTGCGGAATCGTGCGCCACAGATGGTTGACCTGGGACTGCAGATAGGCCTCGCGATCTTTCTGCCGGGCCCGCTCGCGCTGCGCCGACAGTTTCGGCGGGCGGCGGTAACGGTCGACACCCTGATTCATCAGCGCATGGCAGGAATCCAGCAGCATCTCCACCGATTCGTGCCCGTAGCGTTCCTCGCAGTCGTTGATATATTTCTTCGCGAACAGCAGATAGTCGATGATGCTGTCGGCGCTGGTCCAGGTGCTGAACAGATAGTTGTTCTTGAAAAATGAATTGTGTCCATAGCACGCATGCGCGATCACCAGGGCCTGCATCATGATGGTGTTCTCTTCCATCAGATAGGCGATGCAGGGGTTGGAGTTGATTACTATCTCATAAGCCAGGCCCATGTGGCCGCGCTTGTAGCGCTGCTCGACGTTCACGAATTGTTTGCCGAACGACCAGTGATTGTAGCCGACCGGCATGCCAACCGAGGAGTAGGCATCCATCATCTGCTCGGCGCTGATGATCTCGATCTGGTTGGGGTAAGTGTCGAGGCCGAACCCGCCGGCGATGCGGGCGATCTCCGCCTCGTAAAGTTCGATCAGCTCGAAGTCCCAGTCCGAGCTCTGCGACAGGTAGCGGCCGGTCATGCGGGTTTACGAGCAAACAGGTTGTGAAACACCGGGTAGATGTCGGCCGGTGTCTGGATCTGGCGCATGGCGAAATTATCGTACCGGGCGCAGACACGCTCGTATTCCTGCCACAACCGCTGACGTTCCTCGGCGTTGATCTCCACGTAGGCCATGTACTGCAGGCAGGGCATTATCTTTTCCAGCAGTAGTTCACGGCACACCGGCGAGTCGCCGTGCCAGTTGTCGCCGTCGGATGCCTGGGCTGCATAGATGTTCCATTGCGCCGAAGAATACCGGTCCACGATGATCTCGTGCATCATCTTCAGCGCGCTCGACACCACCGTACCACCGGTTTCCCGCGAATAGAAGAAATCCTCTTCGTCGACTTCCTTGGCAATAGTGTGGTGGCGGATAAACACCACGTCTATGCGCTCGTAGTTGCGGGTGAGGAACAGGTAGAGCAGCGTGAAGAAGCGTTTCGCCATGTCCTTGCGCTCCCGGTCCATCGAGCCGGACACGTCCATTAGACAGAACATTACCGCCTGCGCCGTGGGCAGCGGCTGGCGCACTCGGTGGTTGTAGCGCAAGTCGAATTCGTCGATGAACGGGATGGTGCGAATGCGGCGCCACAGCTCGTCGCGTTCGCCTTCCAGGTCCAGGTACCGCTGCTGCTCGTCTTCGCCCACACAGTCGTCGTTCAGCGCGGCCAGCTGATCGTTGATCTCGCGCAGGCGCGCGCGATGCGGTGCGCGCAGGGCAATACGCCGGGCAAGGGCACCCTGCAGCGAACGCACGACGTTGATGTTGCAAGGAACGCCGTCGTGCGTGTACCCGGCGCGGCGATAGCGGTGCTCCGTTATCGTCGTAAGCTGGGTCTTGACCAGATCGGGTAGTTCCAGGTCCTCAAAGAAGAAATCCAGGAACTCCTCGCGCGACAGCTCAAAAACGAAATCGTCCAGGCCTTCGCCCTGGTCGCTTGCTTCGCCACCACGGCCGCGGCCGCCGCCCGCCGGCGGCCTGGCTATGCGGTCGCCGGTCACGAACTCCTGATTGCCGGGCTGAGTGAACTTGCGCCGCCCGGCGTTGCCGTGCCGGAACACGTGCTCGGAGATGTCGCGTTTGGGAATGTTGATCTTCTCGCCGCGGTCGATATCAGTGATGCCGCGATTCTTGATCGCGTCCGATACCGCTTCTTTTATCTGCGAGCGGAAGCGTCGAATAAAGCGTTGCCGGTTGACAATGCTCTTATTCTTGCCATTCAGACGTCTGTCGACGACCACTGACATGTTTTCTGGATCCCTACGAGGATTTACGTACTCGCAAATACCACTCGCACAGCAGCCGCACCTGCTTCTCTGTATAGCCCTTGTGCACCATGCGGGCGACGAAATCCTCATGTTTCTTCTGGTCTTCTCCCGATACTTTCGCGTTAAAGGAGATCACCGGCAGCAGGTCCTCGGTGTTCGAGAACATTTTCTTTTCGATCACCTCGCGCAGCTTCTCGTAGCTGGTCCACGCCGGGTTCTGACCTTCATTAGAGGCGCGTGCGCGCAGCACGAAATTGACGATCTCGTTGCGGAAGTCTTTCGGGTTGCTGATCCCAGCGGGCTTTTCGATCTTTTCGAGCTCTTCGTTCAACGCATTGCGGTCGAATACCTCGCCGGTATCGGGATCGCGGTACTCCTCGTCCTGAATCCAGTAGTCGGCGTAGGTGACGTACCGGTCGAAGATATTCTGGCCGTACTCGGAGTACGATTCCAGATACGCGGTCTGGATTTCCTTGCCGATGAACTCCGCGAAACGCGGCGCCAGGTACTCCTTCAGGTACGAGATGTAGCCTTGTTCGAACTCCGGTGGAAACTGCTCGGCAGCCACCTGCTGCTCGAGCACGTAGAGCAGGTGCACGGGGTTCGCCGCGACTTCGCTGTGGTCGTAATTGAACACCTTGGAGAGAATCTTGAACGCGAACCTGGTGGACAGGCCGGTCATGCCTTCGTCGACGCCGGCAAAATCACGATACTCCTGGTAGGACTTGGCTTTGGGATCGACGTCCTTCAGGTTTTCCCCGTCGTACACGCGCATCTTGGAGAAGATGCTGGAGTTCTCCGGTTCCTTGAGGCGGGAAAGCACGGCGAACTGAGCCATCATCTCCAGCGTGTTCGGCGTGCAGGAGGCATCGCTGAGTGAACTGTTGCGCAGCAGCTTCTCGTAGATCTTGATTTCTTCGGAGACGCGCAGGCAGTACGGCACCTTGACGATGTATATCCGGTCGAGGAACGCCTCGTTGTTGCGGTTGTTCTTGAAGCTGAGCCATTCCGACTCGTTCGAGTGTGCCAGGACCACGCCGTCGAAGGGTATCGCCGACAGTCCCTCGGTGCCCATATAGTTGCCTTCCTGGGTCGCGGTCAGCAGCGGATGCAGCACCTTGATCGGCGCCTTGAACATTTCCACGAACTCCAGCAGTCCCTGATTGGCCTGGCACAGACCGCCGGAGAACGCGTAAGCGTCGGGATCGTCCTGCGCGAACTGTTCCAGCTGGCGAATGTCGACTTTGCCGACCAGCGAGGAGATATCCTGATTGTTCTCGTCGCCCGGTTCGGTTTTCGAGATCGCGATCTGCTCGAGCACGGAAGGACGCCGTTTTATGACCCGGAATCGAGAGATGTCACCGTTGTACTCGTGCAGGCGCTTGATCGCCCAGGGCGACATTACGCCAGTGAGATAGCGTTGCGGGATGCCGTAGTCTTCCTGCAGTATCTGCGCGTCTTCCTCGGGCGAGAAAAGGCCCAGCGGCGATTCGTTGATCGGCGATCCCTTGATCGCGTAGAAATTGCACAGCTCCATCAGATGTTTGAGCTTTTCGGCCAGCGAGGACTTGCCGCCACCGACCGGTCCGAGCAGATAGAGAATCTGTTTACGTTCTTCGAGCCCTTGCGCGGCGTGTCGGAAATACGACACGATTTGCTCGATTGTGTCCTCCATGCCGTAGAAGTCCCGGAACGCGGGATAGATCTTGATGACCTTGTTGGAAAACAGGCGGCTCAGCCGCTGATCGTGGCGGGTATCCACCATTTCCGGTTCGCCGATCGCCATCAGCATGCGTTCCGCCGGGCTCGCGTAGGCGCTGGGGTCCTTGCCGCAGATCTCCAGGTACTGCTGGAGGGTGAATTCCTCTTCTTTCGCGTCTTCGTAGCGCGTCCGAAACTGATTGAAAATGCTCATGTCTACGGCCTCTCTGTGTTCCCCAGGAAGGATGCAACCTGGCCGCGCGGGCTACCGGGAGCGCGTCCTTCCTCAAGAAGGTGCGTCCGATACGCTGTGTCCGGCGCCGTCGTTATCGTTGTTTGTCGGTTGCGGGACTCACGTTGGGACGCGCTTCGCCTTAGTAAAAATTGCAAGCGCTATGCCAAATGCCTGCAAATTTGCGTCAGCTAGAGTGTCGGCACATGCAGCTTGACGCTTTAGACCAAAATATTAGGGTTTTTGTCACACAAACCGGCATTACGAAGTAGCAAGGTGTGAAGCCGGTCCATCGGCGGCGGTGACCAATCTGGGACGTGGGCACGTTCAACAGTGACAAAAAAACCGGCGACTGCCGGTTTTTTTGTATCTATTTGATTTTGCCTTCTTTATAAAGGACGTGCTTTCGCACCACCGGATCGAATTTTTTTATCTCGAACTTTCCGGTCATGGTGCGTTTGTTCTTGGTGGTGGTGTAGAAATGACCGGTGCCAGCCGACGAAATCAACCGTATTTTGTCACGCATGCTACAAACCTCAGACTTTCTCGCCGCGCGCACGCATTTCCGCTAATACGCTGTCGATACCCTTCTTGTCGATTATACGCATTCCGTGAGAAGAAACCCGCAGTTTGACCCAGCGATTCTCGCTCTCCACCCAGAACCGGTGGCTGTGCAGGTTGGGCAGAAACCGCCGCTTGGTCTTATTGTTGGCGTGCGAGACGTTGTGGCCCGACATGGGGCTTTTCCCGGTGACCTGACAGACTTTGGCCATCTTGGCCACTCCTCGCGATTCGGCTGGATCTGAAACCGCGCGAATGCTATCCGATTAGCCAGTACGGGACAAGCGCGGGCGGTGGTATCGGCGCAGCCGAGCCGCTATATTGGCGCGCCACCCCGTCCGGAGGCGTTTTTTGGACACAATTTTCCTGCGCGAACTGCAGGTGACGACGATCATCGGCATCTACGACTGGGAGCGCGTCACGCCTCAGACGGTAAGCATCGATCTGGAAATGGCAACCAGCTGCCGTGCCGCGGCGGCCGCCGACCGTATCGAAGATGCGCTGAACTACAAGTCCGTGGCCAAACGGATTACCGGCTTCGTCGCCGAGAGCCGGTTCCAGCTGATCGAGACGCTGGCCGAGCGGGTCGCGGCGATCCTGCTGGAGGAGTTCGAGATCCCCTGGGTCAGGGTCACGCTGAGCAAGCCCGGCGCGATTCGCGGCGCACGCGACGTCGGCATACGCATCGAACGCGGAGCACGGCCCTGAAACAACCGGTGTTCGTCAGTGTCGGCACCAACGTCGAGCGCGAGACGAATCTGCGCAGCGCGATTGCGGCTCTGCAACACCGTTTCGGAGAACTGCGGATCTCACCGGTTTACGAGTCCCCGGCCGAAGGCTTCGACGGCGCGCCGTTCTATAACCTGGTGGTTATGCTGCACAGCAGCGAACCGGTCGAGAGAATCGCCGCCGCCTTGAAGCAGATCGAGCGCGACCACGGCCGCCAGCCCGCCGATGGCAGATTCGCCTCGCGCACGCTGGATCTCGACCTGCTGACCTACGGCGATGTGTGCGTGCAGCTGGACGGATTCGAGCTGCCGCGCGCCGACATCCTGCGTTATGCGTTCGTGCTGCGCCCGCTCGCCGACCTGGCGCCCGAGGCGGCCCACCCGCGTTCGGGCCTGTCCTACCGCGCGCACTGGCAGGCGTTCGAGGGGCCGGCCGATCTGCAGCCGGTGGCGCTGACTTTTCGCTGAACACCGGTGTTTCGTCCCTATGCCCGCAGGTGCCCGCAGGCCCTGTCAGACCAGCGAGCTGCCGCCGTCCACGTTGAGAATCTGCCCCGTCACGTAGGGCGCATCGCGCGCCAGGAAAAGCACCGTGCGCGCGATGTCCTCGGCTGCGCCGGTGCGTGCCAGCGGGATAGCGGCCACGACCGAAGTCTGTGCCTCAGCGTCCGGCGGGTTGTCGGCGGGCCACAGGATCGCGCCGGGCGCCACACCGTTGACCCTGATCTCCGGTGCCAGCTCACGGGCCAGGCTGCGCGTGATAGCCGCCAGGCCGGCCTTGGCCGCGCAGTAGATGCTGTACTCGGGGAGCGGCCTGGCTGCGTGAATGTCCACAATATTGACGATGCCGCCGCGGTTGGCACGCAGCTCGGCGGTCGCGGCGCGGCTCAACCACAGCGGCGCCTTGAGGTTCGTTCCGATCAGGTCCTGCCACTGCGTCTCGTCGATCGCGGCCAGCGGGGTGGGATAGAACGTCGACGCGTTGTTGACCAGCAGATCGAGGCGGCCGAATCTGGCGAGGGCGCGCTGCACCAGTGCCTCGCTGGCATCGCTCCGCAGGAGGTCCGCCTGAAAAACCGCCGCCGAGCCGCTGCGGGCCTGGTTGAGCGTGTCGGCCAGCGCCTCGGCCGCCGGTGCGGACGTTCGATAGTGCAGGGCCACGCGCATGCCGGCGGCGTGCAGCGTCTTTACGATACATGCCCCGATGCGGTGCGCGGCGCCGGTCACCAGCGCCACCCGATCCGCCAAGTCCAAGGTCGCTTGTTGCATAATGCCGCCCGACTGCCGGTGTCCGTTACTACAACGCCGCGAGGCCGCTTTGACCCGATGACTTCAGCGCTGGTCCACGATCTGCCGCCGCCGGAACCGGCGGCGCAGGCGCACTCGGCAAAACTGTTCGACGAGATCAGCCGCGAGATCGGCGATTCGAGCATCAGTTTTGCGCGCTACATGCAGCTCGCATTATATGCGCCCGCTCTCGGTTACTACATGGCGGGGCAGCAGCGCTTCGGCGCCGGCGGTGATTTCATCACAGCGCCGGAGACATCGCCCGCGTTCGCGCCTTGCCTGGCCAACGCGCTGGCTTCCGTGTTCGCGCAGCTCGGCCACGGCGATGTGCTGGAGCTGGGCGCGGGCAGCGGGGCGCTCGCGCAGGGTTTGCTGGAGCATCTGGACAGCGCCGGCTGCCTGCCGCGGCGCTACAGCATCCTGGAGCTCAGCCCGGACTTGAAACGCGCCCAGGCGCGGCGCCTGCGCGCGTCGTTGCCGCCGCGTCTGGCCGGCCGCATCAACTGGCTGTCGCGCCTGCCGGCGCAGTTCGCCGGCGTGATCGTTGCCAACGAGGTAGCCGATGCCCTGCCGGTGACGCGGTTTCGCGTAGAACGCGGCCAGGTCTCGGAGATCCGCACCGCCTGCGCACGCGCCCAGCTGCATGACCGGATCGTGGCCGCCGATGAGTCGCTTGCCGAGCAGGTGGAGGCGCTGCAGGCACAGCTAGGTTTCGGCCTGCCGCGCGACTATTGCTCGGAGTTGTCGCTGGAGCTGGCGCCCTGGGTGCGCGCCCTGGCCGGATGCCTGCGCGAAGGAGCACTGCTGCTCATCGACTTCGGCTACCCGCGTCGCGAGTACTACTCGCCCGAGCGCGTGACGGGCACGCTGCTGTGCCACTACCGCCACCTGGCGCATACCGACCCCTACTGGTATCCCGGCCTGCAGGACATTTCCGCATCGGTCGACTTCACCGCCGTTGCCGAAGCGGCCACCGGCGCCGGGCTGGAGCTCGAAGGCTACACCAATCAGGCCAGCTTTCTGATCGATAACGGTGTGCTCGATGCGCTGCCGGCCGCGCATGCGATATCGCCGCAGTACGTCACGGCGCGCCAGCAGCTGCAGGTATTGCTGTCGCCCGGGGAGATGGGCGAGCGGTTCGGCGTGATCGGACTCTCGCGCGGGCTGCGCAAGCCGCTGCCCGGCTTTCAGTTCCGTTCACTGACGCACCGGCTCTAGACCCGGGTCACTGGCGAGCATGGAAGCGCAAACCGTCGACGTGCTGCACGTGGCCGCGCTGGCGATCGTGCAGGGGTTGACCGAATTTCTGCCGGTTTCGAGCTCCGCGCACCTGGTGCTGCTGCCAGTGCTCACCGGGTGGCCCGACCAGGGGTTGGCGTTCGACGTGGCCGTGCACGTTGGCTCGCTGCTCGCCGTGATCGCGTACTTTCGACGCGACCTGCGTACGATGAGCGTTGCCTGGTGGCGCAGCGTCTGGCAGCGCCGCCTGGATGCCGACGCGGTCTTGGCCTGGTCGGTGCTCTTCGCCACCATCCCCGTCGGCCTGGCGGGATTGCTGTTAGGTGACCTGGTGGCATTGTACCTGCGCTCGCCGCTGGTGATCGCCGGTGCCACCGTGGTGTTCGGCGTGCTGCTGTGGGTGGCGGATCGACGGGCCTCCCTGGAGCGCCTGGAGCGCGACATCGGCTGGCGCGACGTATGCGTCATCGGCTGCATGCAGGCGCTGGCGCTGATACCCGGCACGTCGCGTTCGGGCATCACCATGACCGCGGGACTGTGGCTGGGTCTGACGCGCGCCGCGGCCGCGCGGTTCTCGTTCCTGCTGTCGATCCCGGTGATAGCGCTGTCCGGCGCCAAGGTCAGCTACGATCTTGCCGGCGAAGCGACGCCGGTAGCCTGGGACATGCTTGCGCTCGGCGCGCTGCTGTCCGCCGGGGCGGCGTACCTGTGCATTCATTTCTTCTTGCGCTGGCTGCAGCGTATGACGTTCACGCCTTTCGTGATTTATCGATTGTTGCTGGGTTGTGTGCTATTTGTAGTTTTCATCTGAGCAGGAGGGTCGGGGCCATGAGTGATGCGGTAATCGCGCAGCGCGAGCCCTTTGCGGTCGAGGTAGTGAAAGGAAACAAGTATTTCTGGTGCGCCTGCGGGCGTAGCAAGAACCAGCCCTACTGTGACGGTTCGCACAAGGAAACGGAATTCACGCCGGTCGGGTTCACGGCCGAGCACACCAAGACGGTCTATCTGTGTGGCTGTAAGCGGACCGGCAAGCGCCCTTTCTGCGACGGCACCCACAAGTCGCTCGAGGCGTGAGCGATAGTGCGCCGGGCGTGTTCGAGCACCTCCTAGCGGAGTTCGCGGCGCAGCACTTTACCGCCGTAACCGTGCACTTTGTCGTGCGCACGGAGCAGGACGCTGCCAGTGCCGTCGGGGATGCGCAACCCTGAGAGACTACGCGTGAACGGCTGTTCGCCGACGTGCGGATGGTGCAGAACGCGTGTGCCGAGCACGCTGCCGTCGGGTGTCACGACGTCCCATTTGTCCGCGTAGTGTTCCCATCCCGTGTCGTCGTGGCGTACCGTGACATTCACCACGTATGTGCCGCTGACGGTTCTTTCGATGCGCGCATCGACCACGTCCGCCTCACCGGCGGCAACGAGAGGTGCCGCCAGCGCCGTGCACAGCATCACCGTGAAACGCATACCTGGTCTCCTTGTCGGTTGTAGAGTGAGGGGCCGCACGCCGCCTAGCGGCAATATGCGTCCACCAGCTCGATCCAGTGACGCACGGGAAGCTGGGTCCCCGTCTGCAGATGATGCAGGCAGCCGATATTGGCGGTGACGATGCACTGCGGCCGCTCGACGGTCAAGGCCTCCAGCTTGCGGCTGCGCAGCTTTTCCGCGATGCCGCTTTGCAGGATCGAGTAGGTTCCCGCCGATCCGCAGCACAGGTGCGCATCACGGGTGCGCGTCAGGTTGAATCCCAGCACGCCGAGCAGCTCCTGGATGCGGGTCGGCAGACGTTGGGCGTGCTGCAGCGTGCAGGGCACGTGGCAGGCGATGCTCGGCGCCGCCTCGGCCCGCCCGAGGCGCTGCAGGTCGGAGTCGCTCATTACCTCCGCGAGGTCCAGGGTGTGGCGGGCGACGCGTTCCGCCTTCGCGCTGTACTGCGTATCGTGCGCAAGCAGCTCGCCGTACTGCTTTATCGTCGCGCCACAGCCGCTCGCGGTGACGATCAATGCCTCGACGCCGTCATCGAGCAGGTTCGACCAGACGTCCACGTTGGTGCGCATCTGCTGCAGTGCCTGCTCGGTGGCGGACAGGTGGTGGTTCAGCGCGCCGCAGCACACCGCCTGCGGTGCCTCCAGCAATCGGATGCCGAGGCGTTGCAGCACTCGGGCGCTGGCCGCATTGATCTGCGGGGCCAGTGCGGGTTGCGCACAGCCGCGCAACAGTGCGAAGCGGCGGGCGCCGTTCTGCACCGCCGGCCAGGTCGTATCGCCGCGGTGCGGCGCCGGGACCAGCGACTTCAGCGCGCGGGGCAGCACCGGGCGCACCAGCTGACCCAGCTTCAGCAATGGGCCGAAGCGCGCCTCGTACGGCAGCACCGCCCGCAGCCACCAGCGCAGCGCGCGCTGCGCCAGCGGCCGGCGTACGCGCTGCTCCGTTATCTCGCGCCCGATGTCCAGCAGGCGTCCATAGCGCACGCCCGAAGGACAAGTGGTCTGACAGCTCAGGCACGTGAGGCAACGGTCCAGATGAAGCTGCGTGGTGCGCGTGACCCGCGCGCCCTCGATCAGTTGCTTGAGCAGGTAGATGCGACCCCGGGGACCGTCCAGCTCGTCGCCGAGCAGCTGATAGGTCGGGCAGGTGGCGGTGCAGAATCCGCAGTGCACGCAGGTGCGCAGGATGGCCGCAGCTTCATTGCCCTGCGGGGTGTCTTTGAGGAAATCGGCGAGCTGGGTGTGCATGGCTAAAGCGAGCGGTACATGCGTCCGGGGCTGAAGATGCCGTGCGGGTCGAGCGCCTGCTTGATCCGGCGGTGCAGCGTCAGCTGGGTCTCGGGCAGCGGGTGAAACCGGCCAGCCGCGCAGTCGCCGCGAAAACAGGTCGCGTGTCCGCCGTGCCGCTCTGCCAGCTCGCGGACCGTCTGTCCCGGTGCGTCGCTGCGCACCCAGCGCAGCGCACCCGCCCAGTCGACGAGCGTCTCGCCGACGTCCTCGAGCAACGGCGTGGCCGGCGGCACTGAGATGCGCCACAGCGGCACCTCCGGGTCCGCCTGAAAGAACGCGAGCCGCTGCTCGCGCAGATCGTCCCAGAAGGGGGCGTCCAGCAGTTCGCCACCGAGCCGCTCGCGCGCGCTTGCAACACCGGCTTCGGTGCCGGACAGCCGGATATACAGGCGATCGTCCAGGCAGGCGAGGCCGCTGAGCGGAAGCGGCTGCGCGCGCCAGTTCCGAAACCGCTGCAGCGCGGTCATCGGCTCGGCCTGCTGTACCAGCGTAAGTTCCTGCTCGGGTGCCGGCAGCACTTTGAGCGAAACTTCGGTGATCGCGCCGAGCGTACCCAGCGAGCCGGTAAGCAGCCGGGAGACATCGTAGCCGGCCACGTTTTTCATGACCTCGCCGCCGAAGCGCAGATGCTCGCCCCTGCCGTTGATCATACGCGTGCCGAGCACCAGATCGCGGGCGCCGCCCTGCCACGGGCGCCGCGGCCCTGACAGGCCGCAGGCAATTGCGCCGCCGAGCGTGGCGTGCTCGCCGAAATGCGGCGGCTCGAACGGCAGCATCTGGCGGTGCTCGATGAGCGCCGCCTCGATCAACCGCAGCGGGGTGCCCGCGCGCGCGGTGATCACGAGCTCGGTCGGCTGATACTGCACGATGCCGCGGTGCGGGGCGAGGTCCAGCGTTTCGGCGTTGATCGCCTCGCCGTAGAAATCCTTGGTATCGCCGCCGCGCGGGCGCAGCGGTTTACGCTGCTGCGCCGCCTCGATCACCTGCGCGCAAAGCGCCTCTCCGATGTCGCGATCCTCTCCCATGCAGACTAGAAGCGGGGGATATCCGGATGCGCGAGCTCACCGTGGTGGACGTGCATGGCGCCGAACTCCGCGCAGCGGTGCAGCGTGGGTACTGCCTTGCCCGGGTTCAGCAGGCCGTGCGCGTCGAAAGCGCGTTTCAGTGCGTGAAACTGAAGCAATTCCGGCGCGGCGAACTGCACGCACATCTGGTCGATCTTTTCCATACCGACGCCGTGCTCACCGGTGATCGTGCCGCCTACCTGCACGCACAGTTCGAGAACCTTGCCGCCGAGTTCCTCGGTGCGTTCCAGCTCCCCGGGCTGGCTTGCGTCGTACAGGATGAGCGGATGCAGATTGCCGTCCCCGGCGTGAAACACGTTGACCACGCGCAAGCCGTACTCGTCGCTGAGTGCCTGAATCCGGGTCAGCACATGCGCGAGCTGCGAACGCGGAATGGTGCCGTCCATGCAATAGTAATCGGGCGAGATCCGCCCGACGGCGGGGAACGCCGATTTGCGCCCGAGCCAGAAGCGCGCGCGTTCGTCCTCGTCGCGGGCGCTGCGCACCTCGGTGGCGGCACAATCCTCGAGAATGGCCTCCACCTGGTCGGCCAGCGCAGTCACCTCAGCCTCGGTGCCGTCCAGCTCGCACAGCAGAATCGCCTGCGCCTCGACCGGATAGCCCGCCTGCACGAAATCCTCGGCGGCGCGAATCGCCGGGTTGTCCATCATCTCCAGCCCCGCGGGCAGGATGCCGGCTGCGATTATCTCGCCGACCGCGTCGGCGGCCTGCACAACCTCGTCGAAGGCCGCAAGCAGAACGCGCGCTTGCTCGGGCCTGGGCAGCAGCTTGACCAGCACTTCGACGACGATCCCGAGCATGCCTTCGGAGCCGTGCATAACGGCCAGCAGGTCGTACCCCGGCGCATCGAAGCTGCTGGCGCCGATGCGCAGCAACTCGCCGTCCACGGTCACCACCTGCACCTCCAGCACGTTATGCACTGTCAGGCCGTACTTGAGGCAATGCAGACCGCCGGCGTTTTCGGCCACATTGCCGCCGATCGAACAGGCGATCTGCGACGACGGGTCGGGGGCGTAGTACAGATCCAGATCGGCGACGGCTTCGCTGATGGCAAGGTTGCGCACCCCCGGCTGCACGCGGGCGGTCAGGTTGTCGCGATCGATCTGCAGGATGCGGTTGAAGCGGGCCAGGCTCAGCAGCACACCGTCGCCGTAGGGCAGCGCACCACCAGACAAACCGGTGCCTGCGCCGCGTGCTACCACGGGCACCTGCCGCGCGTGGCACAGAGACATGATCTCCTGCACCTGTGCAACCGTGGCCGGCAACACCACGGCCTGCGGCAGACGGCGGTACGCCGACAGCCCGTCGCACTCGTAAGGGCGCAGCGCCTCTTCGCTGTGCAGCAGGTTCTGCTCGCCCACGATCGCCCGCAAGCCTCTCAGCAGCGCCTCGCGGTCCAGCGGCGGAAACTCGTAATGGTCCGGTGTGGCGCTCATTCAAAGACTCTCCGGTGGCGTGCCCGGCATGATAAAGCAATCCCGGCCCGCGTGGTGCATACACGGTGTGCAACTCCGGTTCCGCAGAGAGTGGCGGTGGGTTTGCGCCTTGACATAGAATCCGCCGTCGCAGGCGCGCGCAATGACGCGCGAGGCGGCTCCCGATCCCCTAAACGCTCGAGTTCGGCTAACGCATGTCAGCGACACCACCACCCGCACCACCCGAGCAGCCCGCCGTATTGTCGCCGGTGCTGCATCTGTTCATGGTCCTGATCCCGACCGTAGCCAACGCGTTTCTGCTCGTTTACGCGCTGCTCGGTGTGGTGCTGGAGGGCGAGCAGAAGCAGCGCTGGACCGCCGAGGCGGTCGAGGTGGCCGCGTACACGGCCGGCGGAATCGCGGCGTTCTGCCTGTTGCTCTACCTGTTGCTGCGCGCGGCGGGCAGGCCTTCGCGGCATCCGCTGGTGATCGCGAACCTGGTGCAGGCGGGCCTGGCGGCGGTACTGTTGCTGGCGGTGCTGCTGCTCAGCCTATGAGCCGGGGAGCGCAAGCCTTCACCGGGCGGCACCCCAGGACGCCGCGAATGCGTCGCGCCGCGCGCCACGCAACGCCTCAGCCAGCTCCATCCCACGCAGACCGGCACTGCGCAGCTGCGCGGTGGTCACCCGGCGCGCCGCGTTCAACGCATCCTGCAGCGGTCCTGCCCGTGCGTGCACGGCCGGCTCCAGCGCCGTTGCGGCGGCGAGCAGGCTGCTCAATCGGGACGGCCGGCGCAGCGCGTCAAGGCTTTCGATGAGCGCGAACGCCGCCGCTGCCCCGGATGCGTCCTGCAGCTGCTGCCAGTGCGCCGCCAGCAGCACGGCGCCGTCGCGATAGTTGCGCGGCGCCCGCAGACGCTGGCATAGCGCTTTCACTGCCGCCTCGTCCGCGGCGTAGCCCAGGCAGGCGAAGGTGACAGCCGGGTCGTTGCCGGCCTCGGCGCTGCGGTCCAGTCCGGTCAATGCGACTGCCCAGCGATTGCCGCCTGCGCAGGCAATCAGCTCCGGAAAGATTCCCGGCAGCGCGCAAACGTCGCTCAGCACCGCAAAGAACTGTGACGGCCGCGGGGTTGCCAGCGCCGAGACGAGCTCCTGCCACACGCGTTCGGGCACCAGCGCGTCCAGCTCGCCGTCGTGCGCGATTTCTTTCAGCAGGCTCAGCGTTTTGTCCGCGATCCGGAAACCGTGCGTCGACAGGCGTGCGGCGAACCGCGCCGTGCGCAGCACCCGCACCGGGTCCTCACGGAAGGCCGAGGACACGTGGCGCAGCAGGCCGGCTCGCAGGTCGTCACGGCCGCCGTACGGGTCGATGATTTCGCCGTCCAGGGTTTCGGCGATTGCATTGATGGTCAGGTCGCGCCGCCGCAGGTCCTGCTCGAGTGTGATCGTGGCGCTCGCGTCAACGCTGAAGCCGCGATAGCCTGCGCCGGTTTTGCGTTCCTGGCGAGCCAGCGCGTATTCTTCGCCTGTCTGCGGATGCAGGAACACCGGGAAGCCGCGGCCGACCCGGCGAAACCCCAGATCGAGCAGACTCTGCGCCGTGGCGCCGACCACGACCCAGTCGCGCTCGCGCACCGGCAGGCCCAGCAATCGGTCGCGTACTGCACCGCCCACCAGGTAGACGCGGCCCGGGATACGCTGAACCAGTGATGTTTCGTCCGGCGAAGTATTGGACATTGCCCCGCTGCCATGCACCGGTTCCGGTCGGCGCGTTGCTGATTGTAGCCGCGTTGTCCGCTCCCGGATGCACCAGCGTGAACTTTTACATGCAGGCCGTCGGCGGGCACATGGACATCATGTCGCGACGGGTGCCGGTCGCGGATGTGCTGGCCGGTCAGCCCGAGGGCGAACTCAAGACCCGCCTCAACCTTGCGCTGGAGGCGCGCGATTTCGCCAGCCGGCATCTGGGTCTGCCGGACAACGGCAGCTACCGCAGCTACGTCGATCTGCCGCGCAAGTACGTCACCTGGAACGTGATCGCCACCGAGGAGTTCTCGGTGCAGGCGCGCGAGTGGTGTTTCCCGGTGGCCGGTTGCGTGCCCTACCGGGGTTACTTCTCCCAGGCGTCGGCCGTCGAGTTCGGCGAGCGTCTCGCCGGCCAGGGTCTGGACGTGCACGTGAGCGGCGCGAGCGCTTACTCGACCCTGGGCTGGTTCGACGATCCGTTACTGAGCACGATGCTGCGCTGGCGCGAGACACGCCTGGTCGGCGTGATCTTTCACGAGCTTGCTCACCAGGTGATCTGGGTGGAAAACGACACCACTTTCAATGAGTCGTTTGCGGTGTTCGTGCAGCGCGAAGGCGTGCGACGCTGGCTGAGCGACCGCGGGGCGGATGAGCGCATCGTCGACTACGAACAGCGCGTGCAGCGGCAGCGCGAGTTCGTGGCGATGCTGCTCGCAGCGCGCCGGCAGCTGAGCGAGCTTTACGCGGAAAATGCCGATGCCGCGTTCACCCGCGCCGAAAAGCAGCGTGTTTTCGAACACCTGCGCGAAGGCTACGCTGACTTGAAACATGCCCGCTGGGAGGGCTTCGCCGGATACGATTACTGGTTCAGCGAGCCGCTCAACAACGCCCGCCTGGCGCTGACCGCCACTTATCACGACTATGTGGACAGCTTTGCGATGCTGTTTGCCCAGGCCAATCGCGATTTTCCGGCCTTCTACCACAGCGTACGGACGCTCGCGGCGCTGCCGCGGGAAGAGCGCAACGCAGCGCTGCGGGGGCTCGCCGCCCGGCCCGGCGTGCTGTCAGCGGTTGGCCGCGCGTCGCCATGACTGGTACAGCGCGTCGCGCGAGCGCTGCGTAAGGTACCCCGGCACGATGCTGGCGACGCGCGTCGGCTGGGGTGGCGTATCGCCGCAGACGCTGTCGGTCTGCAGCGAGTCGTAGTTGTCCCGAGTGAACGGTTTTCCGGGGACATGTTCGAGTACCGCGGCCTGCAGGCGGCCGAGCCAGTCCGGCAATCCGACTATCAGGCGGCGCTTGCCGAGGGTGCGGGCGGTGTACTCGACGATCTCGCGCAAGGTGAACACGTCCGGGCCGCACAGATCGAGGTGCCGTCCCACCGTCGCTTCGTTCTCCAGCGCATCGCGCATGACGGCGACCACATCACCCACGTAGACCGGCGCAAACCGAGCATCGGGACAGGCCAGGGGCATGATCGGAGCGAGCTTGAGCAGGGCGGCGAAGCGGTTGAACAGCCCGTCGCCCGGACCGAAGATCACCGAGGGCCGGAAGCTGGTTACCGCCAGCCGTTCCCCGGCAAACGTGTGGGCGAGATTCTCGGCCTCGCCCTTGGTGCGCAGATACAGGCTCCTACCGCTTGCGGCATCGGCGTGCAGCGCGCTCATGTGCAGCAGCCGGCGCACGCCGCAGTCCAGGCTGGCCTGCACCACTTTGCTGGTCAGCTCCACGTGCACGTGACGGAAGCCCGTGCCGCGCGGTCCGCTTTCGTTGAGGATGCCGACCAGATTGACCACGGCATCCATGCCCTGAAACTGGGCTGCGAGCGCCTCGGCGTTGTGGATGTCGCATTCGACGACTTCTGCTCTAGGCAGCACCAGCAGGGCCCGGTGGCGCTCGCGGCGCCGGGTCAGCACGCGCACGCGCTTGCCGGCGTCGTGCAGGGCGCCGGTCAGCCGGGAGCCCACGAACCCCGTGCCGCCCAACAGGCAGACGTTGGATAGGTGCATGATTTTTCTGCGATTTAACTAAAGACTGTGCGCCGAGCGCGAACCTTAGCCGCCAGGGTGTCGCTGAGCAAGTCGTATTGCCCGCGCGGGGAGTAGTAGAATGCCCGTGGCTAACCCGCCAAATTCCTGATTTTCCGTCAACTTACCGGCGATTTCGCCGCTACAGCGCCGAGGCTGTAGGCTTCGAGGGATCATGCAGATACGCATAAAACGCGGGCTGGACCTGCGCTTTGTCGGCGAACCCGATCAGACGATCGAGGCGGGCCCGGCGGTGTCCAGAGTAGCGGTGCTCGGCACCGATTATCTGGGCCTGAAGCCGGCCATGCTGGTGCAGGTCGGCGACAACGTGCGTCTGGGTCAGCCGCTGTTCAGTGACAAACGTTTTCCCGCCGTCCACTACACCGCGCCCGGGGCCGGCGAGGTCGTCGACATCGTACGCGGTGCCCGGCGGCGGCTGCAGGCCGTCATCATCCGTCTCGAAGGCGATGCGGAGGAGACGTTCAGCGAGTACCCGCGTGAAGCGCTTGGCGGGCTGGACCGCGACGTGGTTCGGGACAACCTGCTGCGCTCGGGTTTGTGGACGGCGTTGCGCACGCGCCCGTACAGCAAAGTCCCCGATCCGTCCGCCACCGCCGATTCGGTTTTCGTCACCGCCATCGACACCGCGCCGCTGGCGGCGAATCCCGCGGTGGTGGTCGCGGCGGCGGGCGCTGACTTCAACGACGGCCTCACGGTGCTGTCCCGGCTCACCGACGGCAAGGTCTACGTGTGCACGGCCACCGACTTCTCGGCCGAGCTGCCACCCGGGGAGGCGTTTCAGCGTGCGGATTTCAGCGGCCCGCACCCCGCCGGCCTGGTCGGGACCCACATTCATCATCTGCATCCGGTGAATCAGGCGCGCAGCGTCTGGCATCTCAACTACCAGGACGTGATCGCGGTGGGTCGTTTGTTCACTACCGGCAGGCTGGACACTTCGCGAGTGATCGCGCTGGGCGGGCCACTGGTCAACGAGCCGCGCCTGCTGCGGACGCGGCTCGGCGCCAGCACCGAGGATCTGGTGCGCGACCAGGTGCAGCGTGTCGATTCGAGGGTGATTTCAGGCTCACCCCTGGCCGGCCACAGGGCCACGGACTGGGCTGCGTTCCTGGGGCGTTTTCATCTGCAGTTGAGCGTGCTCGCCGAAGGGCGTGAGCGGGAGTTCCTGGGCTGGATCCGGCCCGGGGGCGAGAAGTTTTCGCTGACACGCTCGTTCATGACCGCGCTGCAACCGAAGCGCCGCTTTGCTTTCCACACCTCTCAGTACGGCAGCCCGCGAGCAATGGTGCCGATCGGCGTGTACGAACGGGTGATGCCTCTGGATATACTGCCCACGCCGCTGTTGCGCGCCCTGCTGGTGCGCGACACCGAGCTCGCACAGAAACTGGGTTGTCTGGAGCTGGACGAAGACGATCTTGCGCTGTGTACCTTCGTTTGCCCGAGCAAGTACGAGTACGGGCCCGTGCTGCGGGCCAATCTGGACATTATCGAGAGGGAAGGCTGATGGGACGCGTGCGCAGGTATCTGGACGGCATCCACCCGCTGTTCGCCAAGGGCGGGCGCTTCGAGAAGTACTACGCGCTGTACGAGATGGTCGACACCTTTCTGTACACACCCGCCGACGTCACACCGCATCAGCCGCACGTGAGAGACGCCATCGATCTGAAGCGGGTGATGAGCTATGTGGTGCTGGCGACCATTCCGTGCGTTTTCATGGCGCTGTGGAACACCGGTTATCAGGCAAACCAGGCCATGGCCGACATGGGCGTGGTCAGCGCCGGGGGCTGGCGCGGCTTCATCCTGGATTTTGTCGGCTACGACCCCGGCAGCATGGTGGCAAACCTGATCCATGGGCTGCTCTACTTTTTGCCGATCTACGTGGTCACCCTCGCGGTCGGGGGAGCCTGGGAAGTCCTGTTCGCCGCGGTGCGCAATCACGAAATCAACGAAGGGTTCTTCGTCACTTCGATGCTGTTCACCCTGATTCTGCCGCCGACGATTCCCCTGTGGCAGGTGGCGCTGGGCATTACTTTCGGTGTCGTGATCGGCAAGGAAGTGTTCGGTGGCACCGGGAAAAACTTCCTCAATCCGGCGCTGACCGGGCGCGCGTTCCTGTTTTTTGCCTATCCGGCGCAGCTGTCCGGGGACGCCGTCTGGACCGCGGTGGACGGGTTCAGCGGCGCCACGCCGCTCGGCCTGAGCGCGCTGGGCGGCGTAGAGGCGATCCTGGCAGCCAATGTGACCTGGTGGGACGCCTTTTTCGGCTCCATACAGGGTTCGCTGGGCTCCACCTCGACGCTGGCCTGTCTGCTCGGCGGGGCGTTCCTGATCTACACCCGGATCGCCTCCTACCGCATCGTGTTCGGGGTTTTCCTCGGCATGGTCGCGACGGCGTTGCTGTTGAATGCCATCGGCAGCGACACCAATCCGATGTTCGCGATGCCCTGGCACTGGCACCTGGTGCTGGGTGGTTTCGCGTTCGGCATGGTGTTCATGGCGACCGACCCGGTCAGCGCGGCGATGACGGATGCGGGACGCTGGGTATTCGGGTTCCTGATCGGCTTCATGACGGTGCTGATTCGTGTGGTCAATCCGGCTTTCCCGGAGGGCATCATGCTGGCGATCCTGTTCGCCAACATCTTTGCGCCGCTGATCGACTACTGTGTGATGCAGGTAAACATCCGTCGCCGGAGAATTCGCCATGCCTGAGAACGCTGCGGGAGTGCTGGCGCGCTTCCGGCAAATGCCCAACGACAGCCGCGCGAAAACGCTGATCGTTGCCTTGCTGCTGTGCCTGGTGTGTTCGGTGGTCGTGTCGACCGCCGCCGTGAGATTGAAACCGCTGCAGGTCGCGAATGCGGATCTGGACCGCAAACGCAACATTCTTCAGGTGGCCGGATTGCTGCGCGAGGATCGAGGAATCGAGGACCTGTTCGCCAACATCGAAACGCGTATCGTGGATCTGGATACCGGCAAATACACCGATGCGGTGGAAAGCGGCAACTACGATCAACGACGCGCCGCGCGTGACCCGGCGCTGAGCGAGGTGCTGACCGGCGATGAGGACGTCGCTAACATTGGACGCCGCGCCAAGTACGCCACCGTGTACCTGGTGCGCGAGAACGGGGCCCTGAAGACCCTCGTGCTGCCGGTGCACGGCTACGGCCTGTGGTCGACGCTCTACGGGTTTCTCGCGCTGCAGGGCGATACGCGCAGCGTGTTCGGCCTGCAGTTCTACGATCACGCCGAGACGCCCGGGCTGGGCGGTGAGGTGGACAATCCGAATTGGCGCGCACAGTGGCGCGGCAAGCTGGTATTTGACGAGCAGAACAGGCCACGGCTCGAAGTGGTCAAAGGCCGTGTGACGCCGGGGCCGGACGAGCGCTACCAGGTAGATGGGCTGGCCGGCGCTACGCTGACCAGCGTCGGCGTGTCCAAGCTGCTGCGTTTCTGGCTGGGTGAGCGGGGCTTCGGCCCCTATCTGGCGAACGTCCGCGAGGGCATGCAATGAGCGAAAATCCGAAAGCCGTGTTGTTCGATCCGCTGGTGGACAACAATCCGATCACGTTGCAGATTCTGGGCGTCTGCTCGGCGCTGGCCGTCACCACGACGCTTGCCACCTCGCTCATCATGTGCCTCGCGCTGACCGCGGTCACGGCCCTGTCCAACGCCTCCATCAGCATGATCCGCAACGACATCCCGTCCAGCATCCGCATCATCGTGCAGATGACGGTGATCGCCTCGCTGGTGATCGTGGTCGACGAGATCCTCAAGGCCTATGCGTTCGAAACCAGCAAGCAGCTTTCGGTGTTCGTAGGCCTGATCATCACCAACTGCATCGTCCTGGGACGCGCCGAGGCGTTCGCCATGAAGAATCCGCCCGGCCTGAGCTTTCTGGACGGTGTGGGCAACGGGTTGGGCTACAGTCTGGTGCTGATCATCGTAGGCAGCACGCGCGAGCTGTTCGGCTCGGGCAAGCTGCTCGGCTACGAAATTCTGCCGTTGGCCACCGAGGGCGGCTGGTACTACAGCAACGGCATGATGCTGCTGCCGCCGAGCGCGTTTTTCATCATTGGCCTGATGATCTGGGCGGTGCGGACTTGGAA
>JAHELT010000249.1 GCA_024644045.1 Chromatiales bacterium | reverse complement strand
CGTTTCGTTGTGGTGTACCTCACTTCCGGGAGCGGCCGCTGATACCGATTCGCACGTCGGCACATCTGATTGTGTTTGACGCTGCCAAAGTCAGCCCACTCTATACCATGCTCAAGTTGCAGCCGACCGACGAAATCAATGTCGACCGGAAAGACAACTTCAGCGGTGGCGATGTGACGTTGCCGGATGAGCTGTGCACGACGGAAAAGCACTACGCGAACTGGAACAGAAAGAACCCGCACTTCCCGATCGACAAGGGCCACAGTGCCGGCTCCCAGTATCGGCGCGGCAATGTCGTTGTTCAGTCCGATATCGACACGCTGGCGGGCGTGACGCCGGAAGCCAGCAAGACGAACCGCAACGTCAAAGGGCCGCTCGAGTCAGCGATTCTTGCTTACGCCAAGAAGCAAACCCACACGTACCTCGTGCAAGGTCCGGTGTGGTACGGCAAGGAGCCAATTCACGGCAAACTTGAAAACGGACAGTGGATCCCTGATGCGTTATTTATCTCCGCGATGTTTCTGCACAGAAAGAGTGCCCGATCCTGGACCTGGTTGATGGAGAACTCGCAGACAATCAAGGGCGCCAACCTGCGCGAAATCACTCTTGATGAACTTGAACGACTCACCGACTTGTATCTGTGGAGTAACGTTGGTGCGAGTAACTTTCATAAAAACCGTGGCAAGCTGCGACGTGGAAAGTGGTGGATGGCAGGCCAATCGAAGAGGTAGCCATCATGATGCACCGAGGCTTGTTTGCTGCGCGAGCGTTACCCGAGTGCCTTCAGAAGTGTTGAACAGCCCCGCAAATCGCTTTCGCGTGATAACTGAGCAAATTGGAGGCACGAGTGACAGCTGAACACGTGGACGCGCTCGTCGTTGGCGGCGGCCAGGCGGGCGTGGCCATGAGCGAGCACCTGGGTAACTGTGCTGTGTCCCATCTCGTTTTGGAGCGAACGGTGGCGATCGGAACGCTGGGACTCGCTGGTTGCCAACGGCCCGGCCTGGCATGACCGGTTTCCAGGGATGGCATTCGCTGATGTCGATCCCGACGCCTTCGCGCCGAAAGAAAGCGTTGCAGACTATCTTTGCGCTTACGCACGGCGGATCAAGGCACCCATCCGGTGTGGTGTGGAAGTGCTCAATGTACAGCGACAGGTCGGCCAACCGGGCTTTTGTATCGAAACCTCAGACGGTGTGCTCGCAGCTGATAATGTCATTGTCGCGACCGGGCCGTTCCAACTTCCGGTCATTCCCCCTCTTGTCGCCGAAGACGTGGCGCTTGTGCAGATTCATTCCAGTGCGTACCGCAATCCGTTGCAGTTGCCTGACGGTGCGGTCCTGGTGGTGGGCGCCGGATCGTCCGGAGGCCAGATTGCCGACGAACTCTCGCGCGCGGGCAAAGAAGTTTTTCTTTCCGTGGGGCCACACGATCGGCCACCGCGCAGCTACCGCGGACGGGACTACGTCTGGTGGC
Organism: Chromatiales bacterium; assembly: GCA_024644045.1. GTDB lineage: Bacteria > Pseudomonadota > Gammaproteobacteria > JAHELT01 > JAHELT01 > JAHELT01. Next base: position 2,953 of record JAHELT010000249.1, on the reverse strand, counting down.
TTGGCGTCCTCGGCAAATGGGATGCGGTCGCCCGGGAGCCGGGAACGGAGCACGTCACCATTTCGGTGAGCGGTGCCCGCGGTGGCCATACGGTCGATTTCCGGCGCCTTGCTGCGCAAGGGATCACCCTCGTCGGGCGTGCGCAGTCGTTCAGCGATGGCGTGATGCACTTTGCCCCGGATCTGGCAGGCAACATCGCGCGCGGCGATGCCAATTATTTGTCTGTGTTGAACGAAGCCGATGCTTATATCGAACGCAATGGACTCGGTTTCCCCACAGAACCTGAAGCTCGCCTGTTCGATCCCGATCCGCGCTGTGTGACCGATCCGATTGCCGAGTTGGACCTCGCGCAAGCCGGGATCACGTCAATCATTTGGGCGACCGGTTTTGTCGTTGACTACAGCTGGTTGGAGGTTGACGTGTTCGATGAACACGGCAGGCCGAAGCATCAACGCGGCGTGGCGGATGAACCCGGGATCTATTTTCTCGGCTTGCCGTGGTTGTCGCGGCGCGCGTCTTCGTTTCTGTACGGCGTGTGGCACGATGCGAAGTATCTTGCGGACCACATTTCGACGCAGCGGATGTATCAGCAGTACCGTCCTTCGACGCCGAAAGGTTAACCCGCATCGCCAATGATTGCCCGAAGGGATACGAGCGTCAGTCGCGCACCAGCTTGAAAAACGGCACCTTGTCGCCGTTGCCGTGGTCCACGAAAACGACCTGCACGGCGCGGTCGAGCACATCGCCGTCGTCGCTCGACAACTCCAGCAGTCGGCTGTACATGAGCGGTCCTTCATTCAGGGACACGGCGATAAACTGGATGGGCGCCTCCGGGTAGAAGCTTTCGTGCTGGGGACGATGCACTGCCGTGTAGCTCAGAATCCGCCCCCGGCCGGACACCTCGGTCCACTGCAGATCACCACCGCCGCAGTGCGGGCAGCACACCCGCGGATAGTAGACGAATTGTGCGCACTTACTCGACAGGCAGCGCTGCAATACCAGTTTGCCGTCGTTACAGGCCTCCCAAAAAGGACGGTTGATCTCGTTGACTCGGGGAGAGGGTCTGGAACTCATGTGAACTACTCCGTACCAAGCACGGCCGCGCTGCATGACAACCCGCGGCCATAGGCGACCATGCCATAGCCCGAGACCAGCCCGCGTTGGCAGGGCACCTGACGCTCACCCGCCTCGCCACGTAGTTGCAATACGCCCTCGACGACTCCGATCATGCCGCCACTGGCGCCGGCCTGGCCGGCACTGAGTTGGCCGCCGCCGGTATTGATGGGGAAAGTTCCGCGCACCGTGGTGTCAGTCTCGCGGATAAATGCCGGTGTTTCGCCGTAGGGCGTGATCTGAAGGCCCTCGAGCTGAATGAACTCCATCACCGGGTAGTCGTCGTAGAGCTGAGCGAACTGCATATCATCGGGGCCGTATCGCGCCTGCTCATACATTCGGTCGCTGAATTTCTCCCAACCGGCGCGCAGGGTGTAGATGTCGTCGCCAGGATAGTTGTGCCACTCGCCACCGCCGAGGATTCGAACCGGCGGAACGTCAAGCTTCTCGGTCACTTTCTCGCTGGCAAGAATCACGCAATCCCCTCCGGTGCAAGGCATCACACAGTCGAACAGTCCCAACGGTTCAGCGATCACACGCGCGTTCAGGTACTCATCCATAGTGAGCGGTTTTTTGAACAGCGCGTTGGGATTGAGCAATGCGTTCTCTCGCTGAGCGATGCACAGTTTTCCGAAATCCTCGCGCATGGCCGCGAAGCGTTCCATGTAGAGCCGCGTATGCAGCGCGAACGTGCCGTTCGCGCCACCGAATCCGAACGGCGCCATGTAGTCGCGTACCGGCGCGTTGAAATGATCGAGCATTTCATTGTGACGCGCGGTATCGAATACGTCCGCTGTCACGCAGGCTACGATGTCGGCGTCGCCGGCCTGAATGGCGCGTGCTGCGTGCAGCATGCTGACAATGCCGGATGCTCCACCGTACAGTCCCTGGAACAGCCAGCGGGGTGAGAGTCCGAAATGCTCGGCCAGTACAGTCACGTTGTCCGGGGGCAGAACAAACGCAGTGACGGCAAGGCCGTCGACCTGCTTCCATCCGAGCTGCGCCGAGTCCAGTCCCGCACGCAGTGCCTCATACAGCACTCGATGCACCGAACTCGTCGCGCCCTTTTCGTAGGTGGTCTGTCCGGCACCGACGACGTAGACCCCTGAGTAATCCTTCGCTGTCATGTGCTCGCCTCAGATGACGTTGAGCTCGCGCAGGTCACGCAGCTCATTGGTGGAAAGACCAAGTTCGTCGAGGAACACGGCTTCGTTGTCTGCTCCCAGATCACCTCCCGATCGAGTCACCCTGCCTGGAGACTCGCTCATCTTCGGCACGACTCCCTGCATGCGCACGCTGCCAAAATCCGTATCCGGAACATCGACGATGCACTGGCGAGCCGCGTAGTGGGGATCGTTGAAAATATCGGCAATGTCGACCACCGGACCTGCGACCACATCATGCTCATCAAACAGTTGCATGATCTCGTCCAACGGGTGTTGGGCGAACCAGTCGGAAATGATTCCGTCGAGCAAATCCGCGTGCTGGCAGCGATTGTTGTTTCCGTCAAACCGCGGATCGTCCGCAAGTTCGGGCTTGCCGATGGCACCAACCAGCCGCTCGAAGGTTGGCTGTGAGCTGGCCGAAAGGGCAACCCAACGCCCGTCGCTCGTGCGGTAGGTATTGCGCGGCGAATCTTCGGCCAGGCGGTTGCCCTGGCGTTCTTTGACGATGCCGAGCTGATCGAAACCGATCACCTGTGATTCCACCAGCCTGAACAAAGGTTCGAACAGGCTGACATCGATCACCTGCCCGCGCCCGGTTCCCCCCTGGTCCCGACGGTAAATCGCAAACATTGCTGACATGGCGGCGAAGGTTGCCGCAGTGGAGTCCGCCAGCG
>JAHELT010000098.1 GCA_024644045.1 Chromatiales bacterium | reverse complement strand
GACGAGCACCAGGCCCACGGGCACCGGTTCGCGCCGATGGGTCCGGCGCCGGCCTGATCGATGCAGCGGCGCTGTCTGGGTCTGCATGTGCTCCACCCGTTGCGGGCCAAGCGTACAAGCAGCATGATACGCCGAAATGAGGGCGTTTGCCGGACGGCCGCGGCGTGTTCGTCAGGGCCTGATCAGCGGCGCCGCCAGGTAACGGCCGAACTCGGCGCCGAAATCGACGCTGACCCGGGCGTGCACCTTGCCCTGCCGGCCGTAGAACCGCTGCCGGTCGCGGACCGGGATCACGGCGTCGTGCCAGACGCCGGGATGAATGTACAGCCCGCACTCGCCGCTGAACCAGAACGCCACGAAGTCGTCCGGTTTCACGTCGTCACCCGGCAAGGCCAGCGGCGCGACAAAAGCACCCGGCTCTTGCGGAAAGAACAGCTGCCCACCGTCGGGATGATAGTTGGCATGCCACATCAGCGCTCGCTCGCGGGGCTGCCCCGCGGCCTGTGCCACTGACTGCGGATCGCAGCTCCAGCCGAGCACGTAGGTGTTCTGCGCAACCACCGAGGCGTTGTGCGCGCGCAGCGTCGCACCGTCCCACTGGAAGTCGAACACGCCCTCCGTGGTCCCACCCTGGTCGCCGGTATCGGGGTCGACCGGGCGCCAGCCCTGCGCGGGCCAGCGCACGATCTCGATCTCGCACGTTTGCGGATCGGTAACCAGCGTGCCGAAGCCGTGCAGACTCTCCGCGGTCGCCTCCACAAGCGGAATCTCGTGCCAGGGCAACGACGGCTTGTCCTTTGCCTCAGGTGCCAGATTCGGGGCAAGCAATTGTGTCATGCGAGCGATCCCCATCGCGTTGTGCGCAACGTTACGTTACTCAATTCCAGCGCCGGGTGAAAGCACAGCGGACACCGGGAGGTGATCGGAGTAGCGGCGGCGGTCGTCGAACTCACGGTAGATCTGCGCATCGCGTATCCCGCCGTCTGCAACGTTTTTGACAAACAACCAATCGAGACGCGCCCGGTAGCCGCGGTCGTGGAAGGTGTAGCCAGAGGCGTTCGCCGAAACGTAGTCGTAACCGCGCGCCGCGATCTCGCCGAACAGCGGCTCATGGCGTTCGAGGGTGGTCAGAGGGGGGTAACCGACCACCAGCCACGGACGCCGCAACATGGCCCTGCCGAGCCGGCGTGTGTTCAGGCAGGACGTGTTCATGTCCCCGCCGATCACGATCGGCTGCCCGCGGTCGCGAGCGCGCATCGCATCGGTAATCGCGAGCAGCTGTACGCTGCGTTCCGCCGGCGAGCTGACTGCTTCCAGGTGCGTGCTGGCGACGCTGAGCGTCCAGGTCGGCATACACACATCCGCAATCACCGCGATCCGGTTGCCTTCGCGCGACATGTTACGCCCGCGGTAATCGAAAAACGCCGGCAGCTGCACCACTTCGATGTCCTGCAGCGGATAACGAGACACGATGGCGTTGCCGTGCAGGGCGTGCGTATTGGTGCCGGGCAGCCGCCGCTCACCACGATTGCCCTTGGTCAGCTCGCGGAACTCGGAGGCGTATGCCCAGCCGAAGCCCAGGGCGGTCGCGAACTCGCGGGTAACGTGGCGATTGGCGCTGCGCGCCATGCCGAGATCGGCTTCGCTGATGAGAATCACGTCGTTGTAGCACGCGCGATGCGTTTTCCACAGCGCTACGATGGCATCCAGCCGTCGCCCGCGCTCGATGTTGTAAGCGGCCACGCGCACCGACTCGCGTGCCGGCGCATGAGTCGTTCCTTCGCGATACTCGACGTGCGGGTGCACGAATGGCCCTAGTCAGGCTGGAGCAATTCGATCTTGTAGCCGTCGGGATCCTCGATGAAGGCGATGACGCGCGTGCCGTGCTTCATCGGCCCCGGTGCGCGCGTGATCTTGACGCCTTCGGACTGGAGCTTCTCGCAGGTGGCATACACGTCCGATACCTCGAGCGCGAGATGTCCCCAGCCGTTGCCCAGCTCATACGGCTGGGTCTGATCCCAATTGTAGGTGAGCTCGATCACCGTGTTGCTGGCCTCGTCGCCGTAGCCCACGAACGTATTGGTGAACTTGCCGTCGGGGTATTCACGCTGACGCAGCAAACGCATACCCAGCATCCGCGTGTAGAAATCCAGCGAGCGATCGAGATCGCCAACCCGGATCATGGTATGCGCCATTCGAAACAGCGGTTCCGTGGAAGTCTGGGTCTGGGGCATCACGTACTCCTTCTGCTTGTCGATTAGCTTAGCAATTCTTCCAGGCAGGTATCGAGATAACGCGCGAACGCCGGATCGTTCCCCGGGCTGGCGACGCAATGCCCCCAGGGCGACTCGTAGATCCGCAGCTCGGCGTTCGGTATGTGCGCCACCTCGATCTCGCTGTCTTCCGGCGGAAAGTACAGATCGGTGCGGCACGGCAGCACGATCGCGCGCGCCCGGATGGCACGCAGCGCCGCCTCGAAGTCACGGTGGTAGAGCGAGTTTGCGCTGATGTCTCCGCGTTGCCAGCTCCAGAGCTTGGCGAGCAGGTCGTTGGCATCCCACTCGAGGTGGTCGGCTTCCCACGCGACCAGCAATTCCTCGGCGTTCGCGAAGCCCTGCTGACGATACAGCGCTTCGCGGTAGAAGGTCTGCGAAAACGCCCAACCGGCATACACGCGCGCAAAGGCTTTCAGCCCCCTCTCGGGCGGCGCCCGGTAGTCGCCGTCGGCGAATGTGGCATCGGCGGTGAGCGCGGCCTTGACGCCCTCCAGAAAAACGATGTTATGAACCGAGGTTCTGGCGGACCCGCAGAACGGCAGAATCGCCTCGACCATGTCCGGAAACTGCGCCGCCCACTGAAACGACTGGCAGGCGGCCATCGACCACCCGTAAACCAGTGCCACGTGCTCGACCTGCAGGTGTTCGGTGAGCAGGCGCTGCTGGCACGCTACGTTGTCGTACAGCGTGCTGTGCGGGAAGCGCGGGCCATCCTGGGGCGGCGGGGTGTTACTCGGCGATGAGGATACGCCGTTGCCGAACAGGTTCACCGAGACGATGAAATGCCGGGCCGGATCGACCGCGCGCCCGGCACCGAAAAAACTCTCGTTGCGCACGTGGGTGCCGGTATAAAAGGTCGGTATGACCACCACGTTGTCACGCGCGGCATTGAGCGAACCGTAGGTTTTATAGGCGAGCCTGGCATCGCGCAGCACTTCGCCCGATTGCAGTTCGACATCACCAAGGCGGAACACTTCGTGGTCCTGCCCGTTCATTGCAGGCACGCGATCACCCGATCGTGGAAATGCGCGATGCTGATTTCCCAATGCGGCGAGAGCACGCCGCCGTCGGCGGCACCGGGCGATGCCCTGCCCGCCTGCAGCTGCTCCGTGGCGCGGTGGTCCTCGGCATGCACCCGTCGCCACAGTTCGATCAGCGCTTTGGTCTTCTCGCGATCGAAGGGCACCTTACCCGTAGAGTAGATTGCCCGCCACTGGCGCGTGCGGTCCGCGCCCAGCGGCTGGTTCAGATGCACGCCGATCTGATCGGGAAAATAGCGTGCGAGGATGAAGTTCGGAAACACGGCGAGATAGTGCGAACTCATGTCGAGATAGTCGGCCAATCCGCGGTGCGGCGGCGGGTCCGAGACGGTCACGATGCAACCAAAACAATCCGTGTCGACGAACATCTCGTGGTTCTTGAGCGGCTGTCCCGCCGCCGTGCGGGTGTGTACCACCGGTACGTGGTACGGCTCGACGAAGTTTTCGATCAGGAACTTCCAGTTGCTGCGCACCACGCCGGTCTCGAGCTTCGCCACCGGCGTCAGCGACGGCCAGTCCAGACCACGCAGCCGCGCTTCGACGCCGTTGAGATGTGTCCCGAGCGGCGGTGCATCACCGCTCAGATTCACGAACACCCAGTCGTGCCACGCGGCGCAGCGAACTTCGATGAGCCCGTTCGCCGAACGCTCGAATCCGCTCACCTCGGCGCAAGCGGCACCGCCGAAATTCGGCGTGCGCAGCAAGTCGCCGGTCAACGCGTACGTCCAGGCGTGGTAAGGACACACGATTTTGCGCACCTCGCGGCAGGGCTCGTCCACCAGCAGGTGCCCGCGGTGCCGGCACACGTTATGGAAAGCGCGCACGGTATGCGAGTCACTGCGCACCAGCATGACGGGCTTACCGGCCACCAGCGTTGGCCACACATCCCCGGTCTGCGCGACGTCCTGGACGAAGCCTGCGAACACCCAGGTGCGCGCGAAGAGGCGTTCGCATTCGAGCTCGAAAAACGCCTCGCTGGTATAGGCCGCAGGCGGCAGCCCGCGGGCTACCGCGGATCGCTGCGCGTGCGGCGGGCGGTAGTCGCTGCCGAGCAGCCGTTCCAGCTCGCGCATATTGCCGCGGCGCTTGTTCACCAGTCCCCGCGATTGAGGATGGACGCGTCGAGATCGCTCACACGTACCATCGTGTGCAGATACTTGAGTTGCATCGGCTGTTCGTTCCGTTTACGCCTGACAGTCCAGCACCACGCGGCCGACGATGCGGCCGGCGCGCAGGTCGTCGAGCGACTCGCCGGCCCGGTCCAGCGCGCGGCGTTCCACCGGTATCGGTTCGACCTTGCCAGCGCGCACCAAATCCAGCATCTCCCGTGCATGCGCGAGCGAGCCGACGTACGACCCCGCAACGGTGAGCTCTCGAAACGGGAACATGGGTATCGGCAGCGAGAACCGGCCGCCGAACAGGCCGGTGATAATGACCTGCCCGCCTTTGCCCACGCTGCGTTGGGCGAAATCCAGCGAGGCTTCGGCACCGACGAAATCGATCGCCACACTCGCACCGCCGCCCGAATCGCGCAGCAGCTGCTTGGCCGCGCCTTCCTGTGCGGTTTCGTACACGCGCACGGCACCCTGGCTGAGCGCCGTCTGCAAGCGCGCTTCGTCGATGTCCGCCGCCACGATATCGACGTCCGCGTACAGGGCGCGCGCAAACTGCAACCCCATCATCCCTACGCCGCCCAGCCCGACAATCGCCAGGGTGTCGCCCGGCCCGAGTTTCGCTTTTCGCAACGCGCTGTACGCAGTCAAACCCGAGCACATGTAAGGCCCTGCCAGTCCCTCTTCGATGCCGTCAAACGCCAGCAGATAGCGGGCTTGCGGCACCAGCACGTGGTCGGCGAAACCGCCGTGCACATTGACCCCCAAAGCCCGCGGCCTGTTGCAGAGCTGCTCGTCGCCACGTTCACAGAGCGCGCAGCCGCCGCAACCGATCCACGGATACACGACGCGACGGTCGCCGGGTGCTGCGGCGTCCGCCTCCGGCCCGCACGCGAGCACCTCGCCGACGATCTCATGGCCCAGCGTGAACGGCAGCTCGTGTGCTCCGGACATATCCAGCTTGCGCCCGCCCCCCAGGTCGAAGTAGCCGTCGTGCAGATGCACGTCCGAGTGACACACGCCGCAGTGGCTCACCTTGAGCAGCACTTCGCCCGCTTGCGGTACCGGTGTATCGGTGATCCGCTCCTGGAGCGGCTCGGTGTAAGCAACAATCGACTGACTTTTCATCGAATCCCTTTCAATACCGGTGTCTGGCCGCACCCGCAGAGCGGACGGGGCACCTCCGGTGTACGGTTGTCAGAAAAACACAAAGGCGCGCGTCTCGATGCTCTCGCGCGGCGGCGCACCCGGGGGCGAGGTCGGGTCGTCGAACGCGGTGTGCACCGCAAAGCGCGCACGCCCGTCCGTCTCTGAATCGAAGGTCTTTATCAGCACCGCCTCGTCGAGCTGCAGGTGCGGAAAATACAGCCACCGGTGCGCCGGGTTGAAGCGCACCAGGTAAATCTCACCGATGCGGTCCCTGGCGCGGCGCTCCGTCGCTACCAGGTCGCGCGCAGCCAGGCTGGCGGCATCGCAGATGGCGAGCGGTGTGGTCAAGACCGGGTTACGCACGGGGCGCCAGACGTTGACGATTGCAAAGCGGCCTGCGAGCAGCGCATCGGCTTCCTCGGCGGGCAGCATTTCGCGCACCCGCTGCGGCCCTGAGCGCTCCGTATAGTCGTTGTGCACGACGGCACTCGGTTCCCTAATGCGGTGCGCTTTGCGCAGCTCGGCGGTATCGGCACGCCGCGTATGGTCGAACACACTGACGCGTCTGGCCCCGGTAACCTCACCGATCAGCGCCTCGACTTCGGCCGTGTAAGCCGACTGCACCAGGGCCTCGTTATAGAAATCCTCGACCCCAGTGGGCCGCTGCACCAGCGTGAACGCGTTGCGCTCGAGGGTCGGCAGCTCCGCGCGCAGCCGGGCGTTCGCGATCTCTACTTCGCGCGTCTCGAACTGGCCGTCCATGTCGAGTCGCGCGGCCTCGCCGCCTACCGAGGCGTGGTAGACGGGGGTCTGCTCACCGGCGGCAAGGTACTTGACCGTGGCCCGCACCGACGGCGGCTGAACGCGGCTGGCGAGTGGCTCGTTCAAACCGTCCGGTTATGAAGCGCGCGCGCGGCCGCCCCGCGCGTCGCGGATTTCCTCGAACACCGATCGGATGATGGTGCCGATGAGGCTGCAATCGTCGACGCTGAACGTCAGCGGGATGCGCAGGTCGCACAACCCGTCGAGAATGCGGTCGGTTTTCGGCAGCTGCTGCGGCGCCACGTAGCGCCAGCTGTCGTGGCGGCTGGTGTAAGCCGTCGGCTCGCTCGCGCCGAACCACTTCATCTCCACGCCGCGCGCCCGGCACGCTTCGAGCAGTACCGGCACCGCAACGCCGCTGTCCGCTTCGACGAGAAACTGGAATGAGCTGCCGACGTAGGTCTCTGCGGCCGGCCGCTGCGGCACGCGCAGGCCGGGCGTGTCCCGGAGTGCTTCCTCCAGCGCCCGGTAGCGGTCATTCCAGCGCTCGCGGTTGTGTTCCAGCAGCCTGAGCTGCGGACGCAGAATCGCCGCGCGCAGATTGTCCATGCGCCCGCTGTAGTTGGGATAGTCCAGCCGCGCGTCACGAAACGCCTCGGCGGGCGGTGCCGCCCCGTGGCGCTCGTAGAGCATGTAGGAGCCGGAGAGGATAACGGCGCGCGCCATCAGCTCGGCATCGTCGGTGGTCACGAACCCGCCTTCGCCGGAATTGATGTGCTTGTAGGTTTGCGTGCTGAAACAGGCGGCGACACCGAACAGGCCACTCTTCCGGCCGTCCCAGGCAGCGCCCATGGTATGCGCGCAATCTTCGATGAGGGCCACGCCGTGGCGCTCGAGCAACTCGCACAGTGCATGCATGTCGACCAGGTGACCGCGCATGTGCGAGAGAAGCAGCATCCTGGAACCGCTGGCCTTGATCTTGCGTTCGAGATCCGCCAGGTCGATGACCAGGTCTGGGGTCGATTCCACCAGCACCGGGCGGCCGCCGACATTGTCGATCGCGCCAGGCACCGGCGACAGGGTGAAGGCATTGGTCAGGACCGGCTGGTCCTTCTGCACGCCGCTCGCGCGCAGGGCGACGTGCATGGCGTAGCCACCGGAGGCGCACGCCAGACAGTACTTGACCCCGAGATACTCGGCGTACTCGCGCTCGAGCAGCGAGGTTTCGGACTCCTCCCCGTCCACCACGTTGTAACGGTGCAGGCGTCCGGAGCGCATCACGTCCACCGCGCGCGCGATAGCCTCCTCCGGAATCGGCTCCTGCTGCGTGAAACTGCCCTTGAATACGGTGCTGGTCATTTGATCTCGAATTGTACGTTAGAACCTGACGAAAAATCGCCAATTTGGGGAATGTCCCCAAATTGACGAGAAATCGTCGTTGCTATTCCGGGCGCAGCAGCAGCACGGCCTGTTCCGACCACTGCAGGGCCACCGAACGTTCGCCGTGCGTGGCGCTCGAGGCGGCGCCGTCGAGGTTCTGCATCGCCACCAGGATCGGCTGCTCCGAGCCCTCGGTCTGCACGTAGATGTGCGCGCGGTCGCCAAGATACGCAGCGTTGCTCATCGTGCCGTGCGCCATATTGGCGGTGAGATCGGGACGTCCCGGGCGCATGCGGATATTCTCCGGGCGCAGCGCCACGACCACCGTGTCGCCCGCGTTGAAATCATAGTCGTCGGCGGGCACCTGAACCTCGCCGACCCGCTCGGCATCGACCGCGATCTTCCCGCCCTCCCGGGCCCGCACCCGGCCCTCGAAGAAATTCATGGTGCCGATGAAATCGGCCACGAACCGGGTCCGCGGGCGCTCATAGAGCCCCTCGGGGGAACCGATCTCCAGCACGTGACCTTCCGACATGACCGCGATGCGGTCCGACATGGTCAGCGCTTCCTCCTGATCGTGAGTGACGAACACGAACGTGATACCGACGCTCTTCTGCAGCTGGCGCAGTTCGATCTGCATCTGCTCGCGCAGCTTCTTGTCCAGGGCACCCAGCGGCTCGTCGAGCAGCAGCACTTTCGGTCGCTTGATCAGCGCGCGCGCCAGCGCCACGCGTTGCCGCTGCCCGCCCGACAGCTCGTTGGCGCCGCGGGTACCGTAGCCCTCGAGCTTGATCAGGGCCAGGGCCTCGTTGACCCGCGCGTCCAGATCGCTGCGCGAAAGCTTCTCCTTGCGCAGCCCGAAGGCAATGTTCTGGTACACGTTCAGGTGCGGAAAAATGGCGTAGTTCTGAAACACCATGTTCACCGGCCGCTGGTAGGGCGGCATGGACGCGGTCGGCTGGTCGTCGATGTAGATCTCGCCCAGCGTGGGCGCCTCGAAACCGGCCAGCATTCGCAGCAACGTCGTCTTGCCGCAGCCGGACGGCCCCAGCAGGGCAAAAAACTCACCCTGCGCGATGTTGATGCTCACCCGGTCCACCGCCTTCACGGGGCCGAAATGCTTGGACACGTCCAGGATCGAGATGAATGCTTCGTCCGGCATGCGCGTCAGTCGCCTTTCCGGCGCACGAACATCATCGCCACCGTGACCAGGATGGTGGTGGCGAGCAGGATCGCCGAGCCCAGCGCGAGCACCGACGGCAGCTTTTTCGGAAAGCGCAGCTGCCCCCAGATGTAGATCGGCAGCGTCAGCTGGTCGCCGGCCAGAAAAAACGCAAGCAGGAACTCGTCGAAGGAAATCGTGAACGTCAACAGCATGCTGGCCATGATCCCCGGCAAGGCCAGCGGAAAAGTCACACGCCAGAACGTCATCCACGGTGTTTCGCCCAGGTCCTGAGCGGCCTCCTCCACGCTCTGGTCGAAGCCCTCGAGGCGCGAGATCATGATGAACATCGCGAACGGCACGCAGATGACCACGTGTCCGAGCATGATGGTGTACAGCGAAAGGCTGACTCCCACGGTGGTCAGCACGGTCAGCAGCGCGATCCCGAGAATGATCAGCGGGATCACCAGCGGAATGGAAAAGAACCCGGTCAGCGCGCGCGACCCCGGCATGCGGTAGCGCGTGAACGCCTTGGCCGCCAGCACGCCGAACACCGTGCTGATAATGGACACCGCGACGCCGACCTTCAGGCTGTTGCGCAGCGACTGCAGCATGCCCTCGTGGGCGACCATCTCCTCCCACCATTTCAACGTGAATCCCTTGATCGGGAACGCCACGTAAATGGCGTCGTTGAATGAGAACACCGGCAGCAGCAGCACCGGCAGGTAGATGAAGGTCAGGTAAGTGGCCGCGTACAACCCCAGCCAACCCATCTTAGCGCGCGATACCCGAACGTTCATGCCAGCAGTTTCTTGAGGCCTTTGACCCCGCCCAGAAAGACGCACACGGCGAGGGTCACCATCAGCATCGAAATCACCGCGATGGCGGCGCCCATCGGCCAGTTGGCACCGCGCCCGAAGGCCGACTGGATCAGGTTCCCGATCATGATGCCGGTGGTCCCGCCCACCAGCTTCGGCGTCACGTAGTCGCCGACCGTCGGAATGAAAACCAGGAGCGTGGCGGCAATCACCCCCGGCATGGACAGCGGCAGCGTCACGCGCAGAAACGTCATCACGGGGCCTTCACCGAGGTCGTGCGCCGCGTCGATCAGCGAGCGGTCGATCTTCTCGAGCGAGACGTAGATCGGCAGTATCGCGAACGCAGCCCAGGCGTGGGCCAGGGTGATCACCACCGCCGTGACGTTGTAAAGAATGAACTCGAGGGGCTGCTCGATGAGTCCCAGCGTCGTCAGCCCCGAGTTCACCACCCCGTTGTAGCCGAGGATCAGCTTCCAGGCGAACACCCGCAGCAGGTAGCTGGTCCAGAAAGGCAGGGTGATGAGGATCAGCCAGACCATTTTGTGGCGCTGCACGTGAAACGCGATGAAGTAGGCGAGCGGGTAGGCGAGCAGCACGGTCGCGAACGCCACCAGCGCGGAGATCTGGATCGACCGCCACAGCACCAGCGGGTAGATTTTCTTGCCGAAGAACGTCTCGTAGTTGGCCAGCGTCAGCGTTCTGTCGAACTCCATCCCGCTCTGCGTCCACAGGCTGAGCCCGACCAGCACGCCGATCGGCGCGGCCATCGCCACGATCAGCAGAATCAGGGTCGGGGAGACGAGGGTGTAGGCGCGCAGCCACTCGTGGCGCAGGAACGCGCGCCGCACCCCCTCGCGCAGGCCTCCGGGGGGCGAGCCCGCCTCGGCGGCGTGAAGTGTCTGTTCCTTCACTGCTGGATACGGGCTAGATCAGGTGAAAACCACGGCCGCCCGGCGCTGGTCTGCCTGGCGGCCGCGGCACTCGAGCTGACGCGGTGATTACAGCCCGGCTTTCACTTCGTCGAACATCTCCTGCAAGGCCCCTTCGCCCTGGATCTCGGACTGGAAAATGCCCGCGTTCAGGATGTCGTCCGGGTTCTTCGACAGGCCGAGCTCGCTCAGCAAGTCGGAATCCACCGCATCGAACGCCTCCTGGGTGGATACCCCGTAGCCGAACTCGTTGATCTCCCAGATCCGCGACTCTTTCGCCAGCATGGCGTTGATCGCATCGTAGACCTTGTCGAGGTGCTTGCTGCCCTTGACGATGGACAGGCCGCACACCCAGGTCATGGCACCCTCTTTGGGGTTCATGTACTTGACCGGCAGCCCCTGCTTCTTAAGGCGCGTCACCGACTCGTTCCACACGGTGGCCGCGACCACCTCGCCCGAGGCGATTGCCTGCTCTAGGGTGGTCGGATCGTTGGAAAAGAAGCGCACCTGGCCGACCAGCTCACGCATCTTGTCCTTGGTCTTGGCGACGTCGGCGGGATTGGTGTAGTCCCACATGTCGGGAATGCCGGCCATCAGGCCCGCCACCACCACCGCATCGACGAGGCTGTCGAACGCCGCTACCCGGCCTTTGTACTTCCTATCCCAGAGGATCTCCCAGCTTTCCTTGTTCTGGTACTCGGGCGCCAGATCGGTCCGGTAGACGACCGAGGTCTGCCCCCAGTCGATCGGCACCCAGACCGGCTTGCCGTCCTGCACCGCACCGTCGATCTTCTTCAGGCTGGGCATGATCTTGTCCCAGTTCTTGATGCGCGAGGTGTCGATGGGCGCCAGGCGGCCGGTGGCGTACCACTTCTTGATCTTGTAGTTGCAGGGAAACAGGAAATCGGCGTTGAACCCGCTCTGCAGCTTGGTGACGCCCTCTTCCTCATCGCCCCAGGCGGTGAAGCGGAACATCCCGCCGTGTTTCTTCACGTAGTCGGGGTACAGCTCCGGTGCCTCGTAGCCGGGCCAGCCGAAAAACAGCGGATGGTCCTGGGCCTGCACTGCGGCGGTGCTCAGGCCGAGGGCCATGGCACAGGCCGCCGCGACCCGGGCGCCGCTTTTGAGGTAATTGCTCAACATAAGGTCTCTCCTCCAGTGATTGGCGGTACGCTGCTTTTTTTTGGGCGCGCAGCGCTGATCAGCCATCGTAAACGAATTCCGCAGTGCGCTGAAGCCTTGCGGTGCGGCGCATCGTGGTGCTGCCGTCAGGGCATCGCATCGGCCGGCAGGTTGGCCGTGGCCGCCTCGATCCCCTCGCGCAGGATACGCACCATTTCGTCGATCTGCGGGCGGGTCAGGGTCAACGGCGGCGAGAGCACGTTCAGGTGTCCGACCGGGCGCACGATCAGCCCGCGTTTCTGGCACTCCTCGGCCACCCGGTTGCCGATCTGGACCTTGGGGTCGAACAGTTCCTTGGTCTCCGGATTGGCCACGTTCTCGACACACATCATGAAGCATTTGCCGCGCACGTCGCCCACGATCGGCAGGTCCCTGAGTGTCCCGAGCTGCTGTTCGAAATACGGGCCGACTTCGCGCACGTGCTCGCAGATTTTATCGCGCTCCATGATCTCGATGTTTTTTAGCCCCGCCGCGCAAGCCACCGGGTGCCCCGAGTAGGTGAATCCGTGGGTGAACATCGCGCCCTCGGCCTGCGGAACGCTGATCACATCGTAGATCTTCTCCGAGAGTATGGTGGCCGAAAGCGGCACATACGCCGACGATATGCCCTTGGCGCTGGTGATCACGTCGGGCACGAAATCGAACACCGTTTCGGAGGCGAAGAAATGCCCGAGGCGCCCGAAGCCGGTGACCACCTCATCGGAGATGTAGAGCACATCGTACTCGTCGCAAACCTCCCGGGTACGCCTGTGGTAGCCCGGCGGCGGCACGATCACGCCGCCGGCCCCCATGATCGGCTCGGCGATGAAGCAGGCGACGTTCTCCGCCCCGAGCTTTTCGATCGCCTTTCTCAGATCAGCGACCTTCTCGTCGCAGAACGCCTCCATCGACATGCCGTCCGGGCGGCGGTACGGATTCGGGCTGGGGATGTGATGCACCAGCTTCGGCGCCAGATCGAAGCCGGTATGGTCGAACTCGACCCCGGTCATGGACATGGCGAGATAAGTGCTGCCGTGGTAACCGTCCTTACGCGCGATGATCTTCTTTTTCTTCTTGCGCCCGAGCCGGTTGTTGTAGAAGTGGATGATGCGGATCGCAGTGTCGTTGGCGACGGACCCGCTGCAGCCGTAGAACACGTGGTTCAGATCACCCGGCGCAAGCTCGGCGATTTTCGCGGCAAGCTCCGCAGCGGGCGGTGTGGTCACGTGCGTAAAGGTCGAGTAGTACGGCATGCGCCGTGCCTGATCGGCGATCGCGTCGGCCATTTCCTCGCTGCCGTACCCGATGTTGACGCACCACAACCCGCCGATGCCGTCCAGGTACCGGTTGCCGTCCGAATCGAACACGTAGGCGCCTTCCGACTCGGCAATCACCAGCGAGCCCTCCTCCTTGAACACGGAGAAATCGGTCCACGGATGGATATAGTGGTCGCGGTCCATGCGCCAGAGTTTCTCGGTGTCGTACATGGGCCTGTTCATAAACGCGGGTCTCCCGGGGTTGGCCGTTCAGCGGCAGTTCTGGCCCGGTCGCCGCCAGGGCGGGCAGGCCGTACGTCGTCTCTGCCCTGCAATCTGCCAGAAGCGTTGGATTTTGCAAGTGTTCACGCGGCAGCGGCCAGACCCCGCTCGGGGGAAACCTACCGTAACCGCCCGTAAAACGTCATTCGTGCCGCCTCGGAGAGTGAGATGCCCGGTTCCGCGTTGTACGCCAGCACCACCAGCATGCGCGTGCGCATGCCCGCCACCGGCGTCACCCGGTGGATCGCATTGCGGCCTCGAAACAGCACCAGAGCACCCGGTTCCATCGCCAGCGGGCACGGCCGCAGCTCGCCGTCGAGCACTTTGCGCACGCGCTCGAATCCCATGTCGCCTGCATCGGCGTCGCGTGCTGCACCGACGTACTCGAACACACCGCCCTGCTCGGGCTGCTGAATCATCAGCGTGATGGCGAAAGAGGAATTGTCGAAGTGCCAGCCCAGCTCCTGGCCGGCCGATGCATAGTGAAGATTGATGGACGAAAGCGGGTCGGCATAGGCATGCAGGGCGGCCTCCCCCAGCACGTCGCACAGGAAGTCGCGAAACGCGGGCGCGTCGTAGAGCCTGCGCAGCGGCGACCGGGACGGAATCTGGTCGTCGGTGATGCAGCCCTTGGACGACGCCACCCTCAAGTTGCGTACATGGTCATCCGCGAATGCCGGATCGGAGGGCGTCAGGTAAACGTTGTGTTCCTGCGCGCAGAAATACGCCAGATGCCGGTGTTGCTCGCCTTCGCGGCTGATCGCGCTGATCGCATGAGGGGTCAGAAACCCGGGCATCACGAGCGCACCGTCGCGCGCCAGCGTTCCGCGGCACGCATCGCGCAGAGGTGGTGAATCCAACGGATAGCGCTGGTAGTCAACAATGTCTTGTAACGTGCCGGTCACGCAGTCGACGCCTACAGAATGAATGTGATGTTACCGAGCGGCGCATCGCTGTTCAGCAGCCGGACGGTTTTCTGCCGGATACGCCACGCGCCTTTGACCTGCACCAGCTCATGCTCCTGGGCGCCGGCATAGGGCGTCGTTTCGCCCTGCCGATACATCCACAACGTGAGCGACGAGCGGACTTCCAGCGCGCCGCCCTGGACTTCCCAGGTTTCCACATTGCCGATCGTGCGGCTGGTCCGCGAGGGCGGCGTCTGCGCATGCAGGTAGCCCGTGCGCAGGAGCGCAACGCGGTCGAGAAGCCGGCGCCGGTCATCGAAGTTCACGCAAGCCTCGTGGCGCGGATCGCCGCGCTTCGCCTCGGCGGGTACCCAGTACAGGCAATCCCCGGTGAGCAGCTCGAGCCATTCCTCGTAGCGCCCGTCGTCGAGCAACCGCGCTTCTAGGTACAGCACCGCTTCGGCGGCGTCACGGTGTGGAAACGTGCTCGGGGTGACGCGCGATCGCGCACGCTGGGTGCCCTCGATCAGCGCCGCATAGCGCGCTTCGTTCAGATAACGTGCGTTCTCGCTCACCGCGATCTCCCCTCGTCCGCTTCGACGCCCAGCGCCTGCGGTGTGAAATCGCGCTGCATGAGCGTCTTCCACCAGGCGTAGCTGCCGCGAATCCCGGTCTCGTCCGAGATGTTACCGGTTACGGCACCGTCCTCCCCGACGCGCTCGCGATCCGTGTCCAGGCCCTTGGAGAAATCCAGCCAGGGCATCTCCGGGACGTCCTCGAGCGCAGTCTGGATACGTTCGAAGATCTCGTTGTCGTCACGCGCTGCCACGTTGTTGAAGTCTTCCGAGAAACGGATGCGCAGCGTGTTGACCTCGGGCGGCGCATCGTTTATCAGGGCCGTGTAGTAGCGCACGTTCGTGCAATCGACCGCGAGCGGCTCGTACACGGCGAACGTCCCGTGACCCATCATCATGAGATTCGGGTACAGCACCAGATTGATGCCGGAACGGCCGGTCAGGTCCAGATAAGCGCGTGCCGCCGCCTCGCCCAGGCGCTGCACCACCGCATCGCCCATCACTTCGCGCCCGGGCAGCGGACGTGCGCGCTCCCAGGGCGAATCGATCGAGGGCCGCTGGTCCAGCAGCTTGTGGCCGTGGCCGAAGTACTTGGCGAGCATCGGGTTGTTGTCGCTCTTGAAGTGATCCAGCGTCTTTCCGGTGCCGTGCCGCGCCAGATTCATCTCCGCCGTGGACCGGTGCGTCACCGGCGCGTGGTACATGTCGCCGTTGTTGTCGTTCTGCAGTTTCCAGTTGCCCCGGTAGACCATGGTCATACCCTTGACCACCGATACACCACGCGGACCGAGGTTCTCCTGATCGATGCACCAGTCGAAGATCTCGCGTGCCGGACCCAGCCACTCGGTGAGCGCTTCGACCCCCGGGTTGAGCGAGCCGAACACGAACCCGCGGTAGGTCTCCAGGCGCGGAAACCGGCCCAGACCGCGCTTGCGCTTGTCGAACGCCGGCCCGTAACCTTTGCGGTAGGGCACGCCGTACAGCTCGCCGTTGTTCAGGAAGGTCCAGCCGTGGTACGGGCACTGAAAACGCGCGGCGTTGCCGCGCTCCAGGCTGCACACCATCGAACCGCGATGCGGGCAGCGGTTGAGCAGCGCGACGATCGAACCGTCTTCGTTGCGCGAAACGATCACCGGCCGCCGTCCGACCGTGATCGTCTTGAAGTCGTGCACCGCCGGGATCTCGGCTTCGTGCAGCAGGAACACCCAGGAGCCGCCGAATATCTTCAGCATCTCGTGTTTGAAAATATCGCTGTCGGTGAACAGCGTTCGATGCACCCTGCCATCGGCTCGCACGAGACCGTCATAGTGTCCGCGGGCCTGCGGCGGCGCGACTTCCGATACCGATACCATATGCCCTCCTGAGACTGGTTCAGCCGCGGCGGCGGCGGCGGCCGGTCACGACCGCAACCCTGCACGCAGCGACTCGAAATCCGACGTGGGATGCCAGCCGAGCATCTGCTTTGCCTTGAGACTGCTGAAAACGGCGCCGCGCGGGTTCTTCCGATAGTAGCGCGGGTTGGCCAGCGGCGGCACCTCGCCGATGCGCGCCGCATACCAGTCGAGTGTCGGCTCCGGGTGAGAGGTGTCCTCCGCGCTGAGGAAGAACACGCCGTAGCGCAACCCTTGCAGCGCGAGCGCCGCCCTGAAACCGCGAGCCACGTCCTCGGCCGTCACGTAGTAGAACAACCAGTGGCGTTGCGGATCGTCGACGAATGCCAGGTAGTCGGCCAGCGTTTCCGGCAGCACCACCGCGAGCGGCCGCAGGCAGACGACATCCATCGGGGTACCGTGCACGAAGCTAAGACCCATCCGTTCGATGAGGATCTTGCTCACGCTGTAGGCCTGCACCGGCCGGTTCTCGTGCGCTTCGTCGACCGG
This sequence comes from Chromatiales bacterium, assembly GCA_024644045.1. GTDB lineage: Bacteria > Pseudomonadota > Gammaproteobacteria > JAHELT01 > JAHELT01 > JAHELT01. Next base: position 1,276 of record JAHELT010000098.1, on the reverse strand, counting down.
CAGGAACTGCGGCCGCCAGTCGCTGCGCATTTCCGAAAGCCCGCAGGCCGAAACGCTCGAACACAGCACCACCTTCTTCACGCCCGCCTCGGCGGCCGCCTGCAGCACATGCCAGGAGCCGCGCACGTTGACGTCGATATACTTCTCCGGCGCCGCGTTCCAGTCGTAGTCGATCGCCGCGAGGTGCACGACCGCGTCTGCACCTCGCACGGCAGCGCGGACCTCATCCAGCACCATCACGTCGGTCTGCAGAAAGCGCGCGTCACCGCCCGCGTCGCGCAGATCGGCGTTCAGCACATCGAAGCTGCCGCCCAGCTCCCGTATGACATACCGCCCGACGCGCCCCGACCCGCCGGTGACCACAACCTTTGCCACAACCGCACTTCCCCATCGCCCGGCGTGGTGCCGGAATCGCTATTCTGCAGCCTGCCGGCGGGCGAGGGAAATCGTATGTGCAGAAGCAGTTCCTCGGAATTGCCGAGGACCGGGCTCAGGCCACCGCAGCACGCATGCCGGGGATGTGATCTACAGTGATGGATTCGCGCAGATGGCTCTCGAACGCATCGAGCAGAAAGGATTTCTTCACGCGCGCGGCGGTTGCATAGCCCAGGGGCAGCGGCGTTATCCCATCGCCACGCAGCGGCACCGAGGCAAGCGCGGTGCCGTCGAGTGCGAACTCGTATTTCGGGCGCACCACGGAAATGGTCACGCCATAACCGTTCGCTACCATGGTACGTACGACCTCCGGTTGCGACGAGCGCATCGTAATGTTGGGTTTCACCTGCGCATCGGCGAACAGTGAGAGAAAATAATCCCGAGTGTGCGGCAGATCGAGCAGAATGTAGGGGCACTCGGCAAGCTCGCTCAGCGTCACGCCGTCACGCTCTGCCAGCGTATGGCCGGCCGCAGTGAGCAGATGCGGCGGGAGTGCCACGAGCGGCACGAACGCAATGTCGTCCGGCAGCAGCATGTCGTACGTCAGTCCGACATCGATCTCCGCGCGCCGCAGCCCGCCGATCAGGCGATCCTGACTTCCCTCGAACAGATTGATCTGCACACCGGGATAGCGCTCAGTAAAGGCGTGACACGTGCCGGGCAGCACCAGGGGAGCCAGTGTCACGAGGCAACCCACCGTCAGGCTGCCGCGCGGCTCGGTGTTCAGACGGTTGGCAGCGTCATACAGCGTCTCACCGATTTCGAGCATGGCCTTGACCTGCTCGAGCAACCCGTGTCCTGCCGGCGTCAGCACGACACCCTGCGACTGCTGGCGCAGGAA
>JAHELT010000097.1:13508-18242 GCA_024644045.1 Chromatiales bacterium | reverse complement strand
AGTTCACGCTCACCGTGAGCAACGCAGGTACCGGCACGGGCACCGTCACCAGCAACCCTGCCGGTATCGACTGCGGCATCGACTGCGACGGGATCTACGATGAAAACACGCCCGTCAATCTGACGGCTACAGCCGCAGCCGGTTCGCAGTTCGACGGATGGGCTGGCGATGCGGATTGCACCGACGGTGCCGTCACCATGAGCGCCGATATCGCCTGCACGGCGACGTTCTCAGCGATCCCGCCGCCGCAGTTCACGCTCACCGTGAGCAACGCAGGTACCGGCACGGGCACCGTCACCAGCAACCCTGCCGGTATCGACTGCGGCCTCGATTGCAACGAGGCTTACGATGAAAACACGCCCGTCAATCTGACGGCTACAGCCGCAGCCGGTTCGCAGTTCGACGGATGGGCCGGCGATGCGGATTGCACCGACGGCGCCGTCACCATGAGCGCCGATGTCGCCTGTACGGCAACCTTCTCCCTGCTGAGTCGGTTCACGCTGACGGTGACCGTTGCCGGTAACGGCACAGGTACGGTGACAAGTTCGCCGGCCGGCATTGATTGCCCGGTCGACTGTACCGGGGAGTACACGGAGAACGAAATCGTCGACCTGTCGGCCGCACCCGGTACGAATTTCGTGTTCGAAGGATGGTCAGGGGACGCCGACTGCGACGACGGCACCGTCGAGATGACCGCGGACCTGACCTGCACGGCGACATTCGACCAGCCCGGCGGCGGCGCCGGGACGGCGCTCAGGTTCTTCGGCCAGGGTGTTGCCGCGCGCGATCTCGACCGCGTGAAATTCAAGATCGACGATTACACGACCAGCACGGACACGGGCTTCCCGCTGGACATAGGCGCGGAAGACTTCACCATCGAGTTCTGGATGTCCGCGCTGGCCGCCGACAACGATGCTCCGTCGGTCAACTGCGGCGGAAACTCGAACTGGATAACCGGCAATGTGATCGTTGATCGCGACCGGTTCGGCCAGCTACCTTCGTTCGGACTGTCCGTGGGAGGCGGTAGCCTCGTGTTCGGTGTGAGCACGGACCAGCTCTTGCTTACCGTTTGCGGTACGACGAACGTTGTGGACGGCAACTGGCATCACGTCGCGGTGCAACGCAGTGTGGCCGACGGCACCATTAGCATCTACGTGGACGGCAATCTCGATGCAATGGGCATAGGTGCCGCCGGCGACATTTCGTACCCGGACAATGGAACGCCGCTCAATCTCTGCGGTGCGAGCGGGAACCAGCCGTGCACCGACAGTGATCCCTACCTGGTGCTGGGCGCCGAGAAGCACGATGCAGCTGCCCAGTTCCCTTCGTACGCGGGGCTGTTCGACGAGCTCAGGATCTCGAATACGTTGCGCTACACCGGAGCATTCCAACGGCCGTTGCAGCCGTTCGCGCGGGACGCCGGCACGCTCGGTCTCTATCACTTCGATGAGGGTGCGGGCGAGGTCGTCCGCGACGATGCGCACCCGCCCGATGGGGCGCGCGACGGCGTGATCCGCTTCGGGGGCGCGGCCGGCGGGCCGGTCTGGGTGAACTCGGATGCGCCGCTGAACTGACCGCCCCGGATGGGACGAACAACCGGCGCCGGCCTTCACTTCACCAGCGGCGCGACGCAGGCCGTAAGCAGTGTTCCGACGCGTTCCGCGCCCTGCTCGTTGAAGTGGCATTCATCGTAGAAAACGTCATAGCCCGGCGTGATACTGCTGGCAATGTCGCAGAAGCCGTGTCCGTTCTCGGCGGTGAATCGTTCCAGGTGGCTGTTGTACAGCGAGGCGATGTGGATCATCGAGTCGAAGGTGAGCGCGTAGTCCTCGTTAGGCGGCGTCATCCAGAAACCGGCCTTGAACGCGGCGTCTGCCGCCGGCACGTAACCGGTCGGCTGGGTCATGAACACGCATCGCACGCCGTTGCACAACTGGCTGATCTCCCGCAGGATGGCTGCGTACTCCGGATCGACGGTCTGCGGTAGAAACTCCCGTTTCTCGGCCCTGTCCAGTGAACCGCGTTGATTGGTGTAGTACTCGCCACGCTCTTCGACCACCGTTCCCGGTTCGACCGGCTCCGCGGTCAGCCTGTTCGTCAGCCCGGCGACCAGCCTGCCGAGCATCGAGTTCCTGAGAAGCAACTGCCGGCGCAGCTTCCAGGCGGAGAGTCCGCTCTCCTTCTCGACCGCGAAGGTCTGCTTGATATGATGGTTCCAGTCGTTGATGCCCATCAGGAACACGATCATGTCCGGGTGGAAGGCCAGCACGTGCTTCAGGGTGGCGACGTGATTCGGACCGCGCAGGCCGGAAACGCCGGTGTTGATGACCTCCACGTCCGTTTTCCCGAGTGCTGCGAGATTCTCCTGCAGCAGATGCGTCCAGGTCTTGCGATCGTCGAGAAAGATCTGCTCGGTCGTGGAACCGCCGATGACGAAAATCCGGTAGCTGTCGTCAGCCGTATAAGCCACGGGCCGGGTCACGCGAAACCCCTTGGCGTCCGTGGTCACATACTGTTTCCCGGAAATGCCGGGCAACCCTTCCGTCACCTCAACGACGGTATCGAGGTTAGGGGTCAACGACACGAAATCGACGTCGAAAATGACGGCCGATAGCGCGGTCTGGAAGGCTACGAACACGCCGAACCACAGCGACCAGATACGCACGTGTACGTTGGGAACGAACTGACCGGCCAGCGGAGCCAGATACAGCGCGACGCCGAGGACTACCCATTTCCAGGACAGGAGATCGAGCGTGGCGAGACCGAACAGAGCCAGCGCCGTGGCCAGCGTCCAGCGTACTACCCCCACAGCTCGGCCCAATGCGGGATATGCGCCGGCCCGCGCGCCAGCGCAGCCTCGAAACCCAGCACGATTCGGCTAGAACAACGTGTAGATGAAAGGCGCTACTGCCGAACCCTGAGCGAAGACGAGCAGCCCACCGAGCAGCACCAGGATCAGGATAATCGGGGCCAGCCAGAATTTTTTGCGCTCGCGCATGAAGCCCCATAAATCGTGCAGCAACTCCAGCATCAGTACGGTTTCTCCAGATGATCGCGTAGCGTGGTGCTACTCTTTACACGGTAAGATGAAGAATCGGTGCGCAGCGTGCGTGCCATCGGGTCTTTTTTGACCATACGCATAATGTAGCCGGCCGGCACGATAATCACATAAAACACCAGACCGAGAATGATCTTGGAGTTGATCGCGCCGACCGCCATACCGACGCGCATCCATCCCCGGTACAGCGGGCCAAGCGTGGCCGGTGCGACGGCACCCCACAACACGAGCACCGCTGCGAGCACCCAGGGCCACACCGGCCAGGCGAAGTCGAACAGGTAAGGCAGTATCAGTCCGAACAGCACGGCGATCACGGCCGCCATCTTGAAGGCGAAACCGCGCAGACCGCGGGCGTCCAGTTGCGGAATCTCGTGATGCATTTACACGGTCAATCCAGCTCGAATTCTTCTTTCCACGACTCGTCCTTTTCCCATTCGGGCTGGTCAGTCTTGGCCAGCACAAAGTTCTCGATGACCAGGTAGTCCATTTCGGTACGCATGAAGCAGCGGTAGGCGTCTTCCGGCGTGCACACGATAGGCTCGCCGCGCACATTAAACGAGGTGTTGACCAGAACCGGGCAGCCGGTACGCGCTTCAAAGGCCGTGATCAGCGCGTGGAACCGGGGATTGGTCTCCCGGTGGATGGTCTGAACGCGCGCGGAGTAATCCACGTGCGTGATCGCCGGCACTTGCGAGCGCGGCACATTGAGCTTTTCGATGCCGAACAGGCGTTGCTGCTCCTCGGTCATCGTATAGCGCTTGTCCTCGCTTACGTTGGCCACCAGCAGCATGTACGGGCTCGGCCTGTCGATCTCGAACCACTCGGACACCGCCTCGCCTTTCACAGCCGGTGCGAACGGCCGGAACGATTCGCGGTACTTGATTTTGAGGTTCATGACCGACTGCATGGATTTACTGCGCGGATCTCCGATGATCGAACGCGCACCCAGCGCACGCGGGCCGAACTCCATGCGGCCCTGAAACCAGCCGACCACGTTCTCGTTCTCCAGGATCCCGGCGAGCCGGTCGAACAGCTCCGAGTCCTCGAGCCGCGTGTAGACTGCGCCCAGCGGATCGAGGTAAGCGCGGATGCGCGTGTCGTCGTAGCGCGGGCCCAGGTAAGAGCCCTGCATGAGATCGGTCCCGTTACGCAACGCACGGTCCTCGTTCAGGTACTCGTGCCACACGGTGTAGGCTGCACCCAGCGCCCCGCCGGCGTCGCCCGCCGCCGGTTGAATCCAGATGTCTTCGAACGGTCCTTCGCGCAGCAGGCGGCCGTTAGCGACGCAATTCAACGCAACACCGCCGGCAAGGCACAGATACTGCTCGCCCGTCTCGCGGTGCACGGTTCTGGCCAGACGCAGAATAATCTCCTCGGTCACGACCTGAATCGACCGCGCGATATCCATCTCACGCTGCGTCGTTTCGGATTCCGGCCTGCGCGGCGGACCGTCGAACAGCGTGTCGAAACGCTCGTTGGTCATGGTCAACCCGGTCGCGTAGTTGAAGTACCGCATGTCCAGGCGAAAGGTTCCGTCTTCCTTCACGTCGATCAGCTCGCGCATGATCTGATCGACGTACTTCGGTTCGCCGTAGGGGGCCAGACCCATCAACTTGTACTCGCCCGAGTTCACTCTGAAGCCGGTGAAGTAAGTGAAGGCCGAGTACAGCAGCCCG
>JAHELT010000097.1:0-13498 GCA_024644045.1 Chromatiales bacterium | reverse complement strand
AAGTCGATTTCCCACAGCGGCTCCAGCTTGCTGCCCTCGCCCCGCCAGACCGAGCTGGTCGCCCATTCGCCGACCCCGTCCAGACACATCACCGCCGCGCGCGGAAACGGGCTCGGGTAGAACGCCGATGCGGCGTGCGAACGATGGTGCTGATTGAACAGCAGCGGCGGCAGCTCACGAGGCTTGAAACCCCCGTGCTCGCTCAGCTCTTTGCGCAGCAGGGACTTGAGATAAAGCTTCTCCTTCAACCACACAGGCATCGCCTGGAGAAAGGACTTGATGCCGCGCGGGGCGTAGGCGATGTAGGTTTCGAGCAGGCGCTCGAACTTCACCAGCGGCTTGTCATAGAAGCAGATGTAGTCGATGTCGCCCAGCGCCACCCCGCCCTGCTCCAGGCAATACTCGATGGCGTTGATCGGCAGACTGGGGTCGTGTTTCTTGCGGGTGAACCGCTCCTCCTGCGCCGCGGCCAGGATGCTGCCGTCACGCAGCAGGCAGGCGGCGCTATCGTGGTAATAGGCGGAAACTCCTAGAACATCCATGGAATCTGGTTCTACTGGTGACGCAGGCATCGGGAGGATAGCAATTTCTGTACCCGATGTATCCACGCCGTGCGTGGCGGCAGCAGGCAGCGTTGGTGGCGAGCTCAACCGGCGATGCCGCGTCCAGACGCGGCACGTGGCGGTGGCAGTATCAGTCGGCGTTGACGAGATTTCGACGTGGCGCCGGTCACCGCCGCCGACGTGAATCCGGATGCGCTCAACCGCGGCGCGACACCCGCCGCGCGCTGCCGGGCGAGCGCGTGGTCCTGCGTCGCATCAAGAACGCGAAGCACAGGTACAGGCACGCGGCGAACGCCGTCGCGGAACTGCCGCTGCCACCCCCGCCGGATCCGTCGTCGATGGTGATTCTGACCGAGCGCGTCGATTGCCCCTCGGCATTCACGCACGAGAGTGTGTAGACCGTCTCGCTGGCGATAGGACCCACGGTTTCGCTGCCACTGAGCAGCTTGCCGCCCGTCCAGCCGCCGGACGCCGTGCAGCTGTCTGCGTTGATCGTCGTCCAGGTCAGCGTCGAGCTGCCGTCTTTGCTCACCTTGAACGGATCGGCGGCCAGGTAAATGCCCGGCCCGATCAGGTCCGCCGGGACCACGGCGAAATGCGGATCGAAATCGTAGTCGGGCACCACGGTCCGCGTATCGAAGCGCGTCCAGGCCGAGTCGCCCCCGGGCACGCCCAGCTCCGCGATCATCGCGACGGCGGGCTGCAGATCCGCCGTGTATCCTTCCGGGTTGTCCGAGTAGCCGATCATGTCGCCGCGCTGCAGACCGAGAATGTTGGCCATCTGCTGGCTGTCGCAGCCCGCGGCGTCCAGCGCCGGGATCTGCGCATCGGACATCCCCGGCGTGGAAGTGGGAAACTCGGCGAACGACGCGCCGACGTTGGGGTCGTCCCAGGATTCGATCACGGCGGTTTTGTAGGCGCGCCAGGTCTGATAGGGCTGCCCGCCGGCGACACGCGCGCGCGTCCAGTAGGTCGAGGCCAGGATCCAGCAGTAATCCGGATTGATCATGCGCCCCAGCGGGAACTCCGCCTTGTAAAGGAAGAAGGGTATCGCGTTGGCGAACTCCAGATTGACGATGTGGCCCACGGTCCAGGTCAGGAAGTCGTCCATCCACGTGGCGAAGGTGTCGTCCAGCGCGATGTCCGGGTGATTCAGGACATAGCCGAGCGGAGTCGGCGGGTTGTTCGTGTAATTGGTGTCGTACCAGTCGAGGTTGTTGTTCAGCTTCTCGATGAAGTAGGCCTTCATCGGATGGTCGTCGGGTGTGATGAACGCCGCATGCGCGATCGTCCGCAGGCCCCAGGCCTGGGAGCGCACCTGGCTGCGCACCACCAGTCCCAGACTGCCGCCGTGGTTCGGCCAGTAGAAGGTGTTCCAGTTGGCCCAGAACTGCAGCTCCTCGAGATGAAAGTAGTCGCCGGTGACGAGATACGGCACGTAGGACAACGACGGCTGATGCGCCATGTCCGGTTCATAGGGCGTGTTGCAGTTGCCGCCGCACGCCGGAAACGAGTTACCGTCCCGCGTGATGTCCGGGAACGTATCCAGCGAGATCGGCAGCCCGGTGTCGCGGTCGCGGTAGTGGATGCCGAAACTGCCCGCCTGCTCGCTGTTGCCGAGCGCCGCGCGTTTGGCCCGCGCGTCCTGGGTGATCAGGTAGCGCGCGGTCCAGCGCGGCAGCGGCCCGATATCCCGGCGACCGCCCCCCTGCGGCATGAAGGTTTCGATGAAGCCCGAGTTCATGAGCCGGGTAGCCCCGCCCGACCACTCGTTGTCCATGTCAACCAGCGTGCTTTCGGGGATGTTGAGCCGCGAATCGTAGGTCGGCACCGCCAGCGTGCTCGCGAGATAGTTAGGGTCGTGCTCGACGTGAACGTCCAGCGACGGTCCCCACTGGACGACGCGCCGCCAGCGCGCCTGTCGGTAGTGGGTGACGTTGTTCTGCGACAGCACGACCCCGGGAGGTCCTTCGACCGTGACGGTGGCGTCGTAGGTAAAATTGCGCGGTGCGGCAACCATCGACCAGTTGTTCTCGAGCACCACGGACACGCGGATCCGGCCGAGTCCCTGATAGGCGCGGATGTGGAAGTACGCGGTCAAGTGCGGATGGTCCGCGCCGTTACCGTTGAGGCGCAGCGGAGCGCCCACCAGCCACTCCGACGCCACCGGCCCTGACAGCCAGACGGCGACCGGACCGCTGGTAAGCAGATCGCGCGCCGACATCGAGTAGTTGCTGCCGCCCACGGTGACAGCCAGCGTGGTATCGAACGTGGTAGCCAGCACATCGGCCACCGTGATGTCCGCACCGGCAGGGGCAGTGCCGCCCAGAGCCAGCGCAAGCTGCTCCGAACCGAACGCGGACAGGGATGGAATCAGGGTGGAAATGACCGCATGGCGCAGCGACCCGTCGGCATGGCGCGCCTTGGCATCGACCTGCAGCGGCACTGCACCGCCGCCAACGACGGTGCCGGCCAGTACCGAACCATTCGGCACGTCGCCCGGGCTGAACACCTGACCGAAGGTCACCGGCGCGTCGTTTTCAGGCGTGCCGGTCTGGTTGCGCAGAACCAGGGTGGTCAGTTGCGCGCTCACCGGCAGCGACATGGCGAGCAGGCACACGGCCAGCAGCCCACATTTCAATCCGTTGGCGTTCATCACCTTCTTCATCCGCTAGCGTTTCACCGGGACGGGGAACCTTCCGGCTCCGCGTGTCCATGCGATCGTGGGCCAGGCCAGAAAAGTATTGTACGGCGTTCTCCGGAAAACCAGCGCCGCCGGATTACCGCCTCGTTACGGTCGTCCGTCTCTTATGCCGCGAAACGAGCAGGGAGCGCACAACCGGCCGAAGCCGGTCACACGCTCCCCCTCTCTTTACGGCGTGATCCAGTAGAAGTTGTCCAGCGTCTCCGTCGCGTCGCGCCACTTGGCGAAGCCGGTGAGACCCGCAGCACCGATCGGCGGCGGCATCTCGGGCTCCGTGGCCGGCGGGATGATCGAGCCGCAGAACAAGCCCGTCGTTGCCGCGGTCGGAGAAGTCGGCGTGTGAGTTACGCTGCCGGTCGCAAGCTCGACCCACGCGCCGTCCACCAGCTCATCGACCCACCCGGTGAGCACCACGGCCGTGCCGGGGCCGGTCACACTGAAGCGCAGGCGGTAACGGTTGCCGGTTACAAGCGGCGTGGCGAACGGAACCTCCGCTATGTAGCAGTCTCCGGTATCCTGCACGTTGGGCTGGATCGCGATGATTGCCCGCGCGCCGGGGGTCGGTATCGTGAAGTCATCGATAAAAAAGATGTACGAGCTCAGCTGCCCCACCGCGGCCGGGTCCACCGTTGCCGGATCGATACGGGCGTGGACCTGCGCGAAGCGCCCGTCGCCCGGCCCCGGCTCCGCCGGCGGGTTAAACACCGGGGCGGGCAGGCGCGTGAACTCCATCGACACGATGACGTCCGTCCGCGGGGTCTCTGCCGGACGCGAGACTATCTTGTCCAGGAACGTCAGACCCGACGGCCCGCCGGCCGGTCCGGTGACCGTGTTGCTGGTGATCACCCAGGGCTGCTGGTCAGGCGTCTTGTCTGCCCACCCATTGTCGTTGTTGAGCGCACCGTCCGGGCGGTTGAAATCGTCGTAGAAGTACTCGTCCGTCGGGTCGAGTACGAAGAACGTCTCCGGTGTCGAGAACTGGCCGCCAGGCGGGGGATTGACCACCGTCAGCGCGGCAACCCGCGCGGCACCGATCTCGGTGCTCGCCAGCGTGGCCGTCAGCGTAGTCGCGTCCACGAACGCTGTGGTCACGGCCGGCGGTCCGTTACCGTCGATACGCACTTCCGACTGGTTTATGAATCCGGTACCGGTGATCTGAATGGTCGCGGTACCCGTGCCGGTCGTATCGACCGGAACATCGCGGATATCAAGCGCCGTGATTGCCGGTGTCGGATTATTGATCGGGTACACGACCGGCGGGTCGGAATCGCCCACGGCTGGCGCCGGGTTCCGTACCGTGATGTTCGCCGTACCTGTCGTGTCGATATCCGTGGCAAGGATAGCCGCGGTCAGCTGCGTCGCGCTGACGAACGTCGTCACCCGATCGGCATTGTTCCAGCGCACGAGCGCGCCGTCGATGAAGTTCGTGCCATTCACGGTCAATGTGAACGCACCGCTCCCAACGATGGCCTCAATCGGCGCGACCGAAGTGACTGTCGGCTGCGGGTTGTTGATCGTGAACGTCACCGGCGCAGACGGACCTCCGCCCGGTGCCGGATTCACGATCCGTACCTGCGCCGTGCCGGCCGCCGCCACGTCCGTCGCGGGAATGTCCACGGTCACACGTGTGTCGTTGTCGAACGTCGTAGTCCGGTTTACACCGTTCCACGTGACGACCGCACCGTCGATAAAGTTCTGGCCATTAACCTCCAGCGTGAAAGCAGCGCTGCCGAACACCACGTTGTCGGGATTCAGGTTGGCTATCGTCCCGACCGGGTTGACCACGGAGAACACCTGATCGTTTGAGTCACCGCCACCCGGCAGCGGATTGAACACATCGACGTTGGCGTTGGTAATCGCCGCCGTGTTCGCAGCGGGGATCGTAGCCATCAGCTGGGTGTCCGAATTGAAGGTCGTGGCCAGGTTGACACCGTTCCAGCGCACCACTGAAGTACCGACGAAGTTCGTGCCGGTTACCATGATCGGCAAGTCCGCCCCGCCGAACACGACACTGTTGGGATTCAACGTCGCAGTGGTCGGCACCGGGTTGTTGATCGTGAAATTCTCGCCGTTCGATGTCCCGCCGCCGGGCGCCGGGTTAACCACCGTGACCGTAACCGTGTCAGCGTTGGCGAGGTTCGCTATGGGAACCGTGGCCGTCAACTGATCAGCAGAAACACGGTTCGTGGTGAGTGCTACACCGTCCCACTCTACGGCGGCGTTGGTAGCGAAGTTGGTGCCGTTGACGGTCAGCATGATAGGACCGTCACCGGCCAGCGCCATGGCTGGATTCAGGCCGTTCATGGCGTTGATGGTCGGCACCGGGTTGTTAACGTTGAAGTCCTGCGGGTTCGATGTCCCACCGCCCGGGGCGGGATTGAACACGGTCACAGGGCGAGTACCGATCGTCGCTATATCGCCGGCCAGCAGGGTGACTGTCAGTATGGAAGACGACGTGAAAGCCGTGGCGCGGTCCGCACCATTCCAGCGTACTACGGAGCCGTTTACGAAGTTACTCCCGGCCACCGTGATCGTGAAGGGACCGGGATCAAACGTCGTGCTCGAAGGACTCAGAGACGTCGTTGCCGGAACCGGGTTGTTGATGGTGTATGTCTGCCCATTCGAGATACCGGCTCCGGGCCGACGCACCGTAACGGTAGCTGCTCCGGCCGCATTAATCAGAGCGGCTGGCACGTCGGCTTCCAACTCGGTGCCCAAATTGAAACGTGTAGTAAGATCCACGTCGTTGACCATTCCGGGACCCCGCCACTGCACCACCGACACGTTGTTGAAGTTGGTGCCGGTCACGGTGATCGTCACGGCAGCGCCAAGCAAGCCACTGCTGGGAAACACGCTCGAGGTCGTCGGCGCCGTATCACTCACCGAAAACGCTTGCGCGCCCGACAAGCCACCCACCGGCATCGGGTTGAACACGTCAATGTTGAATACGCCCGGTGCCGCAGTGAACGCAAAGGGTACCACTGCAGACACTTCGCTGGCATTCACGAAGGTAGTCGCGAGATCGGTACCGTTCCAACGCGCCACCGAGTTCGGGACGAAGTTGGTGCCATTGATGGTTACGCTGAAGTCCGCGAGCTGCATTTCAGGGATTGCGCTGGGCAGTAAACCGGACGTGGTTGGCGCAGGATTGTTGATCGTGAAGGTCATCGGACCGGACGTGCCGCCGCCCGGCGCAGGATTCGCGACGGTAACCTCTGCAGTTCCGCCGAGTGCAATGTCAGTCGCCGGGATCGTTGCCTGCAGCTCACCAGCGGAAACGAAAGTGGTTACGCGATCAGCCCCGTTCCACTGCACGGTCGCGCCATCGACAAACTGGCTGCCCGTCACCGTCACCATGAATTCGGGCCCGCCGGTCGTGGCGTTGTCCGCCGTCAGCGTGCCTGCCACCGGCACCGGGTTGGTGATGGTGAACATGACCTCTGCGGACAGCCCGCCCCCGGGCGTGGGATTGAACACCGTCACCGGCGCGGTACCCGGCGCCGTTATATCGGCCGCCGTGACAGTGGCCGTCACCTCCGTGGAGGAAACGAACGTCGTCGTCCGGTCGGCGCCGTTCCAGCGCACCACCGAATCGCTCACGAAGCCGCTGCCGGTCACCGTGATGGTGAAATCGGGTCCGGCCGCCTTCATCTGGCTGGGCGTGGTCGCGCTCGCCGTCGGCGTCGGGTTGTCTGCCGGTGCTTCGGCCCCCCCGCCACCACAGGCGGTAAGCGACAGAGTGAAAAGGCTTATAAGTACGTAGTTAACCAGGCCGGGCCTGAGAGCGTAGGGGTAGGGCATGAACTGAACCATCCGTCATCCTGCAGATGGCTCCGCTAACGCAAAATAGAAGCCAAGTTTTGACTGCCCGTCATTTCAACGGGTTAGCAGCGGAAAACGCGGGTGACAGAAAAACAACTAGTCCGCTGTAAGCGTTACAGAAAAGCGTCGCCGATGCCGCGCGTGCGCCGATTGACGGAATTGTGAACTGGACCAAACAAGCGCGACCGGCCGGATTGGCCGCCGCGCGCGGTTCGGAACGACCTGTAAACAATACCGACAAAAGTGAAAACGCCGTGACAGACGTCCATCTTTCTCTGACGAAAACGTGTCAAGCGCGCGGGTAACGCGGGGACACTTTAGTGAGTTTGCGGCAACGTTTGAGCGAGCGCGAAACGGCTCACCGTTTCAGTCTGCGGGCGAGAACTGATACGCCCCCGCGTCGATCCGGTCGCGTGGCGGCCGCGGCGATTTGCCTGCGACGTGCCGGTACTCGTGCTCGGCCTTCAGCCCAATCCCCAAACGAGCCGGATCGACACCGCGGCCTATAGCCGGTGAGCCGGCGCGCAACCGGTAGTCGTAGCGATCCGGATCGACGAAGCCCGGCGCGCGGCGGGTGACTAGGTTGCCGTGCATCTCTGCAGGACCTTGCACCACGGCGCCACTCCCGCTGAAGATGTTGTTCAGCACCCATGCTTTCACTCCGGCGTCCCGGTTAGCCACGAAGATCCCGTCACCTCGCGCGTTCACGAAGGTGTTGTGCAGGATCACCAGCTCGCTCGCCGTCCTGCGCAGGTTGCCCTCGGCCGCATAGCTGACCAGCGCCCAGTTCTCCGCCTTCGGCCCCTGCTGAATCAGATTGCCGATCAAGTGCGCCCTGCCGCCGTTGGAGATGTCCACGATGTAGCTGGCATCGCCGTCGGACTCATCCATGAGCCGGTTGTACATGATCTCGTTGACCACCGCGCGGGACTTGACCAGGTGCCCGACGTGCGCGTGGTGCGAATAGCTGAAACGCATCACGAACCGCTTCACCTGCCCGATGTAGAGGTTATGGGTGTAGCCGTCTCCGGCGCCGTTGCCGGCGAACTCGGAGTTCTCCACGACGATCGTGCTGGCCGCATTCCCGCCGGCGAGTATGCCGTTCTCATTGCCGACGAAGCGGCAGTTTCTCACCGTCAGGTTGGCGCCTTCCTGACGAATTCCGGCCCCGTTGCCGTCCGCCACCGCCGCGCCCTCGAAGTGGATGTTCTCCACTACCGTGTTGTTGCCCTTGATGACCCAGATCCCTTTACCCTGTGCCGCACTGCCCTGCGCCACCAGGCGGGCGAGCCCGCCCACGCCACGGATAGTCAGGTCGTTCTGACGCCACACGGCCGCGTCGCCGGCGTAGGTACCCGCCTGAATCTCGATCACATCGCCGTCCGAAGCTGCGCTTGCGGCTTTGCTGGGCTGAGTGTAGGTGTAGCCCGGACCCACGCGCAGCACCTCCGCCCTGGCACCCACAGCGCTCAGGCAGACACACAGCAGGGCGATCAGGGAAACAGGCGATTCGACGCCCCGGGGAAGTCTGGTCATAGGTATGATTCACTCTATAGTGCTTTGCCAACGATCAGTTCGGACGCCGCCGCAGGCCGGGCCGCCACCGAAAACCCATGATCGCAGATTACCGGGGAACTTGGGATTTCCGCGGCCCCGGCGCCCCGCACGGGGGCCGACCCGGCATCACCCCGGGCATAGTATTTGCTCAACTAATTCCGACGCCTGGCCGGACGCAGGGACGCATTGACGCGGTCGACGGCAAGCACTGGCGGGCTGTCCACCGCATTCTGCGGCAGGCAGGATAGACGCTTGAAGGCGAGCTCGCATCGACGGCGGTCAACCAATCGGACAAGAAAGGAGTGGGCGTATGATCGAGGTGTGTGCTCGACGATGATTCGGCGTTCTGTCGCTGCTTTCAAACAGTTCGGCGTCGCAGTAGGGTGCATGTACCTGGTCGACCGGCTCTTGTGCACGTTCTCGGAGCGAACGCGATTGCAGTTCTACGAGCTGATGGTGCAGCCGATTCCCAGCGAGCCGATTCTCTCAGCGCGTCTGGCGAAACACTATGCGCTGCGGGAGATCGCCCAGGGCGACTCCGAGATAGCGTTGATGCCGGCCACGGCGGAGATCAAGCACTCGCGGTTCGAACAGGACGTCGTCTGCCTCGGAATATACCGTCAGGACCGGTTTGTCGGTTACATCTGGCTCGCCACGGGCGCTTACGAGGAGGACGAAGTCCGCTGCACGTACCTGGGCAAGCCCGAGCAGGAGTCGGTTTTTGATTTCGACCTGTACGTTTTTCCAGAGTATCGGATGGGAATGACGTTCATGGCCATCTGGAATGTAGTGAACGCCTACTTGAGCGAGCGCGGCAAGAAATACTCTTTCAGCAGACTGACCCGGTTCAACCTTCAGTCACGCCGCGCGCACTTGAAGCTGGGGGCCCGGTGCATCGGGCACACCGTGTTCCTGCAACTGTGGCAGTTCGAGCTCATGGTCGCTGATATTGCACCGTTCGTGCACGTGTCAATCAACCCGACCAAACGCGTGGCGCTGTCGCTGCGTGCCGACGCCTGAACCTTTTGAACCGCCGCCAACCCGACAAGGACATCGTAATGCGCACGGCCCTCACCGACTCGTCTACCCGCCGTTGTTTGCACCGGCCAGCGGAGGCTGCGCGATGATAGCGGCCATGCACGAACTCGTTGTGACCACGGCGGGCAAGCTGCCCGACAAGCTCGCGCTGAAGGCGGGCGCGCGGGAGCTCGATTACGCCCAGCTCGCCGGGCTGATCGAACGTGTGGCCTACGGGTACCTGACCCTCGGTCTGGCGAAGCAGGACCGCGTCGCCGTGTACCTGCCCAAACGCATCGAAACCGTTGCCGCGCTGTTCGCGGCTTCGCAGGCCGGCGGGGTTTTCGTGCCGGTCAATCCGCTGCTGAAGGCGGCGCAGGTCAAACACATCCTCAATGACTGCACGGTGCGTATACTGGTGACCAGCGCCGACCGGCTGGCTCAGCTCGGCGAAACGCTGTCCGAGTGCCGCAATCTGGCGTGGGTGGTGCTCACCGACCACATCGACGAGGCGCCGGACATTCCGGGATTCAATGGCAGGATCGTCGACTGGAAGACGCTTCTCGAGGCTGCCGCGCCCGCCTCGAGCCACCGCTCCGGTGAGCGGGACGTCGCCGCCATCCTGTACACATCGGGCAGCACCGGCAAACCCAAGGGCGTGGTGCTCTCGCACAGGAACATGGTCTGCGGCGCACAAAGCGTTGCCGCCTACCTCGAGAACACCGCCGACGATCGTCTGCTCTCGGTGTTGCCGTTCAGCTTCGACTACGGCTTCAGCCAGCTTTCGACGGCGTTCCTGACGGGCGCCGCGGTGGTGCTGCTGGAGTACCTGCTGCCACGCGACGTGGTCCGGGCCGTAGAGCGGGAGCAGATCACCGGACTCGCCGGCGTGCCGCCGCTGTGGATTCAGCTGAGCAATCTCGACTGGCCGGAGGGTGCCGCGGGCTCGTTGCGCTACATCACGAACTCCGGCGGGCGCATGCCGCGCGCGACCGTTGACGGGCTGCGCAACGCGCTGCCCCGGACAAAGGTATACCTGATGTACGGGTTGACCGAGGCGTTTCGATCCACGTACCTGCCGCCGGAACAGATCGACCAGCGGCCCGATTCGATCGGCAAAGCCATTCCCAATGCGGAGATCCTGGTGGTCAACGGCGAGGGCGCGCTGTGCGGCCCGGGCGAACCGGGCGAGCTCGTGCACCGGGGGCCGCTGGTTGCGCTCGGATACTGGGGCGACGAGGAAAGAACGGCCCGGCGTTTCCGGTCCCCGCCCGCCGGCTGCAGCGATCCCCTCCCCGGCGAAACAGCGGTCTACTCGGGCGACATCGTCACCACCGACGCTGACGGTTTCCTCTACTTCTGCGGACGCAACGACGAGATGATCAAGACGTCGGGATACCGCGTCAGCCCGACGGAAATCGAGGAAGCGGTCTATGCCACCGGTCTGGCCGACGAGGCGGTAGCGCTCGGTGTCACCCACCCGACGCTCGGACAGGCGATTGTCGTCATCGCGTGCAACGGCAGCGACAGCGCACCGCCCAGCGATCGGCTGATCGGCGCCCTCAAAGCCGAGCTGCCCAATTTCATGATTCCGCAGGAAATCGTCTGGCGTCGCAAGATCCCCCGAAACCCGAACGGCAAAATGGATCGCACCGCACTGGCCAGCGAGTATGCCGTCCTGTTCAGCGAGTCCTTGTCATGAGTGTCTCCTTACCGCAGCACTGCCCGATGACACAGTTCGACGTGGAGGACGATTGCCTCCTCATCGGCGGAATGCCGCTCACACGCCTGGCCGAGCAAATCGGGCGCACGCCGTTCTACGCCTACGACCGGCAGATCATGACGCGCACCGTGGAGCGCCTCCGCCGGACGCTGCCGGAAGAGATCAAACTCCACTACGCGGTCAAGGCCAACCCGAAGCCGGACGTGGTCGGCCACATGGCCTCGATCACGGACGGGCTCGACGTCGCCTCGGCCGGGGAGCTCGAGGTCGCGGTCGGTGCGGGGACACCGCGCGAGTGCATCAGCTTTGCGGGCCCCGGGAAAACCCACGGCGAGCTTGCCCGCGCCGTGGCCGAAGGCATCGTGATCAACATGGAGTCAGAGCGCGAGCTCACCATCCTCACGCAGCTGGCGACCGAGACGGGCACCCGCCCGCAGGTCGCCATCCGGGTGAATCCGGACTTCGAGCTTAAAACCTCGGGCATGAAAATGGCCGGCGGGCCGAAACCATTCGGCGTCGACGCCGAACGCGTGCCGGCCATGCTCGACGCACTGGCCAACCAGCCGCTGGACTTCAGGGGCTTTCACATTTTCAGCGGCTCGCAGAACCTGCGCCCCGAGGCGATCTGCGAAGCACAGCAGCGCACGGTGGAGCTGGCGGTGGAGCTGGCCGGCCACGCGCACACGTCCATCAGGATGCTCAACATCGGCGGCGGTTTCGGAATCCCGTACTTCCCGGGCGACGCGCCCCTGGCGCTCGAGCCGATCGCGGAAAACCTCGGCGAGCTGCTGCCCGTTGTGCGTAAAAACCTGCCGGACGCCGAGCTGGTGATCGAGCTGGGAAGATACCTGGTCGCCGAATCCGGCATCTACGTCTGCCAGGTGCTGGACCGCAAGATCTCCCGCGGCGAGGTGTTCCTGATCACCGACGGCGGTCTACATCATCATCTCGCGGCTTCCGGCAACTTCGGCCAGGTCATTCGCAAGAACTATCCCGTGGTCGTCGGCAATCGCGTCACCGGAGCCGCGCGGGAGAAAGCGTCCGTAGTCGGCCCGCTGTGCACGCCGCTGGACCTGCTCGCCGATCGCATGGACCTGGCACGCGCCGAACCCGGGGACCTGATCGTGGTCTTCCAGTCGGGGGCTTACGGCCTTACGGCCAGCCCGACCGCTTTCCTCAGTCACCCGGCGCCGGCCGAAGTCCTCCTGTAGGACATCCCGTTACCAGGATTTCAACCACTGAACGGTCATCGCGGCGACCGCGTCGCGCCAGTCGCTGCGCGAGAACGTGTGGTCGGCTTCCGGCAGATCGCGGCGCTCGACCCTGCTGCTCTGCATGGCCTTGCGCCAGGACGCGGACCGGCTGACACAGTCTTTGAACTCCCCGGCGGTGAGATCGTCGCCGCTCAGGATGAACAGCACTTTTCCGCCGAACCCCTGCAGTCCGCTCAGCATGCGCTGCGGCAGCTCGACGCCGGCGACGGGTCGGCAGTGGCCCGCCGCCGAGCGTCGAGTCAGCAGCGCAGCAAGCCTGGCGCCAACGGTGGTCACGGCCATGGAAGCGAAGGACGCCAGCGAACCCTGTTGCAGCCGGCCGCGGGAGAGATCGCGCCACAACCGCCAGCTCAGCAGCCGTCTGAAGTAGTACCGCCGCACGTATGACTCGGCGATCCCGGCCTCGGTGCGCACCCAGGGGTTTGCCAGCACCAGGCCGCTGACCCGGGAGTCCTGCGGGTAAAACAGCGCCGCCGAAGCGGCGTCGCACAGCCCCCAGATGACGACTTCCTTCAACTGTGGCAGATTCGCCGTGAACGCATCCACCGCCGCGCCGATGTCCGGGCTGCTGTGCTCGAAGCCGATGGCCGGCGCGGGGCTGTCACCGAACCCGCGATGGTCGAAGCGGAACACCGGGAAGCCCGCCGCCACCAGGCTGCGCGCGAGCAGCACGAACTGGCGGTGACTCCCGACCCGGTACTGCGGCCCGCCTACGACGATCAGCACTCCGCGCGAGGCGTCCCTCGAAGCGTGATGCAGCATGCCGACCAGCAGCTGCCCCTCGCAGTCGAACAACACCGGCTGTTCGAAACGCTGATCGTTCACGCGCTGAACAGGC
>JAHELT010000096.1:1373-18248 GCA_024644045.1 Chromatiales bacterium | reverse complement strand
GCGATCTCAACCGCTGCATCGAGCTCGGCGGGAACATCTACTTCCTCGCCAAGATCGGGGCGACTGACGGCAAGAGCTTTCAGCAGATGGCCGGCAGCATGACCGGCATGAGCGAGGAAGAGTACCGCGACATGATGGTGGGCGGCGGCCGCTCGGTCGAGGGCAACCGCTACGTCGGCGAAGACGGGGACGCCCAGGCGCATCACCAGCCGCAGGGCAAGGCCGGCAGGGAGCCCTGAAATGGCACGCATCACCGCTTCAGTCTACACCTCGCACGTCCCGGCCATCGGCGCGGCGCTCGACCATGGCAAGTCGGGCGAGCCGTACTGGCAGCAAGTGTTCGTCGGCTACGAGACGTCCAAGCAATGGATAACCGGGCACACGCCGGACGTGGTCTTCCTGGTCTACAACGACCACGCGACCGCTTTCAGTCTGGAGATGATCCCGACGTTCGCGCTCGGCACGGCGGCGAAGTTCGCCGTCGCCGACGAAGGCTGGGGGCCGCGTCCCGTGCCGGAGGTCATCGGCCATCCCGAGCTCGCCTCACACATCGCGCACAGCGTCATTCAGGACGATTTCGACCTCACCATCGTGAACCGGATGGACGTGGATCACGGCCTGACCGTGCCGCTGTCGCTGATGTTCGGACAACCGGTGGCCTGGCCGTGCCGGGTCATCCCGTTCGCGGTCAACGTCGTGCAGTACCCCATACCCTCGGGGCGGCGCTGCTTCGTGCTGGGGCAGGCCATCCGCCGGGCCATCGAGTCGTTCGACGAACCGCTGAAGGTTCAGGTGTGGGGCACGGGCGGCATGAGCCACCAGTTGCAGGGACCGCGCGCGGGGTTGATCAACCGCGAGTGGGACAATCAATTCCTCGACCGCCTGATCGCCGATCCTGCGGGGCTCGCCGAGGTGCCGCACATCGAGTACGTGCGTGAGGCCGGCTCGGAGGGCATCGAGCTCGTGATGTGGCTGATCGCACGCGGCGCGATGAGCGATATCGACGGCGGCCAGGCACCCGCCGAGAAGCACCGTTTTTATCACGTTCCCGCGTCGAACACGGCCGTGGGCCATCTGATTCTGGAGAACAACTGATGAGCAAGATCAAGGTCGCGCTGGCGGGCGCCGGCGCGTTCGGCACCAAGCACCTCGACGGGATGCAGCGAATCGACGGCGTCGAGGTGGTGTCCGTGGTCGGTCGCGAACTCGAGAAGACGCGGGAAGTCGCGAAGAAATACGGTATTGAGCATGTCACCACGAACCTCGACGACAGCCTGGCGCTCGAAGGGGTCGATGCCGTTATTCTGTGCACACCCACACAGATGCACGCCGAACAGGCGATCACCTGCCTTAAAGCCGGCAAGCACGTGCAGGTGGAGATCCCGCTGGCCGACAGCCTGCAGGGTGCAGAAAACGTCCTCGCCCTGCAGAAGGAAACGGGACTGGTGGCGATGGGCGGACACACGCGCCGCTTCAACCCCAGCCACCAGTGGATCCACGGCAGAATCGAAGCCGGCGAACTGAACATCCAGCAGATGGACGTGCAGACGTACTTCTTCCGCCGTACGAACATCAACGCGCTCGGCCAGCCGCGCTCGTGGACCGACCACCTGCTGTGGCACCATGCGGCGCACTCGGTCGATCTGTTCGCCTACCAGGCGGGCGGTGAAATCGTCGCGGCCAACGCCCTGCAGGGCCCGGTCAGCGCCACGCTCGGCATCGCGATGGACATGTCGATCCAGTTGAAGAGCAGCACCGGTGCGATCTGCACCCTGTCGCTGTCGTTCAACAACGACGGCCCGCTGGGTACTTTCTTCCGTTACATCTGCGACAACGGCACCTACATCGCGCGCTACGACGACCTGGTGGACGGTAAGGAAAATGCCATCGACGTCTCGAAAGTAGACGTGTCCATGAACGGCATCGAGCTGCAGGACCGCGAGTTCTTTGCCGCGATCAGAGAAGGCCGCGAGCCCAACTCGAGCGTTACGCAGGTGCTGCCCTGCTACCGCACCCTGCACAAGCTCGAACAGCAGATCGCGGCGAGCGCCTGACCCGGCGGACCACCGCGCCCACTACGGGCCTATCTTATGGGCGGCTCGGGCAGCCGGGCCTCGCCGGGCTCGAGCACCAGCGTGTGCTCCAGCGAGTACCAGGGCACGGCAAGATCAGTGTGCGCCGGATGCGCGTCGTCGTGGCGCACGAATCTGCCGCAGAGCGCGCGTGTCACACCGAACTGAACGTCTGATTCGAGGCGTGGGTCATCGTCCGCGTAGACCTGCGAGATCAAGGTCTTGTAACCCTGCTTGAACACCAGCGCGTGCACGTGCGCAGGCCGGTAAGGATGGCGCCCCTGGGCCGCCAGCAGGCGACCGACCACGCCATCGGTCGGGATCGGATAACCGGCGGGCCGGACCGAACGGAACCAGATGCGTCCCGCGCCGTCGGTCGTGAACTTGCCGCGCAGGTTCATCTCGGCCTGTGCGGCGTCCTGGTTCTCATACAGGCCGACCGGGGAGGCATGCCAGACGTCGACCTCGGCGCCGGCAACCGGATTGCGCTCGCGATCGACGACGGTGAAGGTCGCCAGCAGCGGCGGTCCGGGCGTGGGCGAGCGCACGATCGAGTCGCCGTTTGCGACCCGCGGTGAACGCATGCGCCAGAACGGCCCGAGCAGGTTCTGCGAAGTTTCCGTCGCACCGCCGTCGCCGTTATTGAGCAGGCATACCAGCGACGACACACCGAGCGACCCGGCCATCAGCACGACTTCGTTGTGCGTGTCCGTGCAGCGCTTACCCAGCTCGGCGAGCACGGCACCTGCCTCCCGGAACTCCGCCTCGGTCAGGCGCACGTCGCGCACGAACCCGTGCAGGTGCTCGATGAGCGAGACCAGGATCTCGCGCAGGCGCGCGTCCCCGGTACGCCCCATCACCTGCAGCACTGCTCGTGTGAGGTCTTCCTCGCGCTCGACGATCATCATCAGTTCTCCTGCTGCGCGAGCGACACCCCCGCGCCGGTCCTACGGCCGAGCCAATACGCTGGACGCCGCCGATGGTGTGCAACCAAGTACTTCTTTACCTAGAAGACATATCTAAGACCAATGGAGCCTGGAAAGATTGTTTCATTGCCAACGCTGCGACCGACATCAACTGAACCGTAATAGTCCAGCGATAAAACGAGCGCCAAGTGCGTGAACAAGTAGTATTGAACTTCGACCCCCAGCATCGCATTAACGCCATCTTCCTGTCTGCTGGGGGCAAACAGCTCCTGTATTCGTGAGTCCCAGCTCAACACGCCCACTTTACCGGCTATTCGCATTTTTTCGCCAATCGGATACCGGGCGACGAGACTCAGGTAAAATATATCTATGTCCGTGAAAAATATATCGGTAATCGTGGTAACACCCGCCTCGACCCCGAAACGTTCGCTCAGATCAGCGCCGCCCGATAGTCTGAACGCCGCATAGTTCTCGTTCTCGCCTATAGATCCACCCGCACTTACCTGAATGTAAGGGTGTTCTATCTTGAAGGCCTCACCATTGTCGGCTGAGGCATAGAACGAAATACAGAGAAACACACCAGCAAAAAGTACTATCGTTGGCTTCTTCATCATAATGATCCTTCGGAAATTGGCGCATGTGCGTTTCCAACTGCTTTTTTCTCGGTCCGGTCCAGACCGTGAAATTCAGTTCGGTTCAGCAGCGGGCGTCACTGCCCCGCGCAATGCCCGAACAACCGTTTGCTGTTTGACATCAGGAGCATGCGAGTTTGGACGCCCAAACCCCGACGTCATTTCGAAGTGTTTACGGCTCAGATGATACGTAGTCCGGAAAGTGCGCAGTTGATTTGCATCAATGCCAAAGGGCCGCTCGAGCTGCTCTGAGGTCGAGTCGGCACACATCGATAAGAGAAGCACCAACGGATTCGGGTTCGCAGGCCGGCGTGGGTCAGCGTAATGCCAGGTCAGGCATCTGCTGCTACGTGAGCCGAACGACCCAGGCTTATACTTCCCCTTGACATTGGTCAATATCACCGGCGCGCTGACGCATAAAATTCTGTACCGCCAAGTCGACACGTTCAGGCCTCGATAAGAGTATCGACGGGGGCTCTGATCGTCGCGCGGGCCGAAATTATCTACCATGATGGTTCGCCAGTGGGGCTCGCGTCGTTCCGGGTATGACATGCCTGTGGAGTTCGTTTATCGCTTGTCAAGTTCGCGGCGAGTCGGCAACTCAACAACCGATTCACTGTCGGTTCATAGTTTTATTTACTCGAAAGGTACTCTGATAACCAATGAGCCTCCGCAACCTGGATTATCTACTCAGACCGACATCGGTGGCCGTCATCGGGGCGTCGACTCGTCCGCAAAGCGTCGGTGCTACCGTCATCGACAACGTGGTGAGTGGTACGTTCAACGGTGCGATCTATCCGGTGAATCCAAAATACAAGACGGTCGCGGGCAAGTCGGCCTACCGCCGTATCGCACACCTCCCGGAAGTGCCGGATCTCGCCGTTATCTGCACACCCCCGCGCACGGTGCCGGATCTGATAGCCGAACTGGGTGAGCACGGTACGAAAGCCGCGGTGGTGCTCACGGCCGGACTATCACGTGAGAGCGACGGCCAGGGTCGCACGTTGCAACAGGCAATGCTCGATGCAGCGCACCCGTACCTTCTACGCGTGTTGGGACCCAATTGTGTAGGACTCATGCTGCCCAATATAGGTCTGAACGCGAGCTTTGCGCACACGCATCCACTGCCGGGTAATCTGGCGTTTGTCTCGCAGTCGGGCGCGCTGGCTACGGCGGTACTCGATTGGGCCAAGTCGCGCAACATCGGCTTCTCCAGTTTCATCTCGGTCGGTGACAGCGCCGATGTCGACTTCGGAGACTTGCTCGATTACCTGGGAAGCGACACGAAGACCAGCGCCATACTGCTGTATGTCGAATCGATAGATGAGGCGCGCAAGTTCATGTCAGCGGCGCGCGCAGCCGCACGTAACAAGCCGGTTATCGTCGTGAAATCGGGGCGTGTCGCCGAGGGCGCCCGGGCGGCTGCATCGCATACGGGCGCGATGGCTGGCTCGGACAGCGTATACGATGCCGCCATTCGACGCGCCGGAATGCTGCGCGTCGACACGACAGAGGATCTCTTCGACGCGGTCGAAACGCTGGCCAGAGCCCGTCGCTGTACTGGCGAGTCGCTGGCTATCCTGACGAACGGCGGCGGTCCCGGGGTGATGGCCACGGATGCGCTCATCGAAGCAGGTGGCACGTTGGCAAAACTGAATGACGCCACGCTCGCGAAGCTCGACGCCGTGTTACCCGATAACTGGTCACGCAGCAATCCGGTCGACATCATTGGTGACGCGCCCACACAACGTTACGTGGATGCACTGCAGATACTTGCCCAGGCCTCGGAGGTTGATGCCATTCTGTTCATTCACGCACCAAGCGCAATCGTCGGCAGCGAGGCGATTGCGAACGCTCTGGTGCCTGCGATCGAGGCGGCGGGATGCAGTGTGTTTAGCTGCTGGCTGGGCGGCGACAGCTTGCAGAACGCGCGTCGATTATTTGCCGACGAGGGGCTTCCCGCTTATAGCTCGCCCGAGGACGCTGCCAAGGCATTCATGCAACTGGTGAACTATCAGCGTAATCAGCGGATGCTCATGGAGACGCCCTCGTCCATTCCCACAACCTTCAAGCCCGACTCACACCGGGCAAGCGCGCTCATACAAACGGCAGTCGATGAGCAGAGGGATCTGCTGAGCGAAGCCGAAGCGAAACAATTGCTGGCCGCGTACGGGATTCCAATCGTTGAAACCCGCGTCGCCGAGAACGCTGATAGAGCGGTCAGTTGCGCGCGGGAGATCGGTTTCCCGGTGGCAGTGAAGGTGCTTTCTCAGGATATCTCTCATAAATCCGATGTCGGCGGCGTAGTGTTGCACCTGGACAATACAGGACAAGTTCGAGCGGCTTGCGAAGGAATCATCGAGCGGGTAGCAAGCCTTCAACCGGGCGCGCGATTGCAGGGCTTTACCGTGCAATCGATGGTGAGCAAGCCCGCAGCGCACGAGCTGATTCTGGGTGTGGCCAACGACGCGATCTTTGGCCCGGTGCTGCTCTTCGGACAAGGCGGCACCGCTGTCGAAGTGATCGGGGACCGCGCCGTGGCCCTGCCGCCGCTGAATCAGGTGCTGGCGCGCGAGATGGTGCTGCGAACGCGTGTGGCACGCTTGCTCGCCGGTTATCGTGATCGCCCGGCGGTCGACCTGGACGCAATCCACGCAACGCTCATCAAGCTTTCGCAGCTGGTTGCCGATCTTCCCCAGGTCGCTGAGCTGGACATCAACCCCTTGCTGGCCGACGCTGACGGGGTCATCGCGCTCGACGCACGCGTTCGGGTGATGCCAGTTGCCGACGCGAGCGCTTCACGCCTGGCGATCAGGCCCTACCCCCAGGAACTCGAAGAATCGGTCGCTTTCAACAACGGTCAAATCATGGTGCGGCCGATTCGTCCCGAAGATGAACCCGCACATCGTGCGTTTTTTGATCACCTGAGTTCGGGCGACGTTCGCTTTCGGTTTTTCGGGCAAGTAAAAGAATTGTCGCACTCGCAACTCGCACGGTACACCCAGATCGACTATGACCGCGAGATGGCACTAGTTGCAGTCGAGTCAGATGGCTATGGCGCGCAGGAAACGTTAGGGGTAACACGAGCGGTCGGCGATCCTGACAACGAAACGGCCGAATTCGCGATCATCGTGCGTTCCGATCTCAAAGGAAAGGGACTGGGTGCTATCCTGATGAATAAGCTGATTCGTTATTGCGCCGACAGGGGCACCCAGACGCTGGTGGGCGAAGTGCTCGGGGGTAACGAGAGAATGCTCGCGCTGGCGCGCCGTTTCGGCTTTGAAGTGTCAGTTCCCCGGGGTGGTGCGCACCAGGTGAGACTCGAGCTGGCAGCCTATCGAACGGGTTCAGAACCGGCCCCTGGTGACGATTGATTTCGAGTCCGGCGATCAGCGATCATTGGGTTGATCTTTCTTTCCCATGGGTTCAGTCTGCTGAGAGGATCTAGAACCGGATAAGACCTGGGGCCGACAGGCAAGCGAAGGACAGCGACATGATGTGGGTATTCGCGGTACTGTTTTTCTCGATTCCAGCGGTGCTGGCGTTCGTCAATTACAAGCTGAACAAAGAATTCAAGATCGAAACCTCGTGGCTGGCGCTGGGTCTGGCGCCCGTCGTCATCTGGTTGCTAAGCACCCAGCAGTTGAGCGAGTTCAGCGGCTTCGGACTGGACTTCAAACTGCGAGAGGCGACGGCCAAACCCGTATCCGTGAAGCTCGAGGGCGATCTGATCGAGCCGGAGCAGATCTCCGCTGACGAAAAAGAAGGACTGAGCAAGATCCGCTCGTTTGTCCAACGCCAGGTGTCGGCCGTCACGCTCAAGACCGACCGGCGAGGTTACTACAACAACGATGCGGTACAGCGCTATCTGGTCGAGCTGACCCGCTATCCGTTTTTCAAGTACGTGCTCTTTGCCACGCAGGAAGGTGAATTCGTCGGGCTCGTGGGCGGCATCCGGTTGCTGCACGAAATGCAGAACAACGGTTTGGATGTGGTGTCCCTGCTCGAGGCGGGCGACGTGAGCAAAGTCCCCGGCATCACGCAGGTATCCATCGCCGCCGGCAACAGCAAACGCGTGGCGCTGCAGTTGATGGACCGCAACGGTCTATCCGAGCTGCCGGTAGTGAACGAGCAGGGTAAGTTCATTGGTGTGGTCGAGCGGGACAAGATCACCAGCAGTATCGTGGCGCAACTCGTTTCGCAGTCCGCTGACTGAGCAGGCTCCGGCCACAGCAACCCGGCACCCGGCGCGTTGTGGACAGGAAAAAAGGCGCT
Source organism: Chromatiales bacterium (assembly GCA_024644045.1). Classification (GTDB taxonomy): domain Bacteria; phylum Pseudomonadota; class Gammaproteobacteria; order JAHELT01; family JAHELT01; genus JAHELT01. The sequence continues at coordinate 10,343 of JAHELT010000096.1, read as the reverse complement.
CGTGCCGGCTACGCAAGGATCCCGGGCCCCGCCGGCCTTGCCGGGCAACTGACCTCAATGTGCTCATGGGAGAACCAGATCATGTATCGCGAGGAAACCGTCGAGGTTCGGGGCACCCCGATGCCGGTATTGCTGTTCACGCCAGAGGGGGACGGCCCGCATCCGGGACTGGTCGTCGCGCAGCACCTGCCGATCGCGCATACCGGAATCACCAACGATCCATTTCAGATCGAGGTAGGTGAACGTTGTGCGCGCGCCGGCTATGCGTGCGCGATCCCGTGGTTGTTCCACTGGTGGCCGGCCGACGCGGACATCGACGTCAAACGCACGGAGTTTCGCGACGACCAGACGGTCGACGACCTGCAGGCGGGTTTTGACCTGCTGGCCGCTCAGTCGGATGTGGACGGTGAGCGCATCGGCATTCTGGGTCATTGCTGGGGCGGTCGCGTGGCCTGGCTGGGTGCCTGCCATGACGCGCGTTACCGAGTCTGCGTCGTTTTTTACGGCGGCCGTATCAAGGCGCCGTTCGCTGATGGGGCGCCGGCACCGATCACGCTGGCCGGCAACATGCGTTGCGCAGTGCTGGGCCATTTCGGCAACGAGGATCAGAGCCCGTCGCCGGCCGACGTGAACGACTACGAGACCGCGCTGCGCGATGCGGCTGTGGACTGCGCGTTTCACCGCTACGACGGCGCCGGCCACGGGTTTCAGGATTTCAACAATCCGCAGCGATACCGCGAGACCCAGTCCGAGCAGGCGTGGGCGACGACTCTCGCGTTCCTGTCCGAGCGACTCTGATCGACTGAAACGCGGAGACTCGCGCCATTCAGGCGTCTGAGGAAGTTCCGATGCGACAAGAGCCAGACACGCATGGCGCCGTTGAGCCCCAGTTTCCTGTCTCGCCTGGCAGACGCCGCGAGTTGCTCGCGCTCTTAGCGTTCGTTGCCGCTTGTCTCGCGGTTGCCGGTGTTGGTGGCGCGGTCACTGCGTTGACCGTTGACGACTGGTACCAGACGCTCAACAAACCGGCTTTCAATCCGCCCGACTGGCTCTTCGGGCCGGTGTGGACGGCCTTGTATCTCATGATGGCGCTGGCGGCATGGCGGGTGTGGCGGCATCGCCAGAACCCCGGGCGCCGGCCCGCGCTCTTGCTGTTCACGATCCAGCTTGCTCTGAATCTGCTCTGGTCTTGCCTGTTCTTCGGTCTGATGGCAGTGGGCGCGGCGCTGGTGGAGATTGTCGTGCTCTGGACCGCTATCGGTGTCACCACCGTCACGTTCGGCCGCATCGACCGGCCCGCAAGCTGGCTCATGCTGCCCTATGCCGCCTGGGTGTCGTTTGCCGGCGCCCTGAACGCCGCCATCTGGTGGCTGAATTGAGTCGACGCCCTGCTCGACCGGCGTTCGTTCCTGATCGGTAGAACGCCACCTGCGAGTGCCCCGCCGGTGACGATGCGATCGAAGGCGAACTGTCCCGCTGGTGCAGTTACTCCAGCGCGAAGACCTTTTCGAGCCCGCTGACACGTATCAGGCGCGAGAGTTGCTCGGGCAGTTCGACATACTGTATTTCGTGCCCGGCGGCGCGGGCAAGGCGAAGCCATTCCACAAGCAAAGCGAGGCCTGCGCTGTCGGCGCGGGTGACGCCCTGGAGATCAACGATCAGTGTGCCACTCGCGCTCGTGAGAGACGCACTGCGCTCGAGCAGCGCAGGCGCGGTCGAAAAGGTCAATTCGCCGCTCACTTCGGCGTGATTGGCATCATGCAACCGGATATCGGCGTCGCTCATTGCGACGCGCCGGGCGCCGGCCGCTCGCTCTTGCGGCGGCGGCCCGCGGTACCCGCGCGTTGCGCGCTGGGGTTCACTTCTTCTCGCCAGAGGACAGACTGAAAAGAAACCGCCCGATCATTTTCTCGAGCACCAGCGCCGACTGCGTGAGCTCGACCACACTCCCTTCCTTGAGGAAGTCCATCGAGCCTCCTGCATCCAGACCGACGTACTGCTCGCCCAGGAGTCCCGCGGTCAAAATCGACGCGCTGGAGTCGGTCGGCAGCTTGTTGTAACGACCGTCGATACTCATGGTTACAATCGCTCTGTAACGTTCGGCATCGAACTCGATCGCGCTCACGCGTCCGACGCGCACCCCGGCCATGGTCACGGGCGACTTGACTTTGAGCCCGCCGACGTTTTCGAACCGCGCGGTGATCTTATAGGCATCGTCGACGTCCGCCGTGCCGAGGTTGCCCACCTTGAAAGCGAGCATTGCGAGCGCCGCCATGCCTGCGGCCACGAACAGCCCCACCCAGAATTCCAATGCCTTGCGATTCATCGTTAGTCCTTCAGTGTGCTGTCCCGTAAACAAAGTGCAATTCTGAGCGCGTGTCGCGGGTCAGGACAAGACGTCGTCGTGAAAGTAATAGCCGTCGCTATTGCTAAGCGGCGCAACGCTGTCATGGCCCGCGACACACGCTCGCGTCGTTTACCAATCAATCAGCTGGGCGTACCGCCAAGGCCCATCTGCGGTGTTACGTGCTCAAACCCTGGCCGGGCTATGCTTTCTCTCGCAAGCCTTGCAGCTGAACCTTGGCGGCACGCGGAATTCCACGTTATTTACGGGACAGCACACTAGATGGTCAGCGATGTCATGATGAAATCCAGTACCAGCACGCTCAGGGAAGAATACACGACGGTGCGGTTGGTGGCACCGGATACGCCTTCGGAGGTAGGGACCGTATCGTAGCCCTCGAAGACTGCGATCCACGTGCACACGGCGCCGAACACGATGCTCTTGTACACCCCATTCATCACGTCGTCGTGGAAGTCCACCCCCGCCTGCATCTGCGACCAGTAGGCGCCGGCGTCCACGCCAAGCAAGCCGACCCCGACCAGGTGTCCGCCGAGCACACCGATTGCCGAGAACATGACCGCCAGCAGGGGCATCGCGATCAGGCCGCCCAGGAAACGCGGCGCGACGACGCGCATCACCGGATTGACCGCCATCATCTCCATGCCAGCCAGCTGCTCGGTCGCCTTCATGAGTCCGATTTCGGCGGTCAGCGCGGAGCCCGCGCGACCTGCGAACAGCAGTGCCGTCACCACCGGGCCCAGTTCCCGCACCAGCGACAGGGAGACCAGCAGCCCCAGGGAGTCCTCCGCCGCAAAACGGGCAAGCGTGTTGTGTCCCTGAAGACCGAGCACCATGCCGACGAACAGCCCGGAGACCAGGATGATCAGCAGCGTCAGCACACCCACGTTGTAAATCTGCTGCACGACGAGGAACGGCCGGCGCACGAGTACCGCGCTGACGTGCACGACTTGCGCGAGAAACAGGCTCGCCCGGCCGAGCCGCTGGACCGCGTTCAGCACCACGTGGCCGAGTGCGGCGAAGGCGTTCATGCCGAGGGGCTCTGGAACAGGTCCTCGAGGTAGTCGGGCGCCGGGTATTCGTACGGGACCGGCCCCTCCGGCTCCCCATCCATGAACTGGCGCACGTGCGGCGAGCGCGAGCGCTGCACGTCGGAGGGTGTCCCCTCACCGATGATGCGCCCGTCCCCGACCAGGTAGGCGTAGTCCGAGATCGCGCAGCTTTCCGCCACGTCGTGGGACACGACGATCGAGGTGATGCCCAGCGATGCGTTGAGGTCCTTGATGAGCTTGGCGATGATCCCCTTGGAGATCGGGTCCAGACCGGTGAATGGCTCGTCGTACATGATCATCATCGGTTCCAGCGCGATCGCGCGCGCCAAAGCTACCCGACGTGCCATGCCACCCGAGAGTTCGGAAGGCATGAGATCGCGCGCGCCGCGAAGCCCGACTGTCTCGAGCTTCATCAGCACCACCGTGCGCAGCAGCGCTTCCGGTAATTGCGTGTGCTCGCGGATCGGAAAAGCCACGTTCTCGTAGACGGACAGGTCGGTGAACAGCGCGCCGGTCTGAAACAGCATTGCCATGCGCTTGCGCAACTCGAACAGCCGATCGGTATCGAGATCCGGCACCGACTGTTCGTCGACCAGCACCTGCCCCCTGTCCGGCTTGAGCCGACCCCCGATCAGGTTGAGTATCGTCGTCTTGCCGCAACCGCTGCCGCCCATGATGGCGACGACCTGACCGCGCGCGACGCTCAGCGTAACGCCTTTCAGGACTGGCCGTCCGCCCAGTGTGACGTGAGCGGCATCGACAACGACGAGTGAGTCTGCGTATCGGTTCAAGGGGTCTTACTGTCCTGCATGCTGTCTTGCGGGTCGCCGACAAGATCGGGTCGCGCCGGCAGAAAGACGGAGTTTACACGCAAGTGCAGGATTGTTGAGAGCGGTCGCGCCAGCGACAAAGCAGGGCGGTGAGCGGGAAGGGCGACAACCCGGTGCTTGTGCGCTTCGCCGGGCTGGCGGCGTTCGGGCCGGACTGGCGCTTGCTGCTCACGCGGCCTGCCGCCGAAGCAAGCGTCTGGCGGGAACACGCCAACGAGTTCCTGGGGCTGCTGTTGCGGCCCGGGAAGGGCGGGCGCCAGCTTGCGCTCTCTGCTACGCCAGCGCGTGCGCGTGGCGCCGGATGGATCGAGTATTATTGGCTCAGCGCGCTGCCGGGGGGCAGGTCATTGCGATCTGGTCAGCGTCGGTTCAGCCAGCATGTGCGAGAATCGCTGTGCCCGTTGCGCTGATGTCGGGCGGTTCGTCAACGTGAAGGAGTGTGGCAATGAAGATGGTGCTGTCAACCGTGCTGGCGCTCGCGGCGGCGTTCTCGGCGCCCGCCTTGGCGCTTGCGGTGGAATCGCCGCAGGACCTGGTGGTGAACACTACCCACGAGGTGCTCCAGGTGCTGAGGGACAATCGAGAGCGGGTCACCAGCGACCCGGCCTACGTGCGCAAGCTGGTGAACGAGAAGATCGTGCCCCACCTGGATTTCGAGATCATGACCCGGCTGGCCGTTGGCAAGTATTGGAACGACGCGAGCGCGAGTCAGAAAGCTACCCTGGTGCAGGAATTCCGCAACCTGCTGCTGCGCACTTACACCAAGTCGCTGAGCGAATACAAGGACCAGCGGATCGAATTCCGGCCGTTTCAGCCCGAAGCCCGTGACGACCGCGCGGTCGTACGCTCGCAGTTCCAGAGCGAAGGCGCCCAACCGGTTCCGGTGGACTACAAGCTCCGGCGCACGGACGACTGGAAGATCTACGATATCACCATTGACAGCATCAGCCTGGTGACCAACTACCGCGCCAGCTTCGGCGCCGAGCTGGAGAGAGGCGGGGTCGCGGCACTGATCGCGAGCCTGCAGCGCAAGAACGCCGAACTCGGCCCCTGAGCCGTCCAGAATCACTCGATGTTGCTGACGCTGGTCGTTGGTCGGGAAACAGTCCGACAACGATGTTCTTCTCCGGGATCAGCTACCGGATGAAGCTCTACGAACGATTCGTTGCGCGGAGGCGTGAGCGACGATACAGCTCATCGAGCCAGATGAATTACGCAAAACGCGACCGCAACGTGTGCCGGCTTTCTGGATGGGCGGCCGGTCTGTGTGCAGCGATTTTATTGACGGGTACTGCGGGCGCTTTCGAATTGCAGGGACACCGCGGTGCACGCGGGCTGTGGCCCGAGAATACTCTGGAGGGTTTCCAGCATACGCTCGCGCTCGGGGTGCACACACTGGAACTCGACGTCGGGATGAGCGCCGACGGCGTTGCCGTCGTCGCCCACGGCCCCCGGCTCAACACTGATTTCACCCGTGATGCCACGGGGCGCTGGCTGGAAGAACCTGCGCCGCCGCTGCATGCGCTCGACTACGAGGTGCTGCGGCGGTACGACGTCGGCACACTGCGTCCGCAAAGCCGCTACGCGAAGCGCTTCCCACATCAGCAGGCAATCGTCGGGGCCAGGATGCCGAAGCTCGCAGACGTGCTGGGACTCGCGCCAGCGGCGGCGCTGAAGTTCAATGTCGAGTTGAAACATAATCCTGAGCAAGCTCAGCTTTACCCGCCCCCGGCGCCGTTCGTCGAACAGGTTATCGACACGATCAACTCGGCGGGTGTGGCGCCACGCATTACGTTGCAGAGTTTCAACTGGGAGCTACTGGCGCTGGTACGCCAGCGTGCCCCCGACGTTCCGGTTGCATGCCTGACTGCCGAGCGCAACTGGCTGGACAACGTGAAACGCGGGCAGCCAGGTCCTTCACTGTGGACTGCCGGACTGGACGTGGATGAGCACGCAGGCTCGGTGCCACGTATGGTGCACGCGTTCCAGGCACAGGTCTGGTCACCTTACTGGCGTGATCTAGATGCCTTGGCACTTGCCGAAGCGCACCGGCTGGGACTACGCGTAGTGGTGTGGACCGTGAACGACAGTGACGACATGCGTGCGCTGTTGCAGCGCGGCGTGGACGGTATCATCACAGACTACCCGGATCGCTTGCGCACCGTTATGGCCGAGCGCGGCCTGCCGCTGCCACCGCCACTGGGAGCGCCCTGAAATCGTCAGGTGATCCACGGGCACGCAGGGTCGGTGCGTTGCGCACCGGAACTCAGTTCAGGCGCTCTCCGCTTCCTGCGTCGAATACGTGCAGCCGCTCGGCAGCCACTGACAGTGGGACCTGGACGCCCGTTGCCACCTGCTCGTCACCACCGATACGCACGGTGATACGGCTGTCTGTTTCATACAACATGCCGTGCAGCAGCGTTTCCGCGCCCAAAGGCTCGGCAAGGTCAACGTGCATGCTGAGCGGGCCGCCATCGTTCACGAGCCAGTGTTCCGGGCGTATGCCAAGCAGCAACTCACGTCCGTTCTCCGTGCGGGTCAGTGGCTTCGCCAGCGCCAGTTCCACATTGTTTGCCAGGCGCACCCGGCCGTCAGCCGCGGCGCGGCATGGCAGCAGGTTCATCGCCGGCGAACCGATAAAACTCGCTACGAATCGTGTTGCCGGGCGTGCATAGACTTGCATGGGCGAGCCCACCTGTTCAGCACGCCCTTCGTTCATCACTACCAGCCGGTCTGCCATGGTCATGGCCTCCACCTGGTCATGCGTTACATAAATAGACGTCGTGTGCAGCGCCCGCTGCAGCCGTTTGATTTCCACCCGCATCTGCACACGCAGCTTGGCGTCCAGGTTGGACAAAGGCTCATCGAACAGAAACACCGCAGGCTCACGCACGATCGCCCTGCCCATGGCAACCCGTTGACGCTGACCCCCGGACAGCTGCCTCGGTTTACGCTGCAACATCCCATCCAGTTCCAGGATCGATGCGGCCTCGCGCACGCGTCGCTCGATCTCGTCCTTCGGTGTACCCATGTTGCGTAATCCGTAAGCCATATTGTTATATACGCTCATGTGCGGATACAGCGCGTAGTTCTGAAACACCATTGCGATGTTTCGCTCGGCAGGTTCCAGATCGTTGACCCTGTGCTCGCCGATGGAAATATCACCACCGCTAACGCGCTCTAATCCGGCAATCATACGCAGCAGCGTGGATTTACCGCAGCCCGACGGACCCACCAGCACAAGAAACTCGCCGTCATTGATCTCGAGATCTATGCCGGGTATTGCTTTGAACCCGTTGGGATAGGTTTTGTTGGCGTTGCGCAGTTCGACACGCGCCATGTTTGTCTCCGCCGGCTATTTTTCGGTTTCTGTCATGCCCTTGACGAACAGCTTCTGCATTGCAATTACGACCAGCACGGGCGGCAGCATTGCCAGCATGGTTGTAGCCATTATTATCTGCCACTCCGCCTGGGCATCGCCTACCGCCAGCATACGATTGATACCGATGAGAATGGTGTACATAGACTCATCGGTTGTGATCAGCAGCGGCCACAGGTACTGATTCCAGCCGTAGATGAACAGAATCACGAACAGCGCAGCGATATTGGTGCGCGATAACGGCAAAAGGATATCCCGAAAAAACTTCAGAGGCCCGGCGCCGTCGATACGTGCCGCCTCCAGCAGTTCGTCCGGCACGGTCATGAAGAACTGGCGAAACAGAAACGTCGCGGTGGCCGATGCTATCAGCGGTATGGTCAGTCCCCAGTAGCTGTCCAGCATACTCAGATCGGAAACCACTTTGTACGTGGGGAGTATGCGTACCTCGACAGGCAGCATCAAGGTGATAAAAATCATCCAGAAAAACGTCATGCGCAGCGGAAACCTGAAATATACGATGGCAAAAGCCGCCAGCATGGAGATCACGATCTTGCCGAACGTAATGCCCAGCGCCATCACCAGGCTGTTGCCCAGCATCAGCCAGACAGGCGCACCCACCGCCTTGGCACCCTCGGCGAGCGCTCGCCGATAGTTTTCCAGCATGGCACCGCCTGGCAGCAGCGGGACGGGCGGCTGCAGCAGCGCCTGCAGTTCATGGGTCGATGCAACGAACGCCAGATAAATAGGAAATGCGGTGATCGCAACACCAACGATCAGTAGCAAGTGGCTGAAGAACAACAACCATGGCCGGTTCTCCACCATCAGTAATGCACTCTACGTTCGATATAGCGGAACTGAACCACGGTAAGCGCAATCACTATCACCATCAACACCACCGACTGGGACGCCGAACCACCAAGATCCAGCCCCAGAAAGCCATCATGGAACACCTTGTAGACAAGAATATTAGTTGCGCCGGATGGGCCGCCTTCGGTGACCTGATGAATAATGCCGAAAGTGTCAAAGAACGCATACACGATATTAATGACGATCAGAAAAAACGTGGTGGGCATGAGCAGCGGAAATATAATAGTCCAGAAACGTCGCGTCGTTCCGGCTTATCCGATCATTGCGAAGAAAGCAGGAATCAGCGGTATCGTCAAGATCGAGGCGATCATCGGCCGCGACGGGACCATTAGGAAGCTGGAGGTTCACAGCGGCCACCCACTCCTGATCCGGTCCGCCATGGATGCGGTGAAGCAATGGCGCTATCGGCCAACCATTCTCAACGGAGACCCCGTCGAAGTGCTCACGCAGGTCGAAGTACGATTCGTCCTGCGCTGAGCC
>JAHELT010000096.1:0-1363 GCA_024644045.1 Chromatiales bacterium | reverse complement strand
GGTCCGGCGCAATCGATCGACGCTGCCTCGATGAGCGATTTAGGAATGGCATGCAAACCAGCCAGGAAAAACAGAAAATTGTAACTCACCTGCTTCCAGGCCGCGGCGATAATCACCAGCAGCATTGCCTGGTCGCCGTTCAGGGAGTGATTCCAGTCGGCACCCAATGCGCGTAGCGCGTATACGAACAGGCCGATGCTCGGATTGAACAGGAACAGGAACAACACACCGGCCACCGCTGGTGCCACTGCATAGGGCCAGATCAGCAGCGTGCGGTAGGTTGTCGCGCCGCGGATTACGCGATCGGCCTGGATCGCAAGAAACATTGCCACGGTCAACGCCAACACCGCGACCGCCGCGCTGAACACGGCGGTTACCTGCACTGAGTGTGCATAGGTCGGATCAGCGAACAGATCCGTGAAGTTGTCGAGCCACACGAGGCGGGTGCTGAGTCCGAATGGATCTTCCAGCAGCACGGACTGCAGCAACGCCTGTGACGCCGGCCAGAAGAAAAACACCAGCGTCACCACGATCTGTGGGGCCAGCAGCAGATACGGCAACACCTTGTTGCCAAAAACGACCTTTGCTTCCAACGGCTTGTGACCTGCACACCCGGGGACGCCTGACGGCTTCCCCGGATGCGTTTATCCGGCGCGCAGCATCAGGCGCTTCAACGCATGGTCTTTTCGAACTTGCGTAGCTCGGCGTTGCCACGCGTCACCGCGTCATTCAGCCCCTGTTTCGCGGTCTTCTTACCGGAGAAAATACTCTCGAGCTCTTCGTACATGATGGTACGGGTTTGCAGGAAGTTGCCGAAACGCAGGCCTTTCGAATTGGGTGTAGGTGCTTTCGAGCTCATTTCCAGGATGGGAATGTCGCGACCCGGATTATCATCATAGAATTTCAGCTTTTTCATGAGTTCATAGGCGCCATTAGTGATCGGCACGTAGCCTGTATTGGCATGCCAGTACGCCTGCACCATGGGTAGCGACAGGAAGGTGAAGAAGTCCGCCACTCCCTCGTAGTCCTGCTTGGGATGACCGCCCATTACCCACAGGCTGGCGCCACCGATGATGGTGTTCTGCGGTGCACCGGACACCTCGGGCCAGTAGGGCAGGTTGCCAGTGCCGAACTCGAACTCCGCACCCGCTTTGAAGCCGCCGTAGCCCGCAGACGACTCGGTGTACATCGCACACTCACCCTTGGTGAACTTGGCGTTGCCCAGGTTGCGCCGCCCGCCGTACACGAACACCTTGTCCTTCTGCCAGTCCGCGAGCTGCTGGATGTGCTTGACATGCAGCGGACTGTTGAAGGTGAACTCGGTATCCAGGCCGGCGAAACCGTTTTCCTTGGTGCCGAAAGG
>JAHELT010000095.1:15327-18268 GCA_024644045.1 Chromatiales bacterium | reverse complement strand
CATCGCGGCGGATCCCGACTATGCTCGACCTTATGCCAACTTCGCCCTGATTACGGTCTATCAGGTGTATTCGCAATACCTCCCGGAAGAGTCATTGGCGCGGGCGGTTGAGCTCGCTGAGGCGGCAATCGCCCGCGACGACGGTGAGGCGTGGGGACACTGGGCGCTTGGGGCTGCTTACTTGAAACTCGGTTCTCATGAACAGGCGATTGCCGAATACGAGCGGGCTCTTGAGATCAATCCCAACGATGCCGACGTTCTTGCTGAATCGGCATGGCCATTCGCCTATGTGGGGAGAGCCGACGAAGGCATCGAGAATGCAAGGCGAGCGATTCGGCTCAATCCCCGCTATCCGGACTGGTATCGCTGGGCACTCGGCGTCGCTGCTTACGACGCGCAAAGGTACGAGGAAGCAGTCACGGCACTGGAGAACAGAAAGAACCCAAACCTCAAAAGTAATCTATACCTAGCCGCCGCCTATGCTCAATTGGGGCGGGGGAATGAGGCGCAAGCGACGGTGCAAAAAATTCTATCCGACAACCCTGAGTCGTCCATTGAACTCTGGGGTAAAGCCCAGCCGTACCAAGATAAGGCAGCACTAAATCACTACATCGAGGGATTACGGAAGGCAGGGCTACCAGAGAATCCACCGCTGGCACTCCCCGATCATCCACCTACCTCCCCTTAACCGTTGTATGACTCGACAGCCTTTTCATCGAGAGCTCTGCAGCCGCGTTGAACTTTTGAATGTTGAAGTCGGAAGATTCATGCTGCACCGCAGTAGATTTGGTCCTATGGCCGTTTAGTCGGCATCAGAGACCGACGCCTGCATTCACCGGATGACCGAAGACCCACTGGAAGCCGACGGATCACGCCGGATGAATCGAGTAAACTAATCCACAAGCGAGACACGTACGCTGGAGAACGACCATTATCGTCACCCAAGTGTGAACAAGAACATGATAAACGACGTAAGTACCGGCTTTCATCGTAAGCGAATATTCATGCACCGAGGCCGATCGGTAGTTAACGTCACGATAGCCTTCGATGGACGGGTGAGTCCATTTCATTAAAGTCGATGAATCGCAAACTTCCATCGCTGCACTTGCTGCACGTGTTCGAAGCCGCCGGCCGGCACGAAAGCTTCAAGCTCGCCGCTAACGAACTACACATCACGCCATCGGCCGTGAGCCACCAGATTAAAGCCCTGGAAGAACAACTGGGATTCCAACTGTTCCTGCGCGGTAACCGCAAGCTGGCGCTGACGGAGGGCGGTACCGCGTATCACGCGGTGGTCGGCAAAACCTTCACCCGGCTGCGTGAGGGTACCCGCCGGGTACGCCGCGACTATGGTAGCGCGTCGCTCCGCATAAACGTTCTGACCTCGCTCGGGCGCCGCGTCATCATCCCGCGGCTGGACAGCCTCCAGGAGCGCGTTCCGGGCGTTAGCCTGCACATAGAGACCACTGAGGAACTGGTCGATTTCAACATCCAGGACCTTGATGTCGCAGTGCGCTGCGGCATGGGCGATTGGCCGGGGCTGGTCTGCGACAAACTGCTGGATCTCGTGTGCACGCCGGTTTGTTCCACGCAATTCCACGCCAAGTACAAGATCGACAGGCTCGACTTTCGTGAGCAGCGCCTGATCCACATGGCGTTCTTCCCGCAGGCCTGGTCCATATGGTCACACTATGCCGGGCTTGGTGACATCGATGCACAGAAAGAACTCTGGTTCGATACCTACGATGCCTGCATAGACGCAGCCGAACAGGGTCTGGGCCTGGCACTGGCCCTGCTGCCACTAGAGCAGGCATCAATCGACGGCGGCCGTCTGGTCGCGCCCATTGACCAGCAGGTGCCGGTGCCGCAGAAGATGTACACAGTTTACCGACCGGAGCACGCGGAACGGCCGGAGATCAAGGGGTTTCATGACTGGCTGCTGGAGCAGTTTCAAGTCACCGCGACCAACTGAGTCCGATTCACCTGATATCATTCGGATGAATGAAATTCATCCGAAGCGGTACTATTTTCCGTTTGTCGAGGGTCCCGACGCGCCCTAGTGTAGGGATCAGAAAAGGTCAATCGGAGATCACCATGCGCCACCACCACGCAATCGTCGCCCACACAGTCGCCGCTGCCGTGTTTCTCGTGTTGGCCGGCCTCGCCCTGGCACCGTATCAATACGGGACGGTTACGCCCTTCTACGGATTCATCGCCGGACCCGGACTGTTCCTCGGTGCGCTCGCCGGCGCAGCGTGGGTGGACGGTTGGCTGATGTCAAAAGCAACCCGTGAGAACGCAGTAATGAGAGAAGACATCCGTCGAGTTGCGTCCGTACAAGGGATAGCGGTGTCGCCCGCGGGTTGGCATCAATACGTGCGCAATACCGGCTGCGACGTCAACGGTGCACTGTCCGACAAGTTTGTGGACGAACATTCCGATCGCCGCGGGATGTCGGGCAACCGGACGTCCCCGGCGGCCAGAGCGGTGGGAGATTGACGGCAATGGTGCGACATCAGTTCTTGTATCAAGCGCTTGAGGCCGGACGGTCAACAAACCCAATCCAGTAGGTGGGTCAGAGCACCTGCTGCGCCCCGACGCGCAAAGCCGCAGCAGACGGTCTGGGCACAACTTAACGACGTATTTCTCGAACACTACGCTCGACTTTGTGCCAGCAATCCAGGTCTGATGGTCACGTGCCTCCTCGCCGGACGTATAGTCGGTCTCACTGAAATCCGCCAAGTCGCCAATGACTGGTCGCGCGGGGAGTTAAGGCCTCACAACTTGGCTAAAGGGACGTAAAAAAAATCCTATGAAACGCTTATTCATTGTCACCGTTGTTCTGATCTTAACGGTGATTGGTTATTTTGTGGTCGGTACTCTGATGCGGCATCGTCTTGAGGTTACGGCGAGTACACGGCACCCGACATTAAGTCGGGAA
>JAHELT010000095.1:0-15317 GCA_024644045.1 Chromatiales bacterium | reverse complement strand
CGACTGTCACGCGCCCATTGCAGAGGAGTGGCGCCAATCTTTCCATTTCAAGAGTTTGACCGGACCGTTCTGGGCGCGTATTAACAATAAAGGATTCGCGACATTGTTTAGAACCCTGCGGGTGCCGTGCAAGAATTGTCATGCGCCCGCTAATATTCTTGATCTGCCGGTTGGAGGTAACCCGGCGCTGCGACTGGATGATTTAGAGTTGGGTGTTGATTGTGTTTCCTGTCACGTGTCAAAACAAGGCATAACTGGGCCAGGGCGCAACGCGGATGCACCACACGAGGTACGGACTGATGAGCGGTTTCTAGAGCCCGAGCTCGCTAGTACCGGACTTTGCGCGTACTGCCATGAGGAACAAGAAGGTCACGGAAAGGTTGTTACCGCGTGGAAGCGTTCGACGTTTGCCGCCCAGGGTGTGACGTGTGTGGATTGTCACATGCCCGAAACCAACTCCCCAATCACAACGTCAGGCTCCCCACGACTGCGACGCAGCCATAGATTTCCCGGTGACAAGGATCCTGAGATGTTAAATAAGGCCCTTAACGCCTCCATCGAAGTCAGGGAAGATAAACGGGTTGTTGTGCGAATTACTAACGATCGAGTTGGGCATGACTTTCCCGCTGCCGGAACGAACTCGCTCATTGTAAAAGTGACAACGGAAGATACGTCGGGACAGGTCCTGGATGTAGAGGAACACAGTTTTGGAACCATAGAGTCGATCCCAGGTTATCTAGATTTCTGGCCATTTCATCGAGTTTCGAGGATACCGCATGGAGAGCATCGCGATATTGTGGCTCAGTTGCCTGGAACGCATGGAAAGATCATAGTGCAATTTAGATATCGTGACTGGTTCGCAATAACGGACAAAGATGTAGTGTTCGCGACCATATCTACAAACTACTGAAGCGCCGTAGCGGACTTTAAAACCCTGCGAGCTTTCTCGAAACTGCGAATGCCCGAAGGCCGAATCGCGGCATTGTGCAATCCAGAACACCCTTCCACGAAGTCCGTAATATCGTCTCAGAAGGACTCACTGCTGCTCCGTTCGGCTGAAGTACACCCGATAACCGACCGTCGCCCCATCATCGGGCTGGCAGGAATGCCGTGTCATTTCAATCGGTCGCTGCAACACACGCGCTAAAACGTTCGGCTGGCGTTTCAAAGCCCAGTGTCTTTCGTGGCCGTTCATTGAGTCGACGCGCGACCTTGTTCAGATGCGCCTGCGAGTGAACAGAAAAGTCGGTTCCTTTCGGAAAGTACTGGCGTAGCAAGCGATTGGTGTTCTCATGCGAACCCCGTTGCCACGGACTCTGTGGGTCGCAGAAGTACACTTTGACATCGGTCGCCAAGGTAAAGCGTCGGTGGTCAGTGAGTTCCTTGCCCCGATCCCATGTCAACGATTTATAGAGCTCGCTCGGTAGTCGCTTCGCCTGCTTGATCAGCGCATTGATAACGCCGTCGGTAGCCATGCTGGGTTGAAGGTGCCGATCAAGGGCAGACCGGACGACCGGCGCCACCGACTCGCGAGTAATTCCGTGAGTTCGGCAGTAGCTCGACTCAAGCCACTCGACAAAACTGTTGGTGCCTTTACTTGCATTGCACCCAACGCAGCATCGGGCGATGTTCTCCCGTGTGACGATACTGGCGTCATTGACAATGTGCTCCCATGACGGGCTGTCGCGTCGGTTCTTGCTCGGTGCTGTGAAATCTACTCGGCAGTAGACGCAGCAGCGGTCGCGCTCAATGACCTCTCGCTCCAGCCAGTCAGGAATATTCCAGCGGTTCATCGTACAGCCGGCCGAGTAGTTCCCTAAGCGTTCCCTAGGGAACTAACCTTTTTCTATATCTATTTGATTTCACTGGTGGGCCGTGCAGGGATCGAACCTGCGACCACCTGATTAAAAGTCAGATGCTCTACCAACTGAGCTAACGGCCCGTGCGCGAATGTTGAGGTTTTCGCGAGGCGGTGGGCACCCACGAAGAGCGCGGATAATACCGTAGCTGGTGGCGATTTCCTAGGCTCGGCGGGGTGCCCCCGTGGCAAGCAGCCCGCTAGCGGGCGTCGTCCATCTCGCTCAGCTCCAGATCGCCGTCCGAGTCGGGGCGGAAGATGTTGATCGGGATCTTCAGGTAGCGCTGGTTTTCCTCGTTCGGCCTGGGCATGGCGCCGGCGTCGATGTTGATCTGCACGCTCTGAAACAGCAGGCGCGGGGCGCTGAGCTGCGCGTCGCGGTCGTTGCGGAAGCGCACGAAATCCTCGCGCGATGTGCCCTCCCGCAGCTGCTTGTTTCCGGCCTTCTGTTCGCCGATTGTGCTCATGTACGCCAACTCGCGCCCACCCGGCTGGTAGTCGTGGCCGACGAACACGCGCGTATCGTCGGGCAGCGCGTACAGGCGGGTGGTAATCGATTCGTACAGGTCCTCGGCGCTGCCCATGGGAAAATCGCAGCGTCCGGTACCCATGTCGGGCATGAACATCGCATCGCCGGTGAAAACCGCGTCCTCGAACAGGTAACAGGCGCAGGCGGGTGTATGGCCGGGCGTGAAGACGACCTTAAAGGACAGCGAGCCGACATCGACGACCTCGCCGTCCTTCAACAGCCGGTCGAACTGGCGCCCGTCGGTCGGGAAGTCGTCGGGCAGGTCCAGCACCATCTTGAAGGTTTTCTGCACCTGGGTGATCTTCTCGCCGATCGCGAGCTGGGCATCGGGGAACGTACGCTTCAGCGTCTGTGCGCCCGACAGGTGATCGGCGTGCGCGTGCGTCTCCAGTATGAAGTGCACGCGAAGCGCGTTCTTCTGCAGGAAACCCACAACCCGGTCCACGGATTCGGTCCACACTTTCGAAGCGGCCGGCTCGTAGTCCAGCACCGGGTCGATGACCACCGCATCGCGCGTGTCATCGTCGTAAACCACATAGGTCAACGTGTTGGTGCGCTCGTCGTAGAAGGGTTCGATTTCCATTGCCAGCTCTGCGGACCAGCGCGCCTGATTACTGCACGCTCCCGAACCCCTGGTCCGTGCTGCCCGCCGGCATCGGGATGCCGGCGAGGCGGCAGCCCTGCGCAACCGGGCCACCCGGGAACAGGGTGTAGAGGTACTTGAGCCCGCCGCGCGCGTGGAACTTCTCGTTCAGCGCATCGGTGCACTCGCGGGGCTTGAAGCCGATGCGGGGGTTCTTGCCGAAGTATTCCTGCAGCGCGCGGATCACTTCCCAGTGTTCGTCACGCAACTCGACACCCTCGGCGTCGGCGCTGGCGCGCGCCGAAACCGGCGTCCAGCCGGGGGGTGCATACGGAAAGTCGGCGCCGGTCACGCCCGTACCCGCTTGATCTGCCACCATTTGCTCCGAGACGCGCCAAAAGCCCGATACTAGGGCAACGTGTGAATAAGACGCAAGCAAGCCGCCGTCACGAGCGGCTAGTGCCCCTCCTCCTTCATGCGCACGATGCGCTGGCGTGCCAGCCGGGCGACCGATGAGTTCGGGTAGTCCTCAATCACCTTCTGCAGCGCCGCGCGTGCATCGTCCCAGCGCTGCATTTCATACAGCGCGAAGCCGATCTTCAGACGCGCGTCCGAGACTTTCGGGCTGGCCGGAAAGCTGGCCACGACCTTCTGGAACTGGATCAGCGCCTGCTCGAACTCGCGCGAAACGTAGTTCGCCTCGCCCATCCAGTACTGGGCGTTGTCGGCGTAGCGGCCGCTGGGGTACTTGTCCAGAAACGCCTGATAGGACTTGATCGCCTCGCGGTACTGGCCGGTCTTCAAGAACTCGAAAGCAGCAATGTAGGCGGCCTTCTCGTCAGCCTCGCTGCCCCCGGAGCTCTGCGTGACGGCGGCCGTCGTTGTCCGCTGCACCGCAGGCGCCTGCGCCGGCTCCGCAGGCTCGGGCGCCTCCGGCAAACCGGTGGTCACGCCGGCGGATGCACGCGAGCCGCCGGTGCCCATGCCGAGTTCCAGGTCGCGCAAACGCTGGTCGCTGTCGCGGTACAGATCACGCTGGCGCTTCTCCAGAATATCGAGCTCGTTGTACTGGCTCTCGATTTCGCCGCGCAGCTCTCGAATTTCTGACTGCAGGGCGTCCACACTCTGCAGCAGCTCGCGCAACACTTGGTTCTCGAACACCTTCTCGAGCCGCCCCAGGCGGGCTTCGAGCGACGCCAGGCGCGTCTGCAGCTCGGTCGGCTCGACCCCCTGCTGGGCCAGCGGCTGCCCGGTGGCCGGATCGATCGGGTTCAGCAGGGGCTGCTGCTGAGCCTGGGCCAGGCCGGCGCTCGCGCATCCGGCGACGACCACTGCGGCGCGAATGAACTGCCTCATTGGTAAACGATTTCCACGCGGCGATTCTGCTGCCAGGCCTCTTCGCTCTGGCCCAGGGCGGCGGGCAGCTCTTCACCGTAGCTGATTACTTCCATCTGATCCGCGTCGACGCCCTGCAGCAGCAGCTGCCGGCGCACGGAAAGGCCGCGGCCCTCGCCCAGCGCGATATTGTACTCGCGCGAGCCGCGTTCGTCGGCGTGGCCTTCGAGGCGCACTTTCACCTCGCCGTAGGTGGCCAGATAACGCCCGTGCGCCGCGATCAGATCCACGTACTGGTCGCGAATCGTGCTCTGATCGAAATCGAAATAGATGATTTTCTCGGCCAGCGCGCTGCTCGGGTCGTTGATGGCATCGCGCCGGAACTCGCAGGGCGGCGGGCATTCCGGGTCGAACGCCGGTTCCGGGGTCTCCACCATCTGCTGTCCCGAGGTATCGCCCGTGCCGTCATCCGGGGTACTGATCACGCTGGAGTCGTCCATCGGTGGCGGCGGCAGGCTCGCATCGTCGCGCACCCCCTGCTGTCCGCAGCCAACGGTTACGGTGAGCAGTGCAGCCAGAGCAAGCCAAAGCATGTTTTTCATCAAACGGTCCTCCTGAGGGAAACCTTAGTGTTGCACGCACTGCACGCGCGGTGTCGGCAGTGCACAGTTGTCTGCAGGGAATTGACGCGGCAAGCGATCATCGCGAGAAGGGCGACCACGCCGGTTCGCGGACGTCGCCCTCAGCCAGCGTGAAACGCTGCTTCATCCTGCCGTCGACCGAGACCGCTCCCAGCACCCCGCGGCCGCTGCCGTGCGTGGCGTAGATAATCATGCTGCCGTTCGGCGCAAAGCTCGGCGATTCGTCCAGCGAGCCGTCCGTCACTACGCGCAGCGCGCCGGTCTCACGGTCCAGCACGGCAATCCGGTAGCGGCCCTGCTCGCCGTGCACCATCGCCACGCGGGTGCCGTCTGCCGAAACGGTGGCACTGGCGTTGTACTTCCCCTCGAAGGTCAGGCGCCGCGCACGCCCGCCGTTCAGGGGTTGTTCGTAGAGCTGTGGCGATCCGCTGCGGTCCGACGTGAACAGCAGGGCGCGCCCGTCGGGAATCCACGCCGGCTCGGTGTCGATGGCGCGGCTGCGCGTGATGCGCTGCAGGCGCCGGGTCTTGATGTTGAGCACATAGATGTCGGGTGAGCCCTCGTGCGACAGGGTCAACGCGAGGCGGGTGCCGTCCGGTGACCACTTGGGCGCCCCGTTGATACCGGAGAGCGCGGAGATCTTTTCGCGCTGCGCCGTCTTGACGATCTGCACGTAAATAGACGGCACGCGCTTTTCGAACGACACGTACGCAAGCCGCGTGCCGTCCGGCGACCATGAAGGCGACATCAGCGGGTGCTCGGAGGACAACACGGTTTTCGCATTGTGACCGTCGGCGTCGGAAACCTGCAGCACGTAACGCTTCTCGTTGTTTGCGTTGGTTATCGCAGACACATAGGCGATCCTGGTGTTGAACGCACCCGGGGTACCGGTGATCTTCTCGTAGATGATGTCGCTGATGCTGTGCGCCACCTGGCGCAGTTGTGCGGTAGTCGCGGGGAAGCTGTAACCCACAACCTGCTTTTCCCGGAACACGTCGAACAGCTGGAACTGCACCACATAGGCATCCGGTCCCATCGGCCGCAAGCGGCCGATGACCAGGTGATCGACGCCGCTCGTCTTCCAGTTTGCGTAACGCACCTCGGCCCCGCTCTTAGGCAGCGCGACCAGATTGGAACGCGCCAGCGGGCCGAACTGCCCGCTTCGCTCCAGATCATCGGCAACGATCTTTGCAATGTCCTGTGGTGGTGATCCCTGCCGATCCCAGGCAAACGGAACGATTGCGATCGGCAGCGCGCCCTCTACGCCCTCGGTGATCTCGATGGTGAGGACCGCATCGGCACGCGGCAGCGGCAGCACGGCGAGCAATGCCATCAACAAGGTTATCGTTGTACGAACTCGCATTAGCCCTCCGGCTTGAAAATAAACTCGATGTTGCGGTCGAACAGCGCGGGATCGGCGGGCGTCGGCAACGGCGATGCGCGTTTCACCGCCGTCTCGACAGAATGTCGAAACGCCTGATCGCCCTGGCAGCTGCGAACCCGCACGCTCATCACGCCGCCGCCCGGGTCCTGCTCGACCAACACCTCGCAGGACACTCCGGACGCGGCCGTCGAGGGACGGATCCAGTTGCGTTCGACTTTCTGCCGTATCGCCGCTTCGTACTCGGCGCGCTGGCGGTTCAGGCGCAGGCTCTCGCGCCGCAGGCGCTCGTCCTCCGCTTTTTTCAGCGCCAGGGCCCGTTCGCGTTCTTCCTCGGCTTCGCGCTCGGCTTCCAGCGCACGCTGCAGCTCGGCCTCGCGCGCCTTCTGCGCTTCGGCTTCCTTGCGTTTTCGTTGTTCCTCCATTTTACGTTGCCTCTCCAGCTCGGCCAAACGTTCGCGTTCCGCCAGCTTCGCCGCTTCCAGCTTCGCCAGGCGCTGTTTTTCCTGTTTGGCCTTGCGCTCGGCCTCGGCCTTTTCCTGCTTGGCCCTGGCCACGGCCGCTTCCTGCTCCTCCTTGAGCGCCGCGAGACGCGCGGTTTCCTCCTTCTGCCGTTGCTCCTCCGCGGTGCGCTGCTTCTGGAGCTCCTTCAGGCGCCGCTCCTCCTCCTTGCGTTTTCGCTCGGCCTGCCTGCGCTTCTTTTCCTGGGCGCTGAGCGTTTTCTTGCGTTGCCGATCCTGCGCCTCCAGCGCCTTGCGCGCCTCCTCCACCAGCGCCTCGTTCACCGCCAGCGCCTTCACCGGTTCCACGCTGGCCTGCATGGCGGGCGGGCTCTGCTGGCGCAGGCTGAACACCATGATGCCCAGCAGCAGAGCGTGCCCCAGGATGGACAGCACCAGGGCCATGGGATGCTGCAGCAGCTCGCGCAACATAGGCGCTCAGTTGATGGTTTCCGTGAGCAGCCCGACCTGCGGCACCCCGGCCGCCTGCAGCAGGGCCATCGCACGGACCACGCGTCCATAGTCGACGCTGCGATCACCGCGCACCAGCACGGATTTCTTCGGATCCCGGCGGATCACCGCCGCCACCAGCGCCATCAGCGCCTGCTCGTCGAGCGCGGTCTCCGGATCGGCGCCGACGCTCAGAAAGTAGTCGCCCGCGGCATTCACGCTGAGCACCAGCGGCTCGCTCGGCGGGTCCTTGATCGGTTCGGCCCGCGCCTGCGGAAGCTCCACCTCCACGCCGGTCTTCAGCAGCGGCGCAGTGATCATGAAGATAACCAGCATCACCAGCATCACGTCGATGTAAGGGACGACGTTGATTTCCGACATCGGCCGGCGTTTGTAGCGGGTCATGGCGCCTTGGCCTCCGCCTTGCGGTTACGCACTTCCCGGTCGTACGCCTGGCGGTGAAGCAGGTGGGCGAACTCCTCCATGAAGTTGTGGTACCCGTTCAGCAGGCGCTCGGCGTCGTTTGAAAACCGGTTGTAGGCGATCACCGCCGGAATCGCCGCGAACAACCCCATGGCCGTGGCGATCAGCGCCTCGGCAATGCCCGGCGCCACCATCGCCAGGGTCGCCTGCTGCGCGTTGCTCAGGCCGCGAAACGAATTCATGATGCCCCAGACAGTGCCGAACAGGCCGATATAGGGGCTGGTGGAACCGACCGTGGCCAGGAACGACAGGTGCCGCTCCACGGCCTCGGTCTCGCGCCCGAGCACCACGCGCATCGAACGTTGTGCACCCTCCATGATGCGCTCGGCTTCGTTGGTCTGTTTTACGAGCCGGGCGAACTCGGCGAAGCCGGCCTCGAAAATACGCTCCAGACCGTTCAACTGATCGCGCCGCGCATGCAGCGTGCGGTACAGGTTGGCCACGTCCAACCCGGACCAGAACTCGTCCTCGAACGCCTCGGCGCGGTTGCGGGCCTCGCTCAGCGTCCGGTACTTGCGCAAGATCAGCGACCACGAGATCAGCGACAGGAAGACGAGCAGCAGCATCACCAGTTGCACGACCAGGCTGGCTTCAAGGATGAGGCGCCAGAACGACAGGTCGATGCTCACGTGCGCAGTTCCTCAGTGATGGGCTTCGGGATCGCGCACGGGCGGCGCGCCTCGAGATTCAGGCAGGCTATCTGCACCTCCGCGGTGCAGCAGACATCTTGTTCGCGCACGACGCTCTGCGTGAACTCCATACTTGCGCGGCGCGTGCGCTTCAACTCCACCGTGGCGGTGAGCATTTCATTGAAACGCGCCGCGATGAGGTAGTCGATGACCAGCCGGCGCACCACGAACACCACACCGTACTCCCGCGTCAGCGCATCCTGCTCGAAGCCGAGCGCCCGCAGGAACTCGGTGCGTGCCCGTTCAATGTACTTGAGATAGTTGGCGTAATAGACGAGTCCCGCAGCGTCGGTATCTTCGTAGTAGACACGCACGGGCCATCTGAATACGGCGTTGGTGATCCCCGGCATGCTTACCCTTACCGTTCCGGATCGGGCTCGGCGAACAGATCGCTCGCCCCTGCACCGGCCGCCGGCGGCTTCAAGCCGAAGTGCCGGTACGCGGCGGGGGTAGCAACCCGGCCGCGCGGCGTGCGCATCAGCAGGCCCTGCTGGATCAGGTAAGGTTCGATAACGTCTTCGAGCGTACCGCTTTCTTCGCCTACCGCGGCCGCCACGTTGTCGAGCCCCACCGGCCCGCCGTCGAACTTGTCCATGATGGTGTTGAGCAGCTTGCGGTCCATCACGTCGAGGCCGTGCCGGTCGACGTGCAGCAGATCGAGCGCGGCGTCGGCAATCGCCGTATCGACGTTGCCCGAGGCTTTCACCTGCGCATAATCGCGCACGCGGCGTAACAGTCGGTTGGCGATACGCGGTGTGCCTCGCGCGCGGCGCGCAATTTCCTGCGCGCCGCCCGCGTCGACGCTGACGCCCAGAATGCCCGCGGAGCGTTTCACGATGGTGCACAGGTCGTCGGCGTTGTAGAACTCCAGACGCTGCACGATGCCGAAGCGGTCGCGTAGCGGCGAGGTAAGCAGGCCGGCGCGCGTGGTCGCGCCGATCAGGGTAAACGGCGGCAGGTCGAGCTTGATCGACCGCGCCGCAGGACCCTCACCGATCACGATATCGAGCTGGTAGTCCTCCATCGCCGGATACAGGATTTCCTCGACCACCGGACTCAAGCGGTGAATCTCGTCGACGAACAGCACGTCGTTCGGCTCGAGGTTGGTGAGCAGCGCCGCGAGATCGCCCGGGCGCTCGAGCACCGGTCCGGAGGTGTGGCGGATGCTGGTGCCCATCTCGTTGGCGACGATGGTGGCGAGCGTGGTCTTGCCGAGGCCCGGCGGGCCGAAGATCAGCAGGTGATCGAGCGCTTCCTCGCGCTGGCGGGCGGCGGCAATGAAGATTTCCATCTGCTGGTGAACGTCGGGCTGCCCGACATACTCCGCCAGCGTCCGCGGGCGCAGCGCGCGATCGTGCAGCCGGTCATCGCTGTGCGCCGTCGCCGTGATCAAGCGCTCGGTTTCAGTCATCAGCTCGTGCTTCGCCAGTGGCCCATCGTTGTTGCGACGTAGCGTCCGCGCCGCTGGCAGGCAGGTGCGGGTCAAGCCGCTTATGGAATGCGGCTGTACGCCCGCTCGTTGGCGCCGCGCTGCCGGCGCTGTTCGTATTGGGCGCGGATTGTCTCATTATGTGCGGTCCAATTCAGCTGACAAGCTGGTAAGAATCGTAAGCAATTGTGATAAACGCTGGGGGGCCGCCGGCGGGGTTACGGTTTCACTGCGCTCTGCAGGGCCGCACGAATCAGGCTCTCGGTGTCTGTCCCGGCAGTCTCCACGGCGCGCACCATGCGCGCCGCATCCGCCTCGCGGTAGCCCAGCGCGGCCAATGCCTGGATCGCCTCGTCGGCCGGCGATTGCGCCGCGCCACCCTCACCGCGGGGCGGCAGAGTCCCCCCGACCACGCTGTGCAGCCGGTCGCGCATCTCCACGATGAGCCGCTCGGCGGTCTTCTTGCCGATACCCGGTAGACGGGTCAACGCCGCGGTATCGCCGCGCTCCACGCATTGTGCAAACTCGTCCACGCCGATCCCGGAGAGCACGCCCAGCGCCATCTTGGCGCCAACACCGCTGACCTTTATCAGCGAACGGAACAGCCGCCGTTCGGCCTCGCTGGCGAACCCGTAAAGCACGTGCGCGTCGTCGCGCACGACCAGGTGGGTCAACAGTACGATCTCGGCGCCCGGCTCACCCAGGCCGTAGAATGTGGAGAGCGGCGCCTCGAGCTCGTAGCCCACGCCATGCACGTCGATCAGCAGCTCGGGCGGGCTCTTATGCACGATGACGCCACGCAGTCGTCCAATCATGGCTGCACCGGTTGGGGCTTCGCCCGGGACACCGGCTGTAACGGCGCAAAGCAGGCAATGGGCGCGACCGGGGTACCGGGCATGAAGTCTAACGCCGGCGTGCCGCGAGCAGCCGGGAAACCGCGGGGTCGCGGCCGCGAGAATGCGCGTGGCATAGCGCAATGGCCAGCGCGTCGGCCGCATCGGACTGCAGCGATTCCCGCAGGTTCAGCAGTCGCTTGATCATGTGCTGCACCTGGATCTTGTCGGCGGCGCCGGTACCCACGACCGACTGCTTTACCCGGCGCGGCGTGTACTCCGCTACCGGGATCTCGAACCGGCAGGCCGCCACCACCGCCGCGCCGCGCGCCTGGCCCAGCTTCAGCGCGGACAGGGCATTGCGGTTCACGAACACGTCCTCGATAGCCATCTCATGCGGCTGCCACTGCTCCAGCACTTCGCTCACCCCCTGAAACACGCAACCGAGGCGCCCGGCCAGGTCGTCGCCCTTGATGCGGATGTGTCCGTGCGCCACCAGCACGCTGCGCCGCCCGTCGGTATCGACAACGCCGTAGCCGGTGATCACCGAGCCCGGGTCGATACCGATCACCCGGATCATGCCGGCCTGCCGTTCACCTGGGTGGGTTTCATCCGATGGGCTGCTTGCGGCTTACGGGCGACGGCCGCTCAGGCCGCCAGCTCGTCGAGCACCGCATCCGGGATATCGCCGTTGGAATAAACGTTCTGCACATCCTCGAGCTCTTCGAGCGCATCGAGTATCTTGAGCAGCGTGCGCCCGGCCTCCTCGTCGAGTGACACCTCGGCGCTGGCGCGCATGCTTACCTCGGCATCCTGAGGCTGGAACCCCGCCGCCACCAGCGCATCGCGCACGGATACGAACTCGTCCGGCGCGGTCAGCACCTCGACGGTACCTTCGTCGTCAGCCACGAGATCCTCCGCACCGGCTTCCATGGCGGCTTCCAGCAGACTGTCCTCGTCCACGTCGACGAACATCAGCACACCCACCGCGTTGAACAGGTAAGCGACCGAACCGTCGGTCCCCAGGTTGCCGCCGTGCTTTGACAGCACGTGGCGCACCTCGGCCACCGTGCGCTTGCGGTTGTCAGTCATGCAATCGACCATGATCGCGGTGCCGCCCGGGCCGTAGCCTTCGTAGCGCACTTCCTCGTAATGGACGTCGTCCAGCTCACCGGCGCCGCGCTTGATCGCCCGCTCGATCGTGTCCTTGGGCATGTTGGCGGCGAGGCCTTTGTCCATGGCGAGGCGCAGCCTCGGGTTGGCCGAGGCATCGGAACCGCCCATGCGCGCGGCCACGGTGATCTCTCGAATCAGCTTGGTAAACAGCTTGCCGCGCTTCGTGTCCTGCGCTCTTTTGCGGTGCTGGATGTTCGCCCATTTACTGTGCCCAGCCACAAACCACCCCTGCCCGGTCTGGAATAAGGCGCGATTCTAGCACTGCTGCGCTTTCCCCTCCCCCCGGGGGACGTTAAGAATCGGCTTCGCCCCGCCCCCTCATTCCAACCGTCTGCTCCTTGGAGAGGGAGTCCGTCAGCGAGCGAACCTGCCGTCTCGAAGGAACGCGTACACCTGATCGGCCACCGGCCGTGATATGACCATGCCCGTGTGGCTCACCGGCAGCACGATCTGGTCGGTGGCGCCGGCGATGCGCGTTTCCTCGACCGACACGGTTCCGTCGTTGGGACCGCGCAGACCGCCGAGGACACGGCCGAGCCCCAGGGAGCGCGATCCGGCGATCACCCCCAGGTCGCGAACGCCGCCCCAGGGCGGGGTTCCGCCCATCAGGGCGCGGCGCAGACTGTTACCGAGCAGCAGTCGGCTGATGGGGTTGGCGGCCCCGCGTTGCGCCACCGCGCTGCCGTTGACCGGCGAACCGAGAAACACCACGCGTCCCGGGCGTTGCTGCGGGTTGCGGTTGAACAGGTGCAGAATGACGATGCCGCCCAGGCTGTGGCCGACGAAGTGCACGATGTCGGCATCGATGGTGTTGCTGAACCTGTCCAGGCGCTCGGCGTTCTGGGCCGCGCTGCGCCTCACGCTGGCGTAGCTGAAGGGGCGGCACGTGTAGCCGCCGCTGCGCAGGCGCCGGGCGATGGCGAACAGGCTGCCGCCGCGCATCCAGATGCCGTGGACCAAAACGACCGCTTCACGCATGGCCGGTCGGGGGGACGAAATCGAGAATCGCATCGCGGTTCGTCCACGAGAACACTTTGCCGGCCGCCTGCTCGCGCGGCAGCCAGATCGAGCGGGTGTGCTCCTGCGGGTGCAGCACGATAGCGCAGGGCGCGGGCACCATCACGCAAAAAACCGACTCGTTGTTGTGGGTGACCCCCGGGGCGAAACGGCCATCGCCCCATTGGGGCAGGATCTCGAAGGTATTGCGGCGCCCGCAGTCAACCAGGGCCAGATCAGTGAGGCCGGTTTCCTCGGTCAGCTCACGCGCCGCGGCGGCGCCGGCGGACTCGCCCCACTTCAGGCTGCCGGTGACTGACTGCCAGGTGCCGGGCGGACGAATCCGCTCCAGCAAAAGAATGTCGCTGCTGCGGGTGTAGACCACGACCAGCACCGATTCGGGGCGTTTGAAACGCGTGTCTGCCTGTGCGTGCGAAGCCACGGCGCCGGCTGCGTCACTGGGTTTCGCTCGCGGCGCGCTCACCGCCCGCCGGCAGGCGCACGCGGATGGCGAGCTCGCGCAACTGCGCCTCGGGCACCGGCGAAGGCGCGTCGGTGAGCAGATCGGTGGCACTTTGCGTCTTTGGAAATGCCATCACGTCGCGAATTGACGCAGCCCCCGCCATTAGCATGACCAGGCGGTCCAGGCCGAAGGCGATGCCGCCGTGCGGCGGACAGCCGAACTCCAGCGCGTCGAGCAGAAAGCCGAACTTCTCGCGGGCCTCGTCCTTTCCGATCCCCAGCACCTCGAACACCGTCTGCTGCATCTCCGGCGTGTGAATCCGAATCGAGCCCCCGCCGAGCTCGGTGCCGTTCAAAACCATGTCGTAGGCGCGCGAGAGCGCAGCGCCCGGGTCGGCGCGCAGCGCATCCTTCGAGGGCACGGCCGGGGCCGTGAACGGATGGTGGATGGCCGAGTAGCGCTTTTCGCGCGCATCCCACTCGAACATCGGGAAGTCCACCACCCACAGCGGACGCCAGCCCGGCTCGAGCAGCTGCAGATCGTGGCCCAGGCGCACGCGCAGCGCGCCGAGCGACTCGCTGACCACAGCGGCCTTGTCCGCGCCGAAAAACACCAGGTCGCCATCGGCTGCCGCGGTGCGCTCGACGATCGCCTCGATCGCCTCGTCGGGCAGGAACTTGAGAATCGGCGACTGCAGGCCGTCGCGACCGCGGGCGACCTCGTTACATTTAATGTAGGCGAGGCCCCTGGCGCCGTAACGGGCGACAAACGCGGTGTAGTCGTCGATCTCCTTGCGGGTCAGCGCGCCGCCGCCCGGCACGCGGAGCGCCGTGACGCGGCCCTGCGGATCGGCAGCCGGCCCGGCGAACACCTTGAACTCCACCTGCTGCATCAGGTCGGCCACTTCGACGAGTTCCAGCGGGATGCGCAAATCCGGCCGATCCGTGCCGAAGCGGTGCACCGCCTCGGCATGCGTCATGCGCGGAAACGGCACCGGGAGCTGCACGTCGAGCACCTCGGCGAACAACTCGCGCATCATGGTTTCCACCAGCGAGGTGATCGCCTGCTCGTCCATAAACGAGGTTTCGATGTCGAGCTGCGTGAACTCGGGCTGGCGGTCGGCCCGCAGGTCCTCGTCCCGGAAGCAGCGCACGATCTGGTAGTAGCGGTCCAGCCCGGACATCATCAGCAGCTGCTTGAACAGCTGCGGCGACTGCGGCAGCGCGAAGAAGCTGCCGGGCTGCGTACGGCTGGGTACGAGGTAGTCGCGTGCGCCCTCCGGGGTCGCGCGTGTCAGCACCGGGGTCTCCACATCGACGAACTCGTGGTTCTCCAGGAAACGGCGCAGCGTGCGCACGATCCGCGCGCGCAGCCGCAGGCGCTGCTGCATCACCGGGCGGCGTAGATCGATGTAGCGGTAGCGCATCCGATGCTCCTCGTTCACGTCCTCGTCGTCCAGTTGAAACGGTGGCGTCTGCGCGCGGTTCAGCACCTCCAGCACGCTGCCCAGCACTTCCACCTGCCCGGTGGGCAGCTCGGCATTGGCGGTGTCGGCCGGACGGGCGCGCACGCGGCCCTGCACCCGAATCACGAATTCGTTGCGCAGGCTCTCGGCGAGCGCGAAAGTGTCCGGCGAGTCGGGATCGAACACCACCTGCAGCAGCCCGCGGTGGTCGCGCAGATCGACGAAAATCACGCCGCCGTGATCGCGGCGGCGGTGCACCCAGCCGCACAGCGCCACGTTCTGGTCAATGTGCTCTTCGCGCAATTCTCCGCAATAATGCGTCCGCATGAGTCTGTCCACGAGGGGCTGAAAAGGCGGCCATGTTACGGACTCGCCTGGCCGATGGCAATTGCGCAAGGGCACCGAAAAACAACCGCTTAGGGGGCCAAGATAATGAATCAGCAGGGTGCGCGCGAGGTCCTCGTTACCGGCTGCTCGTCCGGCATCGGACTATGCGTGGCACGCGG
>JAHELT010000248.1 GCA_024644045.1 Chromatiales bacterium | reverse complement strand
CTCCGGGAGAGCAACTGTGTCGTGAGCGCCGCCGGGCATGCAGCAGAGAAACTCCTGCGCTGCGCGCAGTACCCCTCATCCCAGCCCTTCTCCCCAGGGAGAAGGGTTTTCTTTTTCCACTCATCCCTCCGGGGGAAGCGACTGCGTGAGCGTTTCTTCTGCCCTCTCCCTCCGGGAGAGGGGGTCGGGCTTTTCGCCCGGCACCGGGTGAGCTATGTTGCGCTCGAGATCGCAAACCAGAACGCCAGCTGACGAGGAGCCCTTCCATGGCCGAGCACACTATCCCCGCGCGCGCGAGCGCCGTCGTCATCGGCGGCGGCGTGACCGGTGCCAGCGTTGCCTATCACCTGGCCCGCGCCGGCTGGAGCGACGTCGTGCTGCTGGAGCGTAAACAGTTCGCGTGCGGCACCAGCTGGCACGCGGCGGGTCTCATCGGCACTATGCGCGCCAACGAGAGCCATGCCCGGCTGTGCGAGTATTCGATGTCACTGCTCGGCGAGCTGGAAGCCGAGACCGGGCAGGCGACCGGGTTTCGCCAGGTCGGCAGCCTGACCATCGCGCACAGCGAGGCACGCTTCGAGGAGCTGAAACGCGTGGCATCGATGAACAACGCGTTCGGCGTCACGCGGGTCGACCTGGTGACGGTGGAGGAAATCAGCTCGCTCTACCCGATTATCGAGACCCGGGGTCTGCTGGGCGGCACCTGGGTTGCGCAGGACGGCATGGGCAGCCCGGTGGACATAGTCACCGCGTTCATCAAGGGCGCGCGTAAACGCGGGGCGCTGTGCCTGGAAGGCGTGCGCGTGACCGGCATCCAGCAGCGCGACGGCCGCGTCACCGGCGTGGTCACGGACCAGGGCGAGATCCGCAGCGATTTCGTGGTCAACTGTGCCGGCATGTGGTCGCGCGCGCTGGGCCGGCTTGCCGGCGTCAACGTGCCCTTGCACGCCTGCGAGCACTACTACGCGCACACCGAGAAGCTGGATGCTCTGCCGCACGATCTGCCGGTGATGCGCGACTACGACAAGTGCGCGTACTACCGGGAGGATGCCGGCAGCCTGCTGGTGGGTGTGTTCGAGCCCGACGCGGTGCCCTGGGGGGCGCAGGGAATCCCCGAGGATTTCTGTTTCGACGAGCTGCCCGGGCACACCGAGGAGCAGCTGATGCCGGTCCTGATGGATGCCATGGAGCGCGTTCCGCTGCTGCAGAACGCGGGCTGGCGCAAGTTTTTCTGTGGCCCCGAATCGTTCACCCCGGACGATCAGTTCCACCTCGGCGAGGCGCCCGAGCTGCGCGGGTTCTTCGTCGCCTGCGGGCTCAACTCGGTGGGCATTCAATCCTCGGGCGGGCTGG
This sequence comes from Chromatiales bacterium, assembly GCA_024644045.1. Classification (GTDB taxonomy): domain Bacteria; phylum Pseudomonadota; class Gammaproteobacteria; order JAHELT01; family JAHELT01; genus JAHELT01. Next base: position 3,183 of record JAHELT010000248.1, on the reverse strand, counting down.
GCAAGGCCTGCGCCGAGTGGATGGACAAGGGGTATCCGCCGATGGACCTGTGGGGTAACGACATCCGCCGCATGTACCCCTTTCACGGGTCACAGCGATTTCTCGAGCAGCGCGTTTCGGAAACCCTGGGGTTGCTGTACGCGAACCACTATCCGTTTCGCCAGTACGCTTCGGCGCGCAATGTGCGCCACTCGCCGCTGCACGAAAAAATGCGTGAGCTCAACGCCTGCTTCGGCGAGGCGGCGGGCTGGGAGCGGCCCAACTGGTTCGCGCCCGCGGGCGTGACGCCTGCTTACGAGTACAGCTTCGGCAGGCAGAACTGGTTCGAGTATTCGGCCGCCGAGCACCGCGCCGCCCGCGAGGGCGTGGTGGTGTTCGATCTGTCCAGCTTTTCCAAGTACCTGGTGCAGGGGCGCGATGCGTGCGCCTGCCTGCAGCGCATCTGCAGCGCCGACGTGGACGTGGCCCCCGGCAAGGTGGTGTACACGCACTGGCTGAACGAACGCGGCGGAATCGAGGCCGATCTCACGGTGACGCGCATTTCCGAGACGGTGTACTGGGTGGTCAGCGCCGCGGCGGTGACGGTCAAGGATCTCGACTGGCTGGCCCGCAACACAGCGTCAGATGCGCATTGCACGGTCACCGACATCACCTCGGGCTGGTCGGTGATCAGCGTCCAGGGGCCCGCCAGCCGTGCGCTGCTGAGCGGAGTGCTGGCGAACGATCTTTCGGCCGGCGCGTTCCCGTTCGGCACCATGCAGCCCGTGGAAGTCGGCTGTGCGGTGGGCCGCGCGGTGCGCGTGTCGTTTGTCGGCGAGCTTGGCTGGGAGCTGTACGTGCCGAGCGACATGGCGCGTCACGCCTTCGATGTGATCTGGGAGGCGGGTCAGGCCCACGGGCTGCGGCCGGCCGGGCTGCACTGCCTGGACTCCGGGCGCATCGAGAAGAAGTTCGTGCATTTCGGCCACGACGTCGCCGACGAGGATACGCCGCTGGAAGCGGGCCTCGGCTTCGTGTGCGCGCTGGACAAGCCGATCCCGTTCATCGGGCGCGACGCGATCCTGCGCCAGAAGGAAACGCGTGACCACCTGCGCAAACGCCTGGTGCAGTTTCTGCTGAAGGACCCTGACGCCATGCTGTGGCACCACGAGCCGGTCCTGCGTGACGGTCAGGTGGTCGGGTTCCTCAGCTCCGGCAACTACGGCCATACGCTCGGCGGCTCGGTGGGGCTCGGCTACGTCAAGCAGCCGGAAGCGATCAGCGCGGACTTCGTCACCTCGGGCGACTGGGAGGTCGAGGTGGCCGGCGAGCGGATTCCCGCGCAGGCCAGCCTGCGCGCGCTCTACGACCCCGACGGCACCCGCGCCCGGGGTTGAGTGGTCCCGCCCGGCGGCGCTTGACAATAATCCTTGTGCGTTCCATATTTAACCAATAGGTTAAATAAAAGAGGAGACCGCCATGAGCCTGACTTTCCCGAACGAATCCCCGGCCTACCGCCAGGCGCGTGACGCGCTGCTCGAGGCCGAGGTGGCTTTACGTGCCCAGATCGAGCAGGTGGCGGAGCAACGCCGCGCGCTGCCGCCCGGCGGGGTGGTCAAGGAGGACTACGAGTTCACGGAGCTGCGCGATGAGGGGCGCATCCGCCCGGTCAGGCTGTCGGAGCTGTTCGGTGCGCACGACAGCCTGTTTCTGTACAGCTTCATGTACGGGCCGGACGCCGAGCAACCCTGCCCTATGTGCAGCTCGCTGCTCGATGCGCTGAACGGCAACGCGCCGCACATCCTGCTGCGCACCGGGTTCGCGGTGGTGGCACGCTCGCCGATCGAGCGGGTCGCCGAGTTCGCCACGCAGCGCGGCTGGCGCAACCTGCGCATCGTGTCCTCACACGCCAACAGCTACAACAGTGATTACTTCGCCGAGGATGCCGACGGAGATCAGATGCCGATGGCAAACGTGTTCGTGCGCGGCAATGACGGGATCCACCACTTCTGGGGCACCGAGCTGTTCTACGCCGATGTGCCCGGGCACCCGCGGCACGTGGATCTGATGTGGCCGCTGTGGAACCTGTTCGACACCACGCCGCAGGGGCGCGGGGAAGACTGGTTCCCGCCGCTCAACGTGTGACGAGAAAAAGGCGTGCCCGGAGACCGGGCACGCCCTGGAAAGGACTTTACGGCTGGTCAGCAGGCTGCGTCATCGAACTGATCGAGCGTGTTGACCGTCAGATTCTGTATGCAGTCGGGGTTGCCGTCGCCGTCCGAGTCGAGCGTCACCGTCACATTGCCGTCGCCGGTGAAATCCAGTGTCAGGGTGCTGTTATCCCCGGATATCCGGATCTGCCCGCCGTCGATCACGCCGTCCGCATTACCAGTCAGCGCAGCAGGTGTGGAAACCGCAACGCTGCCTACACCGTCGACGACCACGGTCATCGTATAGTTGATGCTGAAGTCTCCAGCCGCGTCCGCCGTGAGCGTGAAGCTGAAGCTGCCAGTGAGGCGCAGAGTCTCACTGCCGGATGCCATCGTCACGTTGCTCCCCGTCATGCTTACGGACAGCGTTTGCGTGGCGGGATCCCAGCTCGAGGCAAACGTGATACTGCCGTTCGAGGTCACGGTGCCTTCGGGCGAGGTGATCGTCAAGTTGGTGAAGGTGAGCGTGACCGAAACGCTCCACGGTGCCGCGTCATTTTCCGGATCGCCCGATATGGTGCCGATGGTGATCGACATCGAGCCGTTGCTGGTCGTATTCAAGAGGTTGTCCACACAGTTGGTGAACGTGGCCGTAATGCGGTCGCCGGCATCCAGCACATTAAGCACCGGAGTGTCGGTAAGCGTCAGCGTGAAAGTCCCGTCGTTGCCGCTACCGTCGCCACAGTTTATTACGGTCTGCTGGTTCGGCGATTTACCGGCGGATACCCGGGCCGCGCCCAGGCGGATCGCATCCAACGCCAAGCCGGCAAGCGATCGGGCGGCGATCGTCGGCTCGGTCGTACTCAGAATGCCCCCGGCGCTGCCCGCGACATCACCGGCGTTGTTGAGGCCGGCCTGCGCATCATAGGCATCTTTGCCGATGCGCCCCGCGTTGTTGCTGGTTATCGCCGCCTGGGCGACCGGGGCAACGCCGCCACCGCCGCCGCTGCTGCAGCCGGCGGCCATAACCAGGCCGCCGCAGCAGACGGCCGAC
>JAHELT010000247.1 GCA_024644045.1 Chromatiales bacterium | reverse complement strand
CCCGAACCCCATCAGTACCGCGCCGGCGAATTGCAGAGGATTGTCCACGGCTTGCCCGGCGCGTCACTCAATCCGTTGCTTCACGCGTCGAACGGATTGCGCAGGATCGCATTCTGCTCACGCTGCGGCCCGGTGGACAGCATATCGATGCGGCACTCGAGGCGCCGCTCGATCTCCTGCAGGTAGGCGCGCGCGTTGGCCGGTAACCGATCGAAGTCCGTGATTCCCGCCGTCGAGCCCTGCCACCCGGGCAGATCGACGTAGACCGGTTTGCAGTCGCCCAGACGGCTGCCGTCCAGCGGCAAGGTCTCGAGCCGCTCGCCGTCGAGTTCGTAGGCCACGCACAGGCGCAGCGTTTGCAACCCGTCGAGCACGTCGAGCTTGGTGATGCACAGGCCGCTCACGCCGTTCAACGCGACTGCGCGTTGCAACAACAGCATGTCGAGCCAGCCGCAGCGCCGCGGCCGGCCCGTCGTGGCGCCGAACTCATGACCTCGTTCGGCGAGGTACTCGCCTACATCGTCGAACAGCTCGGTCGGAAACGGTCCGGCACCGACACGCGTCGTGTAGGCCTTGACGATCCCCAGCGTATAGTCGATGTCGTGCGGGCCCACGCCGCTGCCGGCCGACGCGCCGCCGGCGGTGGTGGTGGACGAGGTAACGAAGGGGTAGGTGCCGTGATCGATGTCGAGCAGGGTGCCCTGCGCGCCTTCGAACAGAATGCTGACGCCGTCTTTGATGCACCGCTGCAGGGCCGCGCTGACATCTTCGACCAGCGGCAGCAGGGCCTGCGCCTCGTTCAGCACCTGCTCGGCGACGGCGGGCGCATCCAGCGGCTCGGCCGCATAGTACTTTTCGAGCACGAAGTTGTGGAAATCGGCCAGCGCCGCCAGCTTTTCCCCGAAGCGCGCCGCATCGAACAGGTCGGCCACCCGCAGACCGCGGCGTGACACCTTATCCTCGTAGGCGGGCCCGATACCGCGCCCGGTAGTGCCCAGCGCGTCGGCGCCGCGCGCGCGCTCCCGCGCCTGATCGAGCGCGATGTGATAAGGCAGGATCAGTGGGCAAGCCGGGCTTACGCGCAACCGTTCGGAAACCGGTACACCACGGTCCGCCAGCATCGCCATTTCCTCGCCCAGGGCCTGCGGCGACAGAACCACGCCGTTGCCGATCAGGCACTGCACGCCTTCGCGCAGGATGCCGGAGGGAATCAGGTGCAGCACCGTCTTCTGCCCGTCGATTACCAGCGTGTGCCCGGCGTTGTGGCCGCCCTGGAAGCGCACCACCGCGCCGGCCCGCGCGGTGAGAAGATCGACGATCTTGCCCTTCCCCTCATCGCCCCACTGGGTGCCCAGTACTGCTACGTTTCTCGCCATTTCGTTCGCCCGTCGTGCGCGTGTCTCAGCGCGGTACCACCTGCCAGCGCCCGTCCCGGTGCACGAGCACGGCTTCGCAATCCATCTCCGCAGCGCCGCCCGCCTGCCCCGACAGCTGCTTGACAACGCAGCGGCCTTGCGCTCGCAGCTCGACAATCGCCGCATCCAGTTCCGCATCGCCTGCATGCGGCGCGAAGATCCGTTCCGCCTGTTCACTGTCGCTGCCCTCCGCGAGCAGCATCAGGTCGGTGCTGAAACCGGTTGCCGCGCGCGCCACGCCGAATACCTCGCCCAGGTCATCGTAGCGCCCGCCCCGCGCGATTTCCTGCGCGTAGCCCTCGCGGTAGGCTGCGAACACCAGCCCGGTCTGGTACTCGTAGGCGCGGAACTCGGCGAGGTCGTAATGCAGACTCAGGCCGGGATGGCGTTGCGCCAGGCTGGCGCCGATCGCACGCAGGTAGTCCAACGCTTCCAGCACTGTCGGGCCGGCCTCTGCAAATCGTTGCTGCGCCTCGTGCAGCACCTCGATCGGCCCGTGCAGGGCGATCAGCTGGCGCAACAGCTCACGGCGCCCGGCGCCGACGCCGAGCGAGGCAACGAACTCGTCGACCTCGGGCCCGCACTTGCGTTGCAGCATCGCGAACAGCTCGCTCGTGTCGGGCTCGGCGAGGCCGGCGTACGCCGCCAGCCCGCGAAAGATGCCCACGTGCCCCAGGTCTAGACAGACGTCGCGCAGGCCCGCCGTCGCCAGCGTCGCCAGCATCAGCTCGATGGACTCCAGGTCGCTTTCGATACCGGTGTGCCCGTACAGCTCGGCCCCGACCTGCAGCGGATTGCGGTGGCGTCCGAACTCATCACCGCGTGCATGCAGCACCGGGCCGATATAGCAAAGACGGGTCGGCACGCTGCGGTTGAGACGGTGCGCGTCGATGCGCGCGACCTGCGGCGTGATATCCGCACGCACGCCCATGCTGCGGCCGTTGTGCTGATCCACCAGCTTGAAGGTCTGCACATCGAGCGCGCGGCCCATCCCCGTGAGCAGCGACTCCAGGTACTCGACCAGCGGTGGCTCGACCAGCTCGTAGCCCCAGCTGGCATACAGATCGAGTATCCGTCGGCGCATGCGCTCGACTGCCGCCGCCTGCGGCGGCAAAAGCTCACCGATGCCGTCGGGCAGCAGCCAGCGATTCGTGGCCACCGTCACGGACCTCGTAATACAGGGCGGCACAATCCCATTGTTTCACCGCACCAGGTAGAGCAACAGCGCACCCAGCGCCATGCTCGCAAATCCGACGACGCGCAATCCGGCATCGGGCATTTGCAGGATCTGCGACATGCTGCGCTTGAATCCGCCGGGGTTGAGAAACGGAAACAATCCTTCCAGCACCAGAAATAGAGAGACCGCGGTAAACACGTCCACCCACATACGCGTGACAACCTCAAACTGTCAAGACGCTCGCACGATCTGTCTGGTCATTCGCTTCGCCCTCGTCAATCCCGACACCCTGCGGGCACAGAAAAACGGGCGGTGATTTGACCGCCCGTCCGTCAGTTCAGGTCGCGGCGAGGCGACTCAATTGCCGCCCAGTGGGTCGTTGAAGTAGCGAAAGAATTCCGAGTCGGGCCTCAATATCAGCACGTCGTTGCGGTTGGAGAACGTGCGGCGATACGCATTCAGACTGCGGTACAGCCTGTAGAACTCCTCATTTCTGCCGTACGCCCTGGCATAGACCTCGGCAGAAACCCCGTCGCCTTCGCCGCGTATCCGCTGCGACTCGCTGTACGCGTCGGCCAGCAGCTCCTCGCGCTGGCGTTCCGCGTCGGCACGGATACCCTTGGCGAGCTCTTCGCCCTCAGAACGAAAGGTCTTGGCCACGGTCGCGCGTTCCTTTTCCATGCGCTGGTAGACCGAATTGTTCACGTCCGGCGGGAACTCCACTTTCTTGACGCGCACATCGACGATCTCTATCCCCAGTTCGTTCGCCGCCTCGCCGGCCTGACGCTTCACTTCTGCCATCAGCGCCGCGCGTTCGCCGGATATCACCTCCTGCACCGTGCGTTTACCGATCGAGTCGAGCACCCCTTTCTTGACGAACTGCGAAAGCAGGGTCAGCGCCCGCCGCTCGTCACCGCCGGTTTTCTTGAAGAATTCCGCCGTATTGAGGATCCGCCACTTCACAAACGAATCGACCACCACGTTCTTCTTCTCGCTGGTCAGCGCACTGTCGGGGCGGGTATCCAGGGTCAGTATGCGCTTGTCGAACTTGTGCACAGTGTACAGCGGATTCTTGAAGTGCAGCCCGGGTTCGTAGTCGGCGCGATGAATCTTACCGAAGGCCAGCACCAGGGCGCGTTCTGTTTCGCTAACCGTGAACGCAAACAGCGACACCGCCACGGCGACGATAGCCAGCAGTATGACAATGGCATAGGTGCGGATCATTCGCGGCTACCCCTCGAACGTCGATCGCTGTCGAATCCTGAGCCGGTATCGTTCTCGCTGGTCACAAACGTCTCCGAGTCACGGCCGCCGAGCGCCGTACCACCGGGCGTGATGCCCTGGTTGCGCAGGATGGCATCCAGCGGCACGTACATCAGGTTGTTTCCGCCTTCCACGTCGATCATGATCTTGCTGGAATTGCTCAACACGGCCTCCACGGTTTCCAGGTACAGCCGGTCCCGCGTGACCTTGGGCGCTTTCTCGTACTCCTGGAGCAGGTTCAGAAAGCGCTGCGATTCTCCCTCTGCCGATTTCACCACGCGGGTACGGTAGGCCTTGGCCTCTTCCAGGAAACGCCGCGCATCACCGCGTGCGCGCGGGATGATGCCGTTGGAGTAAGCCTCCGCCTCGTTGATGAAGCGTTCCTTGTCCTCGCGGGCTTTGTTGGCATCGTTGAAAGCTGCCTGCACCGCTTCGGGCGGCTGCGCGCGTTCCAGGTTCACGGTCGTCATGTTGATCCCGGTCCGGTAGTCGTCGAGGATCTGCTGCATGCTCACCAGCGTTTCCGCGGCGATGGTCTCGCGGCCTTCCTTCAGAATGAAGTCCATGTCGTTGGCGCCCACCACTTCGCGAATGGCGCTTTCCGAGACCTGCTGCACCGTGGCATCCGGGTCGCGCACGTTGAAAATAAAGTCTTCCGCCGCCTTGACGTTGTACTGAACCG
>JAHELT010000094.1 GCA_024644045.1 Chromatiales bacterium | reverse complement strand
AGGCCTTTCCGGACCTGGAAGGCAACGTGCTCGAGGCGCGCATCATCATGCCTCAGGGTACGCCGCTCGAGCGCACCGAGGCGGTGGTCGCGCGGTTGCTATCGAGCCTTGACGCAACGACACAGCAATTGCCGCCGGAAGACGAGGGCGACCTGGTTCGCCACGTGCAGGTGTTCTACAGCAACAACGCCGATGCCGGCGAGCAGGGCGCGCACCTCGCGACGATCAGCCTCGACCTGCTCGACTCCGAGCGGCGCAACACGTCCCTTAACGAGCTCAGGCGCACCTGGCTCGAAACCGTCGGCGCGATACCCGACGCGGTGTCGGTACAGATCAAGGAACCGGCGTTCGGCCCGGCAGGGCAGGCGATATCGATCCGGCTGCAGCATGACGATTTGCACCTGTTATCACGAGCGTCGTGGGAACTGCAGACGTGGCTGGGCGGTTATTCCGGCGTGTCTAACGTCATGGATGACCTGCGTCTCGGTAAGCCACAGTTCACGGTGAGTCAGCAATCCGGTGCGCTTGCGTCGGGGCTCAACGCGCAGCAGCTCGCGCAGCAATTGCGCGCGGCTTATCAGGGCGTCAAGGTCGATGACGTCTACCGCGGCCGCGAGGCCTACGAGATCAACGTCCGCCTCGATACCGATCGCGTCAACGCGCTGCGCGATTTCGAGCAGTTGACACTGTTTAACGACCAGGGCGTCGACATACCGCTCGGCGCGATTGCGCGCCTCGAAGAGAAGCGCGAATTCTCGCGCATCAAGCGCATCGACCACCGTCGCACGGTTACGGTCTCAGGCGACGTCGACGCCGAGATCGCCAACACCAACGATGTCATCGGCGATACGCGCGACCGGTTTCTACCCGAGCTGGTGGGGCGCTACCCGGGTCTCGCCGTCAGCCTCGAGGGCGAGGTCAAGAATTCGAGCGAGACCAACCGTTCGGTGCTGACCGGGTTCATTCTCGGCATTGCCGGGGTCTATTTCCTGCTCAGCTTCCAGTTTCGCAATTACCGCGAACCGCTGGTGGTGCTGATGAATATCCCGCTGGCGCTGATCGGGGTGATCTGGGGGCACAAGCTGATGGGGCTCGATCTGACCTTGCCGAGCATGATCGGCTTCGTCTCGCTTGCCGGCATCGTCGTCAACGATTCGATCCTCGTGGTCGAGTTCGTCAAGCTGCGCAGCCGCGAGGGCCTGAGCCTGCACGACGCTGCCGGGCAGGCCGTGCGCGACCGCTTCCGCGCGATTTTTCTCACCTCGGTAACGACAATCGCCGGGATGCTGCCACTGTTGTCCGAGACCAGCCTGCAGGCGCAGGTGCTGGTGCCGCTGGTCGCGAGCGTTGTCTTCGGGCTCGTTTCGTCGACGCTGCTATTGCTGCTGGTGCTGCCGGCGGCCTACTCGATCATGGAAGACCTGGGTATTCGCGAGGAGAGCGACGACGAGATCGCGTTTCTGAAAACCACGGGCAGCTGAAAACCGGGGACCGTGATCGATTTCGCCCTGTGTTGCTGCGCCGGTTCGGACCAGCCATTCGTAGTATGGCTACCCCCAATGTACCCCCGGACCGCTCTGATAGCGGAAGTTAGGATAAGAGAACGCCAGATAGGGCGATTCCGGTCGAATGTGCAGGAGAATCTCGAAGATGGTTGACTATTCGAGCCAAATTCTGGTTAGGGGAAATCAACTCAACTAGTATCAATAACAAACAGGCCCCCCAGGAGACCGAGGTGGAGCATCCAATAGGCACAGTATGTGCTGCATCATTTTCACTCGTGATCGTCGAACAGTATTACAGAAGTTGCACCGGCAACCTGAACGCTCTCAGTAAGTCGCTGAAAACACGCCGCTTACAAATTCGAGCATGAAACTTGCCGTGAGGGGTTCGTCGGTCAACGCGAGGGAGTGAGACGGGACGCGATCTGTCACGGTCGGCGAGCGTGTATCACGAATGCCCCGGGGGTGGGGTGGCGTCCGAATCGCAGCCGAATTCCAGTACTCTCACAACGAACGAGGACTCGGCGGCAACCAGGCAAGACACCGATTCGAATCTGGACAAACGAAGGAGAACCATTATGAATGCCATCAGACCTGAATCCGGGAACTGAAGAGAATCCAAAACAACAATAATCGACTAAGGCAAATGGTCCCGCCCTTTAGACAGACCCGCGCAACGGATTGGTGCACCCGCCTACTCGTGGGCGTTTTCGCCGTGCTGCTGGGCGCCTGTTCGAGTGGGTCGGATGAGTCGCTGTTTGCGCGGCAGGCGCAGACGATCGAAGCAGCGGACATGGGGGTCAGTCACCCGGTCGGTCTGGGGTACGCGGCCGATCGGAAGGTGTTTTTCGTTGGTCAGGGGTCCGCGGCAGGTGGCCACCGGCTGGCGGTCATCTCGCAGTTGGGGGACCACCTCGGGTCCATCGATCTGGCTGTGATGCTCAGTGAGCCGTGGAACGTTGGGTTTGATCCGACGTTTGACCGGGTGCTGGTGCTGGACGGCCAGGGCGCGACGCTGCTGGCGGTGGCGCTGAACGGCAGCGAGCTCGGCGCGATCGAGCGGTTCGACATCAGCGCCTGGGGCGTGGGCGACGCGCAGGGCATGGCTGTCGATCCAGCGAGCGGTACACTGTACGTTCTGGATGGGGCTGGCGCACGGGTGTTACGCATCACGCCGGGTGCGGATCGGGGTTTTGCGGACGCAGCAGTCGCGGTGCTGGGGCTGGGCGGTGACGAGTTGGATGATGTGCGCGGCATCGCCTTCAATCCGCATGACGGACACCTGTATGTGTTGAGCCCGGAACGCGGACGTCTGTATGCGTTGACTGAGCACGGGCGTCTGCTGGCGACGCGCGACGTGTCTGATATCCACCTGGGGCAGCCGCAAGGCATGGTGTTTGCGCCCAGCGGTGATCTGACTGACGACGCGGCGGAGCTGAGTCTTTACATCGCCGACCGCGGGGATGACGCGCGCACTGGCGGAATCACTGAAGTGTCGTTCCTGCAACCGCCGCCGCCGGCAAAACCGTCGCGGTCGTTTTCTCTGATCGGGGTCACGTTTACGGGGCCGGCGACGCTCGCCAATGTCATCGACACCTCACTGTACATGCCGCCGAGTCCCGATCCCTCGGGGATCGCGTACCTCAATACGACCGGGACGCTGCTGATCAGCGACGGCGAGGTCAACGAAATCCCCGCGCTGTATACGGGTAACAACCTGTTTGAGATCACCCTGGGCGGCAGCCTGTTGGCCACCTCCACGACCGATCCGGCATTTTCCGACGAGCCCACGGGTGTGAGCAACATCAATCCGCTCAACAACCGTATCTTCTTCTCCGACGACAACGACCGGGAGATCTCCGAGATGAATCCGGGGCCGGACCTGCGTTACGGCACCGCCGACGACATCGTCACGGAGTTCAGCACGCGGGACTTTTCGCCGCCCAGCAACGACCCGGAGGGCGTTGCCTTCGCTCCGGCACTCGGGGAGCTGTTTGTCTCCGACGGCGTAAACAACGAGATCTACCGCGTGTCGCCGGGGCCCAACGGCATCTTCGATGGTCCGCCCGCCGGCGGGGGCGATGATGTGGTGACCAGCTTCGACACGGCTGCCGCCGGGTTGACGGATCCCGAGGGCATCGAGTACGACACGGACGACGGTACGTTGTTGGCGGTCGGAAACCCCAGGAATCTGCTGTTTCAGTTTTCCGTCACCGGCACGCTGCTGTCCACAATCGATATATCGGCGGCCGAGGCGGTGGGGCTGTCGAACCCGGCCGGTCTCACGATTGCGCCTTCGAGCCAGGCGTCCGGCATCAGCGTCTATATCGTGGATCGCCGCGTCGACAACAACAGCGATCCGAACGAGAACGACGGTCTGGTGTTTGAAGTGGCTGGAAGCAGCGGCCCGCCGGTGAACCGGCCGCCGATTGTCAGCGCCGGACCGGACCAGTCGATCAGCTTGCCGACCAGCAGTGTTGCGCTGAACGGCACGGTACTCGATGACGGGCTGCCTACCGCTACGGTGACCACCCTCTGGACGCAGGTAAGCGGCCCGGCTACGGTGGCATTCGTCGACATAAGCGCAGTCGATACCACGGCCAGCTTCCCGACCGAAGGCACCTACGTGCTGCGACTGACGGCCGATGACAGCGAGTTCGCGCCGTTTGATCAGCTGACGGTTACCGTGGATCCGCCGGTCAACCAGGCGCCGGGCGTGGCGGCCGGGCCGGATCAGACGATTACCCTGCCGGAGATCGCGGCGCTGAATGGGACGGTAAACGACGACGGGTTGCCGAACCCGCCGGGGACAGTGGCCACGACCTGGAGCCAGGTGAGCGGTCCGGGCGCTGTGACGTTTGCCAATGCGCTGGCGATCGTTACGACGGCGAGTTTCCCGGTCACCGGCACTTACGTGCTGCGACTGACGGCTGACGACGGTGAGTTCGCGCCGTCTGATCAGCTGACGGTTACCGTCGATCCGCCGATCAACCAGGCGCCGAGCGTGGCGGCCGGGCCGGACCAGCCGGTTGCGCTGCCGGATCTCGCCGCGCTGAACGGGACGGCGAGTGACGACGGGCTTCCAAACCCGCCCGGTACGCTGACCACCACCTGGAGCCAGGTGAGCGGCCCGGGCGCTGTGACGTTTGCCAATGCGCTGGCGATCGTTACGACGGCGAGTTTCCCGGTCACCGGCACCTATGTGCTGCGGCTGACGGCCGATGACGGTGAGGTCGCGGTTTTCGATGAGCTTACGGTGAGGGTTTATCCGGAAGGTACGCAAGTGGCCGCCGTGGAAGTCGGCATAGCCGCCGGCGCCGATGACGCTGAGGAAAGCGGCGCCGGGGCCGTGACGCTCGACAGCACCGATCTCGAGCTGGTCTTCGATGGCGGCAGCGAGCAGACGGTCGGGATCCGCTTCAACAGTGTGCTGGTGCCGCAGGGGGCCACGATCTTCAATGCGTATGTTCAGTTCCAGGTAGACGAGGCCGGCACGGAGGTCACGTCTCTTGCGATCCAGGGTGAGGCCACCGACAACGCCTCACCGTTTACCGCCACCCCCGGCAGTATCTCCGGCAGAGCTCGCACCGCGTCCATGGTTGCCTGGGACCCGGTCCCGTGGACGGTGGTAGGCGAGGCCGGTCCCGACCAGCGAACCCCGGATATCGCGGCGATCATTCAGGAGATCGTCGACCGGCCCGGCTGGCTGAGTGACAACTCGCTGGCGATTATCATCAGTGGGTCCGGGCGGCGTACCGCGGCAGCATTTGAGATCGTTCCGACTGCCGCTCCACGTCTGTACGTGGAGTACGGCACGGGAGGCGCGGCGAATCAGGCACCGGCTGTCGACGCCGGGCCCGATCAGGATGTCACACTGCCCAGCGAGGTGGTCCTGGACGCCACCGTCAGTGATGACGGGTTGCCCGCAGTGCCGGGGCGGGTCAGTACGATCTGGAGTCAGGAGAGTGGCCCGGGCACCGTGGTGTTTGCAGATCTCAACGCCGTGGACACGACCGCGAGTTTTCCGCTTGCAGGTACCTATGTGCTGCGGCTCACGGTCGATGATGGCCTAACGGTGGCTTTCGATCAGCTCACCATCGTGGTCAATCCCCAAGCTACGACCCCCGTGGACAGCGGCGACGACGGGAGTGAAACGAGCGGCGAAGGCAGCGGCGGCCAGAGCAGTACCTCGAGCGCGCTCGGCTGGCTGTGGCTTACGTTGCTCCTCGCGGCCGTATCCGCGCATGGCAGGCGCACACGCCGTCGCCGTTGAGCGCTCACCTCCGTCCCGTTCCTGGCCGCGACGCCTCCGACCAGCCCCTCAGATTGCAATGAATCGCCAAGGACTGGCAGGGACGAGAAGGCAAGCTAACCAGCTGTTCACAACCAAAAGCCGTCTTGGGACGGCTTTGGATATGATTTCGGTGGAGGCGGCGACAGCCACACTGCGTTATAGATCAATAGCTTAAATGGCTAAATGTCATAAATGCCCCTGTAGATACCCCCGCGAAGATCTGCTAGGAAGTGAGAGGAATTGGCACCGGTATGCGTAGATTGCACGATAGCTTTCTGAGCCCAGGGCGCTCAAAACCGCATGTGATGTTTTGGTGCATTGGTGCCTATGTGCTAGGCTTTAGCGGGTGAAATCAAGAGAGACTTGGTATGAGTCGTTTGACAGTTACTCTCGATGACGATTTGCACCGTGCCCTGAAGGAAACGGCGGCGCGGCAGGGGCGTTCCATTGCCTCAATCATTGAGGAGAGTCTGCGCCTGCGCGGCATACAGGACCAGGCAAGTGCCCGTGCTTTGGTCGCACAGGCTCGCAAGCGAGCGCAGCTCGATCCGGATGCGGCATTGGAGTTGGCTGTCGAGGAGACACGTACCGCGCGTAAGCGATGAGTCCACCCGTCTTCGTCGTTGACACCAATGTAGTGGTCGCTGGCCTGGTCACGGGTTCGGGCCGTAGCCCGGTTGCATTGGTTCTGGACGCGATGTTGTCGGGGACGCAGGTCTTCCTTTTATCGCCAGCGCTTCTCGACGAGTATCGCTCGGTGCTGTCTAGACCGAAGCTCGTGAAGCTTCACGGTTTGACAGAAACACAGATTGATCAGCTACTTGTTGAACTGACGGCCAACGCGATTTGGCGTGAACCGAAGCCCGGTTCTACTGCGCCCGATCGGGGCGACGACCATCTTTGGGCCCTATTGAGCGCCTACTCGGGAAGCATTCTGGTCACTGGTGATCGCTTGCTGCTGGAAAATCCTCCGAAACGAAGCTCGGTGATCTCACCCAGTACATGGCTTAGCGATTTTGTGAGCAACGGGGGCCGCGCTCGGTAGGTCTTACTCGGTGCCGCGGTTTTTAGCTTCAGGGAGCACGCGAATTGACAAAGCGCCTGACCCAAGATAACTGCTCGACGCACTGGCTAAAATTTCCGATAAGCAGTCCGTAACTTATTGGGTGTATGAAAGAAGAAGGCCCTGATATATCAGAGCCTATCTGGGGTTATCTGGTGGAGGCGGCGGGAATCGAACCCGCGTCCGCAAGCACTCCGCCTTCGGCTCTACATGCTTATCCCATCGATTGTTTTAACCGGCGGCTACCCGATGGGCAGGGAAGACCGACGGCGATCCCGGTGAGTGTTTAACGGATCCGCCCCGGGAGAGCTTCACCGCGATCTTGTGAGAGATGACGCCCGGGGCTGGGCGCACAAGCACGGCCCCAGTCCGGACGGCACCCTACCGGGTATTAAGCGGCGAGTGCGTAGTTGTCGTCGTTGGCAACTATAAAGGTTGCAGCTGGATTTACGAGGTGGTCTGCGCCTCGGCATGCACCTAAGGTTTTGCTACCCGCGTCGAAGCCAAGTCGCCCCCTTAAGAACCTATTATTCTACCACGGACACGTTGCGGTTGCGCTTATCTGGAGGCCGCCCGCACCATGCATTATCATTGCGCCACCTTGCGCACCGGCGCCTTTATCGGACACTAGATGCTCGTTCTCTACGGCGGCGTGGCCGCTTCGCCGTTCCGGTTGACCCGGCTGCTGCAGCGCCTGCGCGGCGTGATACCTGATCTGTCCGCCGTGGTTGCCCGCCACATCCACCTGCTCGAGACCTCCCGAGACCTCGACCCTGACGAGCAACGCGCTCTGGCATCCCTGCTCAATGAGCCGGCAGCGGCTGAATCCGCGCTGCCGCCTCCCGGTACTTGTATATATGTACTGCCGCGCCTGGGTTCAATCTCCCCGTGGTCCTCCAAGGCCACCGATATTCTTCACAACGCGGGGCTGGACGCTGTGCGCCGCGTGGAGCGGGCCACGGAATACGCCTTTGAGATGCCCTTGATGGATGACGAGCGCGATGGCCTGGCTGCACTCCTGCATGACCGGATGACCCAGACCGTGGTTCACGACCTGCAACAGGCGGAGCAGCTGTTCCAGCATGCTGCGCCGGCCCCGCTGGTTCGAATCGCGTTGGGAAGTGATGCCCCCGCGGCCCTGCGCGGCGCCGATCGGGAGCTGGGGCTCGCCCTGTCCGAGGGCGAGATCGACTACCTCGCTGAGCACTACGCCGAACTGGGGCGTGACCCGAGCGACGTCGAGCTGATGATGTTCGCCCAGGCCAACTCGGAGCATTGCCGGCACAAGATCTTCAACGCCCGCTGGGACGTCGATGGCGTTACGCAGAACAGCTCGCTGTTCGACATGATCCGCGAATCGCATCGCGCGAGCCCCCAGGGCGTGCTGTCGGCGTACAGCGACAATGCCGCAGTCATCGAGGGGTACAAGGGCGCCCGGTTCTACGCGCAGGCCGACGGTGAGTACCGGGCGGTGCAGGAAGCCATACCAGTGCAGATCAAGGTGGAGACACACAATCATCCCACCGCCATCTCGCCCTTTCCGGGAGCCGCAACCGGTGCCGGCGGCGAAATCCGCGACGAAGGTGCGACCGGCCGCGGCGGGCATCCCAAAGCCGGGCTGTGCGGCTTTTCGGTCTCCGACCTGCGTATTCCGGACTTCGCGCAGCCCTGGGAGGTCGACTATGGCAAGCCTGACCGTATCGTGTCGGCCTTGGACATCATGCTCGAAGGTCCGATCGGGGCCGCGGCGTTCAACAACGAATTCGGACGTCCGAATTTGTGCGGTTACTTCCGCACGCTGGAAGTGCCCGACCCGCAGCGCCCGGGGCAGCTCCGCGGCTACCACAAACCGATCATGATCGCCGGCGGGCTCGGCAGCATGCGCCAGCAACACGTGGACAAGCAGCGCTTCGGCGCCGGCGCGGCGCTGCTGGTGATCGGCGGACCGGCTATGCTGATCGGACTGGGCGGCGGGGCTGCCTCTTCGATGGCCTCCGGAAGCAGCAGCGAAAGCCTGGATTTCGCCTCGGTGCAACGTGACAACGCGGAGATGCAGCGCCGCTGCCAGGAAGTCATCGAACGCTGCATCGCCATGGGCGATGACAATCCGATCGTATCGATTCATGACGTGGGTGCCGGCGGCCTGTCGAACGCACTGCCCGAACTGATCGACGATGCCGGGCGCGGGGGCCGCATTCAGCTGCGCGCCATCCCCAGCGCCGAACCCGGTCTCTCGCCGATGGAGATCTGGTGCAACGAAGCGCAGGAGCGTTACGTGCTTGCCGTTGAGCCCGATCGGTTGGACGACTTCAAACGCCTTTGCGAACGGGAGCGCTGTCCGGTTTCGGTTGTGGGTGAGGCCACGGAGGTGGCAAACCTGCGCGTCGATGACAGCGTGCACGCAGACGTGCCGGTTGATCTGCCGCTCGCGATGCTGCTCGGTAAGCCGCCGATGATGCACCGCACGGCGCACCGCAGTGCTGCGGTTGATTCGCCGCTGACGCTGCACGATGTCGAACTTGAAGAAGCCGTCGAACGCGTGTTGCGCATCCCGGCGGTGGCCGCGAAGGGCTTTCTGATCACTATCGGCGATCGCAGCGTCGGCGGCCAGGTCTGCCGCGATCAGATGGTGGGACCCTGGCAGGTGCCGGTCGCCGACTGCGCGGTCACGGTCAACGACTACCAGGGCTACGCCGGCGAGGCGATGGCAATGGGCGAACGCACCCCGGCGGCGTTGCTCGATGCCCCGGCGTCGGGACGCATGGCGGTAGGAGAGGCGCTGACCAACCTGATGGCCGCGGATGTACGCACCCTGGGTCAGATCAAGCTGTCCGCTAACTGGATGGCGGCCTGCGGTGACGCGACAGAAGACGCGGCGCTGTTCGACACGGTTCGCGCGGTAGGCGCGGAGCTGTGTCCTCAGCTCGGCATTGCGATCCCGGTGGGTAAAGACTCGCTGTCGATGAAAACCGTCTGGCCGGCGGGTAGCCGAGAGCGCGAAATGCGCGCGCCCCTGTCACTCATCGTTTCGGCCTTCGCTCCCGTGGTGGACGTGCGCGACACGGTAACGCCCGAACTCAAGACAGACGTTCCCTCCCGCCTGCTGCTGGTCGATCTCGGCGCGGGCCGAAATCGGCTAGGCGCCTCAGCGCTTGCTCAGGCGTTCTCCCAGACAGGCGGGGAGCCGGCGGACCTGGATGATCCGGATCGGCTGCGCGCGCTGTTCGAGGCATGCCGCGCCCTGCGCGAGCGCGGGCTGCTGCTTGCCTATCACGACCGCAGCGATGGGGGCTTGTTCACCAGCGTATGTGAAATGGCTTTCGCGGCGCGCTGCGGCGTTACGCTCGAGGTGCCCGACGCGCAGGATACGCTGCCGTTCCTGTTCACTGAAGAACTGGGCGCGGTGCTCCAGGTGCCCGACGCCGGTCTGGAAACGGCGTTGTCGATCCTGCGTGATGCGGGGTTGCACAGCAATGCGTATGCGATAGGGCGGCTGCGCGTGGACGAGGAATTCCAGGTCCAGCACAGGGGCGCGACGGTTTACGCGGCTGACCGCAAGACACTTCAGGCAGTGTGGGGCGAAACCAGCTACCGCTTGCAGGCGCTACGCGATAACCCGGAGTGTGCAGAACAGGAGCATACCGGGATCACGGACGACGCCGATCCGGGCCTGCACGTGCACGCGACGTTCGACCATGACGAAGACATCGCGGCCCCTTTTGTCTCACGCGGCGCGAGACCGCGCGTTGCTATCCTGCGCGAACAGGGGGTCAACGGCCACGTCGAGATGGCGGCCGCCTTTGACCGTGCCGGGTTCAGCGCCATCGACGTGCACATGTCGGATGTCCTGAGCGGACGCCACACGCTCGATACTTTCCACGGACTTGCGGCCTGCGGCGGATTTTCCTACGGCGACGTGCTGGGAGCCGGCGGCGGCTGGGCGAAAACGATTCTGCACAACGGGCGTGCACGCGACGCGTTTGCGGCCTTCTTTGCGCGTTCGAGTACCTTTGCGTTAGGTGTATGCAACGGGTGCCAGATGCTGGCGCACCTTAAGGCGTTGATCCCGGGTACCGAGCACTGGCCGGCGTTTGTGCGCAATCGCTCGGAGCAGTTCGAGGCCCGCCTGAGCCTGGTGCACATCGAAGACTCCCCGTCGGTACTGCTCAGCGGCATGCAGGGCTCGCGCCTGCCGGTGGTGGTGGCGCACGGGGAAGGGCGGGCGAGTTACCCGGACGAAGACGCTGTCCCGGCGCTGGTGGCGCTGCGTTACGTCGATCACCAGGGCGAACCCACGGAACGCTATCCACTGAACCCGAACGGTTCCCCGCAGGGCATCACCGGTTTCAGCAGCGCGGACGGCCGGGTGACGATCATGATGCCGCACCCGGAGCGCGTTTTCCGGCGCGTGCAGCATTCCTGGCACCCGTCGGACTGGGACGAGGATGCACCCTGGCTGCGGCTGTTCCGCAATGCGCGCGTCTGGGTCGGATGATTTCAGTGATCCTCCGACTGTGACAAGTGTGTGATACTTAGCCGCCGCAAGTGCAATAAGCTTTGCGGGGACTCAATCAGAAGGTACCGCGCATGGCATTCAGAATTCGTCCGGGTAGCGAAATCCCCGACTCCCAGGTGACGCCGCAGGCGATTTATGCCGGGCGGCGCCGGTTTCTGCGCTTCACGGCGGCGGCTGCCGCCGGGGGCATTGCCGGCTTCGGCGGTGCGCAGGCGTCGCAGACGGGCACCAAGCTCAGCGGCGTATCGAAGAGCAGCTTCACCACGGAGGAGGAGCTCACTACCTTCAATGATGCCACCAGCTACAACAATTTCTACGAGTTCGGCACGGACAAGAAAGACCCCGCCGAGCATGCCCACACGCTGAAGACACGCCCCTGGACGGTGGTCGTCGAAGGCCAGGTGGACAAACCCGGACGGTTCGACATCGACGAGATTCTGGGCTGGATGAGCCTCGAGGAGCGCACCTACCGGTTCCGCTGCGTGGAAGCCTGGTCGATGATCATCCCCTGGGTGGGGTTCCCGCTGGCCGATCTCCTGAAGCGCTTCGAGCCGCGCGCCAGCGCCAAGTACGTCGAGTTCGAGACCCTGCTGGATCCGGAGCAGATGCGCGGTCAGCGCTACCCGATCCTCGACTGGCCGTACCGCGAGGGGCTGCGCATGGACGAGGCCATGAACCCGCTGACCCTGATTGCGGTCGGCATGTACGGTGAGACGCTGCCCAACCAGAACGGCGCGCCGCTGCGCCTGGTGGTGCCGTGGAAGTACGGCTTCAAGAGCATCAAGTCGATCGTGCGCATGAACTTCCGTGAGAGTCAGCCGCGCACCACCTGGAACGATTCAGCGCCGCGTGAGTACGGCTTTTTCTCCAACGTGAATCCAGACCGTCCGCATCCGCGCTGGAGCCAGGCCAAGGAACGGCGTATCGCCGGCGAACGTTCGCTGCTCGAATCGCTGTTTGCGAACCGCATACCCACGCTTCCGTTCAACGGTTATGGCGAGCAGGTCGCCGGGCTGTATTCGGGTATGGATCTGCAGAAGTTCTTTTGACGCGGGCGCGTAACGTTCGGACATTGTCGCTGAGCGGTTCGGGCGACAGGGCGGTACGGCCGGCGCCGCATGGCTGAAGGCTCGGTGAGCAGCGAGTCCACATCGACGCCGCGCGTGAGCGGCGGCGTGATTCGCCTGCGGCTGTTGTTGAAGCCGTTCGTATTCCTCGTTTGCCTGCTGCCCGTCGCGTTGCTGGTGCTGACGGCGATCGGCGAGGGCCTTGGCGCCAATCCGGTCGAGACCGTCACCGCCTGGTCGGGTGAATGGACCTTGCGCATGCTGCTGATCACGCTCGCCATGACGCCGCTGCGCCGGTTTTCAGGCTGGGGCTGGCCGCTGCGTATACGGCGTATGCTGGGCTTGTTTACTTTTTTTTATGCGTGCCTGCACTTTCTGACGTTTGCGTGGTTGGACCACAGCTTTCTGGTCGCAGATATTTTCGCCGACATCCTGGAGAAACCGTACATCACGGTTGGGTTCACGGCGTGGTGCATTCTGCTGGCCCTCGCGGTTACCTCGAACAGCTATTCAGTGCGCCGGATGAAACGCGGCTGGCAGCGACTGCACCGCGGTGTGTACCTCGCTGCGCTGGGCGGGATCGTGCACTACACGTGGCTGGTGAAAGCTGATTACGGCGAGCCGCTGCTGTACCTAGCTATCTGCATGCTGCTGTTCATGCCGCGGCTGGTGGTATTGCTGCGCTAGGGCGCTCGTGCCTCACGCCCGGGAAGAGGGACAGTCCCCGAAAGCGTGTGCTGAAGTAGCAAGCATACGGTGTCCAGTGTTTCGTTCGGTGCCCTGCGCAGGGGACAGTCCCTGGGCGTTGTCTGTGGTAGGAACGGCGCAGTGTCAGGGGCTTATTTCGATATCGTGCACGAGGAGTGACAATCCCCGAAAGCGTTATCTGTGGTAGGAAAGGCGCAATATCAGGGGCTTCGTCTGGCTTCGTGCAGAGGGGACAGTCCCTAGGCGAGGCGTTTGTATTTCACGCGGTGCGGCTGGTCGGCGTCGGCGCCTTTGCGGCGCCGCAGGTCCTCGACGTAGTCCGCGTGGTTGCCTTCCAGCCAGGTGATCGTGCCATCGTCCTCGAACGCGAGCATGTGCGTGGCGATGCGATCGAGAAACCAGCGGTCGTGTGAGATAACGATGGCGCAGCCTGGAAAGTTCAACAGCGCCTCCTCGAGGGCACGCAGCGTTTCGACATCGAGGTCGTTAGTCGGTTCGTCGAGCAGCAGCAGGTTGCCACCGCTGCGCAGTACCTTTGCGAGGTGCACTCGGTTGCGCTCGCCGCCGGACAGATCCGCGACGAACTTCTGCTGATCGGCGCCGCGAAAGTTGAAGCGTGACACGTAGGCGCGCGAGCCGATCTCGTACTTGCCGACGTTGATGTGCTCGTGGCCGTCAGAAATCTCCTGCCATACCGTGTTCTCACCGTTGAGCGAGTCGCGCGACTGATCGACGTAGGCGATGCTGACGCTTTCCCCGAGACGCACGCTGCCGCTGTCGGGCTGCTCGGCGCCGGTGAGCAGGCGGAACAGCGTGGTCTTGCCGGTGCCGTTCGCACCGATCACGCCGACGATCGAGCCGGGCGGTACCTTGAAGCTTACGCCGTTGTACAGCTCGCGGTCGTCGAATCGCTTGTGCAGGTCGGTCACCTCGACCACCAGCTCGCCGAGCCTCGGCCCGGGTGGGATGTACAGCTCGTTGGTTTCGCTGCGCTTCTGAAACTCCTGCGAGGCCAGCTCCTCGAGCTGTTTCAGGCGCGCCTTGCTCTTGGCATGCCGGCCCTTTGGCGCGGCGCGGGCCCATTCGAGCTCGCGTTCCATCGCCTTGCGTCGTGCCGCCTCCTGCTTTTCTTCGACCGCCAGGCGCTGTGACTTCTGCTCCAGCCAGGAGGAGTAGTTGCCTTCCCACGGAATCCCGTGGCCGCGGTCCAGCTCCAGTATCCAGCCCGCGACGTTGTCGAGGAAATAGCGGTCATGGGTGACCGCAATCACGGTGCCCGGGTACTCCTTGAGAAAGCGCTCCAGCCAGGCGACCGATTCCGCGTCCAGGTGGTTGGTCGGCTCGTCGAGGATCAGCATGTCGGGCGAGGACAGCAGCAGCTGGCACAGCGCCACGCGCCGGCGCTCGCCGCCTGATAGCTTTGCTACGGCGGCGTCCCACGGCGGCAGGCGCAGCGCGTCGGCCGCGACGTCGAGCGTGCGCTCGAGCTCCCAGGCGTTGGCCGCCTCGATCGCATCCTGCAGCTTCGCCTGCTCTTCGAGCAGCGCGTTCATGGCCTCGTCGTCCATCGGCTCGCCGAACCGGGCGCTGACCTCGTCGAAACGCTCGAGCAGTGCTTTGGTCTCGGCCACGCCCTGTTCGACGTTGGCCCGCACGTCCTTGTCATCGTCGAGGCGCGGCTCCTGCGGCAGGTAACCGACCCGGATGCCCGGCTGCGGGCGCGCTTCCCCATGGTACTCGGTGTCTTCGCCGGCCATGATCTTGAGCAGCGTGGATTTGCCGGCGCCGTTGTAGCCGAGCACGCCGATCTTGGCGCCGGGGAAAAAACTCAGGCTGATGTTGCGCAGGATCTCCCGTTTCGGGGGAACCACCTTGCCGACACCCATCATGGTGTACACGTACTGCGCCATGCATTTACTCCGAAAACTCGATTCTGCGCCGGCGGGGCACGGCCGCGCCGCGGTCCGCGTCGTTCAGAAAAACCGCCGGAAATAGAAGTTGACCTGATCGGTGCCGCCGTCCTCGACGATCAGGCCGATGTAGCCCTTCGGGTCGACGTTGAACTCGAGCTCGACAAATCCGGCTTCCGTGCGGTCGATCTCGAAATTCGTGGTCTGGTTGACGTCGCCGCGCGTGCGCTCCTCGCCGTCCAGTCGGCGGTAGGTGGCGCCGCCCCGGAGCTCCACACGGCCGGCACGCAATCCGAGCCCTGCGCGCGCGTGGAGCGACCACCACTCGTAGTCGGTTTCCTGATCTTCGCGCCGGCCGCCGGCGTCCACGTACTCGTAGTTTGCCGCGATCACCAGCGCCACGTTGTCGCTGATCACCGGGTAGCGTCCCTCGAAGCCGATGCCCAGCGAGAAGCCGTTGAGGTTGATGCCTGCCGTTGCCGGGCGGCCGTCCGGCGAGGGCGACACGTGACCCAGGGTGAAGCCGCCGAACGTATTGGTCGTCACCTCGTCGAACAGCTCGATGATCACGAAGCCGTTGTCGAAATTTCGCGTGCCGGTCTCGTCGTCGAACTTCAAGGCCGTTTCATAGCGCCCGAAGCGCAGGGTGGTCAACACGATGAAGGGTTCGTTCGCATAGCGCAGCGAGGTCGAACTCGATGTGCGGCTTTGCGCCGGCGCGGGCGGCGTGAACGCAAGCAGGCCCACCAGGCAGATAAGCGAAGCGCCCGCCGGCATACTGATCCGGGCGCCGGGGCGGCGGTCCGCGCGGCGGGGGGTGGCGATGTGGGGTGCTTCAACCATGCGCTCGGAACGACACTCAGCTCGGCTGCGGGAGCTTAGCAAATATTGCCCGGACGGGGTGAAAACGCTGGAGCCCGGGCAAGGGTACCGTATAATGCAATGCCATCAGTGACTTAGCCCCCACCCAGCCCCTGTAATGCGTTGCCCCTTCTGCGGTGCCCTGGACAGCAAGGTGATCGATTCCCGTCTGGCGAGCGACGGCGAACAGGTTCGCCGGCGGCGCGAGTGCCTGCGCTGCGAGGAACGCTTCACCACCTACGAGACGGCCGAGCTCACGCTGCCGCGGGTGGTCAAGAGCAACAACAGCCGCGAGGTCTTCAGCGAGGCGAAACTGCGTGCCGGGATGCTGCGCGCCCTGGAGAAGCGCCCGGTGGGGATCGACGCCGTGGAAGCGGCGCTCGGACGCATCAAGCACGCCGCACTGGCGCAGGGCGAGCGCGAAATCCCCTCACGCATGATCGGCGAGTGGGTGATGGAGGAGCTGCGCCGGCTGGATCAGGTTGCTTACATCCGCTTTGCCTCCGTCTACCGCAGCTTCGAGGACGTGCACGCGTTTCGTGAAGTGATCGACCGCCTGGAGCGCGAGCTGACGCCGGAGGAGCTGCGCGGTCAGATGCCCCTGATCGACGAAGGGGACGGCTGAAGGCGCCGCTGCCCGGCCCGGCGGCCTGCCGGGGCGTGTTGCAGTCCGGGTTGATCGGTGGGAGCCTTAGCCGGATGTCCGACCCATCCGCCCAGGATCACGAGTTCATGGCGCGCGCGCTGCGCCTGGCGCGACGCGGCCTGTATACCACACACCCGAACCCGCGCGTCGGCTGTGTGATCGTCCGTGAAGGGCGGGTGGTCGGCGAGGGCTGGCACCTTGCGGCCGGGGAGGCGCATGCGGAAGTGGCGGCGTTGCGCAATGCAGGTGAGAACGCCAGCGGTGCGACCGTGTACGTGACCCTGGAGCCGTGCAATCACCGGGGCCGTACCGGACCGTGCGTCGAGGCGCTGCGCGGGGCCGGCGTCAGACGCGTGGTCGCCGCCGTGCGCGATCCCAATCCCAACGTCCAGGGCGGGGGTCTCCAGGCACTGGCTCAGGCCGGGATCGAGACGGCCTGTGGCGTCATGGGGAGCGAAGCGCGCGCTCTGAACGGCGGGTTTTTCAAGCGGCTCGAGACCGGCCGGCCCTGGGTCAGACTCAAGGTAGCGACCAGCCTCGACGGGCGTACCGCCATGGCTTCGGGCGAGAGCCGCTGGATCACGGGCCCGGCGGCGCGCCGGGACGTCCAACGCTGGCGTGCGCGCAGTTCCTGCGTGCTGACCGGCAGCGGGACCGTGCTGGCCGACGACCCGTCGCTCAACGTGCGCCTGACACCCGCCGAGCTCGGCATCGAGGGTCCGCTGTTCCAGCCGCTGCGCGTGGTGCTCGACACCCACTTGCGGGTACCGCCGGAGGCCCGCCTGTTCAGCCTGGTAGGCGATACACTGCTGCTCTGCGCAGCGCCCGCCGTGGATGACCGCAGCGACGAAGGCGAAGCTGCCGTGCGCACCGTTGAACGCAGCGGGGACAGGCTCGATCTGTACGCCGTGCTGGCGCTGCTGGCGCGCGACTACGCGGTCAACGAGGTGCATGTCGAAGCCGGCGCAACCCTGAGCGGCGCGCTGCTCGCGGCGGACCTGGTCGACGAGATCCTGTGCTACATGTCAATGGATCTGCTGGGCAGCGACGCGCGGGCGTTCGCCGATTTTTCGCTGCCGAGCCTGGCGGCACGCAAGCGCTGGCAGCTGCACGAATGGCGCAAGCTCGGTGCGGACCTGCGTCTGCGCCTGCGCCCCGCACCACCCACAGAAAGAGAGGAGAGTTGAGTGTCGACCATCGTTGCCGTGCGCAAGAACGCCGCCGTGTGCATTGCCGCAGACAGCCTGACGAGCTTCGGAGAAATGAAACAGGGGGCGCAGTACGACGCGCACCACGACAAGTTGCAGCGTTTCGGCGACACTTGCATCGGCGTCGTTGGCAGCGCCGCGCACACCCTGGTGATCGACAGTGTCATGCAACGCAAATCTTTCACTGCCGAGTTCGAGTCGCGCGAAGCGATTTTCGCCACCGCCATGGAGCTGCACCGGTTGCTCAAGGAGCATTACTTTCTGAACACCAAGGATGAGGATGACGACCCGTACGAATCGACGCGTATCGATGCGCTGATCGCGAACCGGCACGGTATCTTCGGGCTGTACGCCTTGCGCGAGGTGTACGAGTACTCGCGCTTCTGGGCCATCGGCGCGGGCGCGGACTACGCGCTGGGCGCCATGTACGCGGCCTACCCCGGCAACGAGGATGTTGCCGGGATCGCGCGTATCGGTATCGAAGCGAGCGCCGAGTTCGACAGTTCGACCGCGCTGCCGCTGACCCTGCAGCAGTATGACCTGGAGGCTGGCTGACGGTGTTCACGGGGCTGGTGCAGGAAGTCGGCGAGGTCGTGGCGAGCGAGACCCGCCAGGGAGACGGGCGGCTGCTGGTGCGGGCGCCGATGTTCGCTAAGCGGGCGCTCGGTGAGAGCGTTGCGGTGAGCGGTGTCTGCCTGACGGTGACCGCGGCCGACGACGCGCCGGGCGATGCAGGCCCTTGTGCCGCATTCGACGTCTCGCTGGAGACCCTCGCTCAGACCACGCTGGGCGATCTGGCAGCGGGCA